>JANYEP010000275.1 GCA_025363075.1 Chitinophagaceae bacterium | reverse complement strand
ATTAAATGGTACATAAAATTTGTTTTTGGTGATAGCTATAACTTATTTTGAGCAATAGCGAGCGACAAAATTATAGTAAAATATTATTGTGTGTTAACATTAAATTAACTTTTTGTTAACATACCAAGAAAATGAGCTTATTTATAGAACTTTATAACAAACTCAAACTAAACAAATTTTATCAATATCAATTGCTACACCAATCCTTTCTCCAATTTTAGTATCGTTGGTAAGCATATTCATTATTAAAGTAATGTTATTAACCTGCAATTTTACTTCGTAGTAATTACCCCAAAAACTAATGTTTACAACCTTTGCTACAAATATGGCATCCGCAATTGAAGTAATATGAAATTGTTCAGACCTTATTAAAAGTTGCTGCGTTTTATGGATAAATATTTTATTGCCAAATAACGCTGTTACTTGCTGGGCATTTAATAAATTGTATTTCCCAAAAAGCCCAGCAACATACTCATTTACAGGATGATAATAAACTTGTTGAGGTTTCCCTTGCTGCACAATCTGTCCATTTTTCATCACAAGTATTTCATCTGCCCAAGAAAGTGTATCCTGAGGATCATGAGATGTAAGAATGCAAGTGATATTAAGTTTATCAGAAATATCTGCCACTACTTTTTTCAGTGCTAACTTATGTATTAAATCTAAGTTGGAAAAAGGTTCATCCAACAACAATAGCTTAGGAGCTTTTATGAGCAACATACACAAAGCAATTCTTTGTCTTTCGCCTCCAGACAGTTCATTTGTTCTTCGATTTAACAAATGCTTAATCTGACAAATGTCAAATAATGTATTTACTTCTTCAATTGGCAATTTATTTTCAAACCACACAAGTGCTTCAACTTTATAATTATTTAATAATTCATAATGTTGTGATAAATAGCCAATTTGCGGATGACCAAGTAATAATTTTTCATCTGGGCCTATTACTCGTTTTCCCTCAAATAAAACTTCGCCTGTAGTGGGTTGCATATACCCTGAAATTATTTTCAACAAGGTGGTTTTTCCTGCACCAGATTCTCCTGCAATGGCAATTTTTTGCCCTTGTTGCTGTTCAAAATTAATGTCATCTATTTGCAAACCTTTTAAATCTCGCTTGCAAATATTAATTACTTTTAATAGTGCCATTTGTCAAAATTATCATTAATAAATTAGGTGGTGATTAAAATATATGTTGACAAATAAAAAACCTATTTTCTAAGCAATTTTAGCTGCATTATAAAACTTTTTTTTGCTTATTGATTGGTAATGAATAAATATATGTTTTGTAAATAGTCTATTTCAATAATAAACAACCTTCATTAAAAAAACAACGCTACTTTTGAAAACTGATTTAACTACCCATTAAAACTATTAACCCCAAATGAAATTTAAAATCAAAGGAGACCCACGTCCTTTTACTACTAACGATTACGAAACATTATTACACTATCTAAACGCAACAAGCCAAATTCGTTCAAAAACTGTTGATGAATTTATGGCAGATTACGCCGAGAGAATTTTGAAATTTAGAAACATCACAATGAAAAGTTCGAATATGGAGGGTTTTGTTGAAGAATTAATAAGCATCGGCGAGCTGGAGCGAATTGAATAAATAATTATTTTGATTATTTTTTTACTAATGGTTTGTGCATCACAAACCATTTTATTTGCTACTAACGAGGTGTATTATGCTATGATAACAATGTGGATAACTACTACCCTATTGGACTCAAATACATTCGTTATTTCAGCCCTCAAAACATATATTTGCAGTTCTAAAACCCCTTACCCCCTAAAGGGGAATTATGTAGGATAACAAATCATTTTCAAAACTCCCTTTAGGGTGGGGGTGAATATAATTTATGGAAGAAAATCAATTACCAGAACAAACAAGCGATAACGATCGTGTGATACAGGTTCCTATTGAGGAACAAATGAAAACCGCTTACATTGATTACTCAATGAGTGTTATTGTGGGTCGTGCTTTACCAGATGTAAGAGATGGTTTTAAACCAGTTCATCGCAGGGTTTTATATGCAATGAACGAGTTGAGCAATGGCAGCAATAAACCCTATAAAAAAAGTGCAAGAATTGTGGGTGAGGTAATGGGTAAATATCACCCTCACGGCGATGCCAGTATTTACGATACTTTGGTTCGTATGGCTCAAGAGTTTACAATGAGGCATACAATGGTTGATGGTCAGGGTAACTTTGGAACACAAGATGGTGATCCACCAGCAGCAATGCGTTATACCGAGGTTCGTTTGCAAAAGTTTGCAGAAGCAATGCTGGAAGATATTGAAAAAGATACGGTTGATTTTCAATCGAACTTTGATGATAGCCTTGAAGAACCAACTGTTTTGCCAACACGTATCCCTCAATTGTTGGTTAATGGAAGTAGTGGAATTGCTGTAGGTATGGCAACCAATATGATGCCTCACAATTTAAGTGAAGTTATTGATGGATGTATTGCCTACGTTGACAATAGAGATATTACTGCTGAAGAAATGATTCAGTTTGTTAAAGCACCAGATTTTCCTACAGGTGGTGTTATTTATGGAATGGAAGGTGTGAAACAAGGTTTGCTTACTGGTCGTGGAAGAGTTGTTGTTCGTGGTAAGTGTCAAATAGATACTAAGCCAAGTGGTCGTGAACAAATAGTCATTACTGAAGTTCCTTATCAAGTTAGTTTAGATGGCTTAACTGATAAAATTGGTCAGTTGGTGAATGATAAAACAATTGATGGTATTGCACACGTAAATAATGAAAGTAACAAACGTGAAGGAACACGTATTGTGGTTGATTTAAAGCGTGATGCAGTTGCCAATATTGTTATCAATATGTTGTATAAATACACAGAACTGCAAACAAGTTTTGGTATTAACAACGTTGCTATCAGCAAGGGTCGCCCTCATATTTTTAATGTAAGGGATTTAATTGCCGAGTTCATTGAATTTAGAATGGATGTGGTGATTAGAAGAGCAAAGTTTGAACTTAAAAAAGCAGAAGAAAGAGCCCATTTATTAGAAGGATTTTTAAAAGTTATTGCCGATAAAGATCATTTAGATGCAGCAATTTCTATCATTCGTGGTAGTGCTACACCAGATGAAGCTAAACAAGGATTGATTGCAAAAAGCATCGAAGACAAATGGCATTTACCAGCAACTTTATTTAACGAAGAAACCACAAAACATTATACTCAAGGTATTGGATTAAGCGAAAAACAAGCACAAGCCATTATGGAATTGCGTTTGCAACGCTTAACAGGAATGGAACGTGAAAAAATTATTGAAGAATTTAATGGCTTGATGATAACCATTGGAAGATTAAAAGATTTATTGGCAAGCGAGCCTTTACGTTACGACTTAATTAAAACAGAGCTTTTAGAAGTTAAACAAAAATTTGGCGAACCAAGAAGAAGTGAAATTCAATATTTAGCAGATGAAGCAAATATGCTTGATTTCATTAAAGAAGAAGATGTGGTAATTACCATTTCACATTTAGGCTATGTAAAACGTACAACTGGCAGCGATTATAGGGCTCAAAAACGTGGTGGCAAAGGTGCAATTGGAGCAAAAACAAGAGATGAAGATTATGTTGAACATTTGTTTGTTGCAAGTACCCACGATACAATGTTGTTCTTTACAGAAAAAGGAAGATGTTTTTGGTTGAATGTTTACGAAATACCAGATGGCGAAAAAGCAGGAAAAGGCAGGGCTATTCAAAACCTTATTCAAATTCCACCAGACGATAAAGTAAAAGCAATTATTGAAGTTAGAGATTTGCAAAACAAAGAATCTTTAGCAAACAGATATATCGTTTTATGTACCAAACAAGGTATCATTAAAAAAACAGATTTAGAAGATTTTAGTCGCCCGAGAACAAATGGTATCAATGCTATTACAATTAGCGAAGGAGATGAACTATTAGCTGCTCGTTTAACTGATGGTAATTGCGAAATTATGTTGGCAGTTAAAAGTGGTAGAGCCATTCGTTTTCCAGAAGAAAAAGTTCGTTCAACAGGTCGTGGTGCAATAGGTGTTTATGGTATTGAGGTTGATGATACTAAAGATGAAGTTGTTGGTATGATTACCATTAACAGAGATGATAGAAGCAAAACTGTTTTGGTAGTAAGCGAAAAAGGATTTGGCAAACGTACACCATTAATTGATGAAGATGGTGATGATGTTTATAGAATTACAAACCGTGGTGGTAAAGGTGTTAAAACAATTAATGTTACAGAAAAAACAG
>JANYEP010000270.1 GCA_025363075.1 Chitinophagaceae bacterium | reverse complement strand
TGTTAAAAGCACTCCAGGAAGAGGTATTGCTTTTAAGTTTCTGGAGGGTTATACTTCATACAAAGAATTCTTTCATCCTAATTATGAAAAGCAAAATGATGCTTACACACCAGACATCAGAACTACACTTTACTGGAATCCATACATCTTAACAGACGCATCTAAAAAGAAAGTTACAGTTGACTTTTATAACAATGATGTGAGCAAAAAACTAAGGGTAGTTTTATGTGGAATGAATGCAGATGGAAAGTTAGCTTGGATAGAAAAAGTTATTGAATAATTTGGGCTACTTACTTTTGTCCATATAAAAACATCAATGAACCTTCGTCAATTATTCTTTCAGCATATAGCACAAACATCGCAGGCACCCATTGGTTTAGAAATGGTGAAAGCTGATGGCATTTATATTTATGATGTTAATGGTAAAAAGTACATTGATGGCATTTCTGGCTTTAGCGTTGCAAACATTGGACACAGCCATCCTAAGGTTGTTGAAGCTGTGCAACAACAGGCATCACAGTATATGCACCTGATTGTTTATGGAGAGTTTATTGAACAACCACAAGTAGCTTACGCAAAATTATTAACCGATAATTTACCCCAAAGTTTAAACAGTGTTTACTTTACAAACAGTGGTGCAGAAGCAGTTGAAGGTGCAATGAAACTGGCAAAACGTGTTACCAATAAAAGTAAAATAATTTGCTTTAATAAATCTTATCATGGCAGCACACAAGGTGCTTTGAGCCTGATGGGAGATGAGTATTGGCGACAAAATTTTCGCCCTTTATTACCTAATATTTTTCATTATGATTATGGAAGCCAGGAAGCCGTTGATGCCATAGATAAAGACACAGCTTGCGTTATACTTGAACCTGTGCAGGCAGAGGCTGGTGTAGTGAAACCTTCAATAGAATGGTTGCAGCAAATAAGAGAAAAATGCAATAAACATTGTGCATTGATGATGTTTGATGAAATACAAACAGGTTTTGGTAGAACAGGTAGTTTATGGGCTTTTGAACAATTTAATGTTGTTCCAGATGTGTTGCTTTTGGGTAAAGCACTTGGTGGAGGAATGCCTTTAGGTGCATTTATTGCCGATAAAAAACTGATGGATACATTGAGCTACAACCCTGTGTTGGGGCATATTACAACATTTGGTGGTCACCCAGTAAGTTGTGCTGCTGGCAAAGCAGCAATGGAAGTTTTATTGGAAAATAAATGGATAGATGAAGTAAAAAGCAAAGAACAAATTTTATTGAAATATCTTCATCATCCCAAAATAAAAAGCATACATACTGCTGGTTTATGGGCAGCTATTGAATTGGAAAGTTTTGAGGTTACACAAGCTGTTGCAGAAAAATGTGTTGCCAATGGATTGATTACAGACTGGTTTTTATTTGCCAGCAACAGCATCAGAATTGCACCACCGCTTTGCACTACAAATGAAGAATTGAAAACCATTTGTGATATTGTTATAAAAAGTTTAGACTGCATAACATAAAAAAGCCTTGATGTAAACATCAAGGCTTTTTTAACTAAGATTTATCTTACCAACCATCACCATCGAGCATATTGCCCAAACCTCCTAAAATACTTCCCTCCTCTTTGCGTTGATAGGTTCCATAGGCCAATATTCTTGCAGCTAAACGGCTTACTGGTAAACTTTGTATCCATACTTTTCCTGGTCCACGAAGTGTTGCAAAAAACAAACCCTCACCACCAAAGATTGTATTCTTAATGCCACCCACAAATTGTATATCATAATCGACTGAAGCTTGAAACCCAACAATACAACCAGTATCAATCTTGAGCAGTTCACCAGCTTGCAAAGTTTTCTCCTGCACATAACCACTGGCGTGCATAAAAGCCATTCCATCACCTTCTAATTTTTCCATAATGAAGCCTTCGCCACCAAACAATCCTGTACCTAATTTTTTTTGAAATTCAATACCAATAGAGACCCCTTTTGCAGCACACAAAAAGGCATCTTTTTGACAAATAACTCTACCTCCCAATTCCTGCAAATCAAGCACTACAATTTTGCCAGGATAAGGCGAGGCAAAGCTGACGTGTTTTTTGCCTGAACCAACATTGGTAAAAGCTGTCATAAATAAATTTTCGCCAACAAGCATTCGTTTTCCTGCATTAAACAACTTATTTAAAATGCTACTATTTTGTTGCTGACTACCATCGCCAAACATAGTCTCCATCTGTATTCCATCATCCATCATCATAAAAGCACCAGGTTCGGCAACTGCTGTTTCATTGGGGTCAAGCTCTACTTCAACATACTGCATTTCTTCTCCATAAATTCTGTAATCAATTTCGTGATTATTACGCATAAGATTTTATTTAATAATTTATTTGATAACACAATGATAGAAAATATTTCAATTCTTTTTATGGCTAATTATAATCGGCAAATTGTTGCCAAAATTTGCAATTTTTTAAGGATGAGTTTAAAGGAAATCAATCAAAATAAAAATTATTTTTTTACTATAGTTTGTTTTCTTTTGTAGTATAAAATAAATCGTAAATCTGCAATCTTTCAATCGTAAATAGCAATGGCACTTGGTCAATCATTACAACAAAAATTACTTACCAAATTATCGCCTCAACAAATTCAGTTGATGAAATTGTTGCAAGTACCTACTGCGAATTTGGAAGAGAGAATTAAAGAAGAACTTGAAGAAAATCCTGCATTGGAATTGGCAGATGAAAATGAAGCTGACGATGTGAGTGCAGAAATTAAAGATGAGTTTGAAACGCCAGAAGATGAGTTTGAAGAACTTGATGGAAGTGATGATGAATATGAAAACATTGACGTTAGTGAATATGTGAGTGACAGTGATGATGATGTTGCAGATTATAAAATGAAAGACGATAACTACCCTGAGCTTGATGATAAAAAAGTAATTCCTATAAAAAATGAAACTACTTTTTTTGACCTCCTTTACTCACAATTAAGTATGATGGATGTGAGCGAACATCAATATAAAATTGCAGAGCAAATTGTTGGCAGCTTAGATGATGATGGGTACCTGCGTAGAGAAACCACTAGCATTGTTGATGATCTTGCATTTAGACAAAACATTATTACTACAGAAAAAGAAGTTGAGGAAGTTATTTCACTAATTCAGCAATTTGAACCAACAGGTATTGCTGCAAGAGATTTAAAAGAATGTTTGTTATTGCAACTTTACAAAAAGCAAAATGATGGAGATAAAAGCGTTGATTTAGCCATTAAAATTTTAGAAAAATACTTCGACGAATTTATAAAAAAACACTACTCGAAACTGCAAGCAACTTTGTCTTTAACCGATGATGAACTTAAAAAAGTAATTAACCAGATTATCAAACTCAACCCAAGACCTGGAGGCGATGCAGGAGAAAGCAATGCTAAAGAGTCGTATGTTATTCCAGACTTTTTTATAATAAACAACAATGGAGAATTGGAGCTAACACTTAATGGTAGAAATGCCCCAGAACTTAGGATTAGCAGCGACTACAAAGACTTGATGAAAGAATATGACAGAGGTGCTAAGACAGATAAAAAACAAAAAGAAGCAGTACAATTTATTAAGCAAAAAATAGATGGTGCCAAGTGGTTTATTGATATGATTAAACAACGCCAAGAAACCCTTACCAACACAATGACTGCTATAATGAACCACCAGTATAATTTCTTTTTAACTGGTGACGATACTGAAATGAAGCCAATGATTTTAAAGGATATTGCAGAAGTAACAGGTTTAGACATTAGCACTGTGAGCCGTGTTGCAAATAGCAAATTTGTGCAAACGGAATTTGGAACTTACCGCCTTAAATTTTTCTTTAGTGAAAGCCTTACTACCGATAGTGGCGAAGAAGTAAGCACTACTGAAGTAAAAAAAATATTGAGCGACATTATTGAAGCTGAAGATAAACGCAAACCTTTTGCCGATGAGGAACTTACCGAATTGCTTAATGAAAAAGGCTACAACATTGCCCGCAGAACCGTTGCAAAATACAGAGAGTTGCTAAATGTTCCTGTTGCAAGATTAAGAAGGGGTTTGTAGAAAAATTACTTATTAGCTTCCGTTAAAAACTTGTCCAAAGCAGTAATCATACTTGGGCTTTGTGGAGCAGGAGCTTTAATGTTTAACTGCAAGCCAGCATCTTCAATTGCTTTTAGGGTATTGCTTCCAAAGCCACCAACCAAAGTTCCATTTTGTTTATATGTAGGAAAGTTATCGAATAAACTTTTTACGCCACTTGGGGTAAAAAGACAAATGATGTCAAACTTTTTTATGGCAATCGTTTCTTTAATATTGTTGCTCACTGTGCGATACATATAGCCTAAAGAAAAATCGCATTTGTTACTTTTTAACCAGCCCACAATTTCATTGTCTTGCTGATTCTCGCTACACACATAAAGAAATTTTTCGATTTCCTTGTGCTTGTTAATCACATCAAACATTCCTTTGTTACTACTATCGGCACCAAAAAAAACCTTGCGTTTTCTGTATTGAATATAACGTTGTAAATAAAGTGCAACAGACTCTGTAGTGCAGAAATATTTTGTTTCCTGGTTAATGTTCATCTTCATTTCTTCGGCTAACCTGAAGTAATGATCAATGGCATTTTTGCTAGTAAAAATAATGCTCGTGTGAGCAATTACATCAACCTTTTGCTTACGAAATTCTTTAAACAAAATTGCCTCAAGTTGTATAAATGGCATAAAAGATAGCTCAACGCCATGCTTTCTTTCAAGTTCGAAGTAAGGAGATTTTTCACTTTCAGGTTTAGGCTGAGAGATAAGTATCTTTTTTATTTTAGGAGTAGTAGCTGTAGTTGCCTTCGTTCCACTTTTTGCCATTGCTTTGCTTATCATTTAAAATTCAAATACCACTGCTTATATAATTGTTGAGAGCCTTATACATAATAAGCAATGGTAAAATTTCGACACTGCAAAAATAAAGGAAAAAATGAAAGGCATTTATTTTTAATCTGCCATTGATGTTTTTATAGGTATTGAAAAAACGAAAAAGAAACAAAAAGGTAACAAGCATTATAGCCACTGAAAACGAAAATTGCTGCAATCCATTTGTTGAGAATGCCAATAAAAACAAAAAAGGAATGAGTACAACGCCAATAATTTTATTAACAATAAACACAATAAAACTATAGGATTGAGCAACATCTTTTTTATTAAATACCCAACCCATAAATTGTGTAAACAACAACTTGGTAAGATAAATAATTGTTAATGCCACAAGTGCAAAAGCAAAAATTTGCCAAATGGAAGTGTGTGCTATTTTAAGCTTATTGGATATTAAAGTAACGAATGTACTTGCTGAAATAATGAACAGAACATTGAGCAATAAAGCTGCAATATTTTCCTGTGTAAGCTGCTCCCTTGTTTGCTTTTGCCTGAAACTTGTTTGAAAAAATATATTGAAAATATTTCTGAAATACTTTGCAAAGAAAACCTGAATGAGTCCTAATAAAAACACAATAAATACCAGTAAATAAAACAACATATCCTTAGACTTTGCATCCCTGAAAGATGTAAGCATATACTCTGGCTTGCTGTTGTTGATTAATGGGAATTCAAGAAGCAATTTATAAATTGATGTATCTTTTTTTACTGCAAAAACTGTATCTTTCAATTTGGTGGAATCTGTTTTTGTAGCGAGTAATGAATCTTGCTTTTTAGGGGTTGAGTCAGTTAGCCTAGCAGTATCTTTTTTTATTGCATTTTTTACAATAGGTTTTACAGCCATTGGAGAATCCACTTGGGCATAACTCAAAGCAGAGATGGCGAGAAAAAAAATTGCAACAAATATTTTCATTAGTAATAACCAATTGGGGTGCAAATTAACCACATAAGATAAAACAACTTCTAAAAATTACTCACGATGCCAACGTGTATTTTGGTTTCACTCAAATTAAATGGCAAATCGTTTCGTTTTCCTGCTGCAAAGCTAATGTTGAGAATACCTTGTTTTGTCTCCAAAGCCAAGCCAACACCAGCACCTACATAGTTATAATCTTTATTGATGATTTTGTTTTTAGAAAAGCCAACATCTGTAAACCCAAAAAAGTAAGAGTTTTGATTGATTAAATACCTGTACTCTGCTATGCCAACAGCATATTCATTTGTAAAAATATTTTCCTCGTCAAAGCCACGCAATAACTTGAAACCACCAATTTGAAAAAGCTCGTTTTGCAAATAGTTTGTTGTTTGTATTAAACCATAGTTGGCAGCCAATTTGAGAACAGATAACTTGCTTAAGCTAAAGTATTTTGCAGCAAAAATTTTAGCTTTAACTTGATATGAATTTAGTTTGATAGAATCGTATAAACTGTTGTAATTATATCCACTAGTTTTTAAACTAGTGATGCTGCTATTGGGTAATATTTTCTTTTGTCCAAAACTACCCGTCAATTTTAGTTCAAAACCTTTACGCTTGTTGAGCTTTGTGCCAATAGCATTACTATAAAAATATTCAACGCCAAGGTTTGTAATATTCATATCTAACACCGAGGGCAATTTTTTATTGATAACAATTGATGCAGTATCTGCTTGAATGATGCGAGTGCTAAAACTGTTAATGAAAACCTTGAACCTTGTTTTATCTGTAAGTTCATAGTCTGCACCAATGTCTGTAGTTATATTTAGGTAGGCAGAATCTCTTTTATATAAATTGAAATTAAAGTTTAATCCAGCATCGCTATTAAAAATATATGGCATCACAAAACCAATATCTACACGTGGCGATTGTGGTTGAATTTGCTGCCAATTTAAGCTGATATTTTCCCCCTTTGCAAATGCATTTTGCAAATTAAGTTTAGCATCCAATGTCAGTAGTAACGAGCCATTGCTTTGATTGTTATTTGGCAAAAAACCAATGATGGCATCAAACTTATTTACACTTTTTGGCTGCAAATAAAGGTTGAGTAAATAGCTGTGACTAAGCATTAAAACATCCCAGCCTTTATAGCTGTTCAGGTAAGAAAGCTGGTTGATGCGATTATTTATTTTCTCAAACTTTTCTTTGGAATAGAATACACCATTTTGCAGTTTAAGGTAGTGTTGCAAAAAGCGATTACTGATGTTTGCATTGCCCCAAATCCTTATACTGTCCATTTTGTATTCAACACCTTTATTAATTTTTAGCACAGCACTTATTTCATTTGTGCTGTTAATTACTATACTATCGAAACTAATTTTTGCAAAAGGAAAGCCATTGTTTTCATAGTAGTTTAAAATGCTTTCAGGAAGTTGGGTGTAATCTTTAGTGTTAATGTTTGCGATATTTTTTAGTTCATTTGGCAGTACCAAATTTTTCCAGGTGTAGAGGTTGCCAATAAAAAGGTTTATGGATATACTTTTTTCTTGTTCGCTAATAGAATCAATAGATGCAGTAATGTATCCCTTTGCCTTTAGTATTGCAGGTATTTGATAAACATAACTAATGCAGGCAGACTTATTTATAAAGGACGCTTTTAGAGGAACAATTTTATCAATGTTTACACCATCAACTGTCTTTATCTTCAGTAAAATATTTTGTGCATTTGTTGAAACACAACAAATGATAATTGATACAATAAGCACAAAACATTTCCTCATCGACTACAAATTACAAACAAAGAAAAATCTTTATCGAAGATTTAATCATAAAAGTTCTTTTAAAGTCCATTAGTTGCTATTTTGCAGCTTTGAAAACAATCAAATTAGGTACACTTAATCGCTCAATGAAACATTTTTTTCTTCTTCTGTTTTTTTTCTTTTCATCAGCAGCGTTATGTTCACTATTTGCACAAAAAGATAGCACAGGATTTGTTTATGATTCTTTTTTTCTTGCAAAAAAGAAAGGACTGTTTGGTCGTTTAGGTAAAAGCATTACTGCCGATAAACCTAACCCAGAGTTGGTAAAAACAGGAACTATCAAAAATAATTTGCCATTCAATAGATATGTTAATTTACCCATAAGAAATATTTATATCGTTAGCTTAGAACTCAACCAAAAAATTGACGATACAACAAAACGTAGAAAAAATTTCATAGTCAATTTGGGTAATAAACTTCACAGAAAAACACGTGAAGCTAATATTAGAAACAATTTATTTTTTAAAGAAGGAGATAAAATAAGTCCCTACCTTTTAGCAGACAATGAAAGGCATTTGCGTGAACAAGTTTATTTGCAAGATGCCCGTATAAGTCTTACTGCTGTTGGGTTTAAAGATTCTGTTGATGTATATGTTTACACAAAAGACGTGTTCTCAATAGGAGGTAGTTTAAACATTAGTGGCTCCAGTAATTTTGATGCTGAATTGAAAGATGAAAATTTTTTGGGCAATGCAACTCGTGTTTCTTTTAAGGTTTTGTATGACCAAGCACGTGGCCCAGCAACAGGTTATGGTGGCGAAATTTTACAAAGAAATATTGCACACTCGTTCACCAATCTTGCAGTTGGGTTTAAAACTTTTAACACAGCGTTTAGTAGTGGAAAGCCAGAAGAAACTTACACTTATATTAACGTTGACAGACCTTTAGTAAGTGCCTATATGCCTTTTACTGGCAACATAGATTTATCGTGGCACAAAACAGCAAATGCCTACGTTGTTGATTCTGTTTATAAATCACAATTCAATTACGAATATGTTGATTTTGATGGTTGGGGTGGTTACAATTTTGGTTGCAAAAAATTTTTAAAAGATAATATTAGTCAACGCATAAGGCATTTTATTGGCTTAAGAGTTTTTCATCATCAATTTCAACAAGTACCTGGGTTGTACCAAAATAGTTACAACTATGTTTATGCGAATATTACTGGCGTTTTGGGTGCTATAAATATTTTTAAACAAAACTTCTATAAAACAAAATACATCTATGGTTTTGGACGACAAGAAGATGTGCCAGAAGGATACAGTTTAAGTTTAATTGGTGGTTGGACAAACAAGCAAAATCGCCCAAGACCCTACTATGGCTTTGATTTTGCTCGAAACTATTTTGGCAAAAAAGGCAACTATTACAACTATACTTTTAGGGCAGGAACTTCGGTTTATGATTACAAATTTGAAGACGTTGACCTGCTTTTTAATCTCGAATATTTTAGTCGCTTAAAAACATTAGGGCGTCATTGGTATGTAAGACATTTTATAAATTTTGGTGTTACACAGCAATTAAAAACCTTGCTTGATCAACCCTTATTTCTCAGTAGCAATTTTGGATTGCCAGAAATATCAAATGGAAATATAGCAGCACAAACTCGTGTTACGCTTAAAAAAGAAATGGCATTCTATGGCAATTGGAGCATATTGGGTTGCAGGTTTTCTCCTTTCTTTTTTTCTAATGGATGTTTTTTAATACCAACCAAAGAAAGCCTTGCTAAAAGCGAGTTTTATAGCAGTTTGGGTGCTGGTTTGAGAGCCAGAAATGAAGCTC
Source organism: Chitinophagaceae bacterium (assembly GCA_025363075.1). Classification (GTDB taxonomy): domain Bacteria; phylum Bacteroidota; class Bacteroidia; order Chitinophagales; family Chitinophagaceae; genus CAIVPM01. The sequence continues at coordinate 14,871 of JANYEP010000270.1, read as the reverse complement.
TTATTTTTGGAACAATTGAATGTAGGTTTAATTATTTTCCTCGCATTAATTTAGGAATGCAACAATTTAGAATTGATTTTAAAACAGATTTGCGTTTTAAATACAACAGCCAATATATAAAACGCCCAGATTTTGTTTCGCCAAACGGGTAGTTGATTTGTTATAAAACAACAATTTTAAAGAATGTAATTAATTGAATTATAAATAGAGGTTTATTTGTAGAATAAATTAAAAGCGATAATTATGGACTCAAATTTTTTCACTCAATACTGGTGGATTTTAGTATTGATTTTATGCATTGTTTTATACAAATTCATTCTTCGTGTTTTCTTTGGAATGGTCATTGTTCCAGAAAACAGAATTGGCTTGGTAACAAAAAAATTCGTACTGTTTGGGGCAAATAAAGAATTGCCAGATGGTAGAATTATTGCAACAAAAGGCGAAGCTGGTTTTCAGGCAAAAGCTTTAGCACCTGGACTTTACTGGGGTATGTGGCCTTGGCAGTATGGTGTAGATATGATTGCCTTTACAGTAATTCCAGAAGGTAAAATTGGATTAATATTAAGTAATGATGGTGCTGAAATTCCTACAGGTGCAATACTTGCACGACGAGTGGATAGCGACAATTTTCAGGATGCTGAAAAGTTCTTAAACAATGGTGGTCAAAAAGGTCGTCAGACTTCTTATATCACTGCTGGTACATATCGTATCAATGCTTATGCTTTTACTATCACCATTGCTGATATGGTTATTATTCACGAAAATATGGTAGGCATTGTTACAACACTTGATGGTCAACCAATTGAAAGTGGGCAAATTGCTGGTAAGTATATTGATGGACATAATAACTTTCAGGATTTTGATACCTTTATACAAAACAATGGTAACAGGGGTTTGCAGCCAACTATTGTTTTAGCAGGTAGTTATAATATTAATCCTTGGGCTGTGCAAATAGAAGAAGTTCCAATGACTGATGTTCCTATTGGATATGTTGGTGTGGTAATTTCATATATTGGTGAAGATGGAAAAGATTTGAGTGGCGATAGTTTCAAGCACGGCAATATTGTAAGTAAAGGACAACGTGGTGTGTGGATGGAACCTTATGGTCCTGGTAAATATCCTTTCAATAAATATATAATGAAGGTGGAATTGGTACCCACAACTAACCTTGTTTTAAACTGGGCAAATGCACGCAGCGAAAGCCACCAACTTGATAAAAACCTTTCTACAATTACTGTAAGAAGTAGAGATGGTTTTCCTTTTAATTTAGATGTTAGTCAAATCATTCACATTCCTGCAAATGAAGCTCCTAAAGTGATTGCACGTTTTGGTAGTATGAATAATTTAGTAAGTCAGGTGTTAGAACCTACCATTGGAAACTACTTTAGAAACTCTGCACAAGATAGTGATGTTATTAGTTTTTTATCCACTCGTAAAGAAAGACAAAGCAGTGCCAAAAATCACATTCGTGAAGTATTGGATGAATACAATGTAAATGCAGTTGATACCTTAATTGGTGATATCGTTCCCCCTGAAGCTTTGATGAAAACTTTAACAGATAGAAAGATTGCTGAAGAAGAACAAAAGACCTACCAGACACAAAAAATGGCACAAGAGCAAAGACAAGGAATGGAAAAGGAAACTGCCATTGCTGATATGCAAAAAGAAATTGTAAAGGCACAACAGAGCGTTGAAATTGCACAACGAACTGCTGATGCTACTGTAAAAAAAGCAGAAGGAGATGCTAATAGTTTAAAGCTGCAAGTTGATGCAGAAGCTACAGCAACTAAAATGCGTGCAAATGCAGAAGCAGAAGCTACAAAAGCAAGAGCAGGTGCACAAGCAGAAGCCACAAAACTCAATGCCAGTGCCGATGCAGAAAAAATTAGTAAAACTGGTCTGGCAGAAGCTGAGAAAATTATGGCAATTGGTAAATCGACTGCCGAAGCTTACGAGTTGCAAGTAAAAGCAATGGGCGGAGACAATTTTACCCGATTTAAAGTAACAGAAGAAATTGGTAAAGGGAAAATAAAAGTAATACCAGATATTTTAATTGGTGGAAGTAATGGAACTGATGGTGGTATTAATGGTTTGCTTGGAATGAAGTTGATGGATATGATGGATGAAAAGAAAAAAACTGCTAACCAAAAAAGTGAATAATTCTGCCTAAACCAGTTTAAAAATTTGTTTCAACAAAATATTTTCGTGTTTTTATATGACCAATTTCATTCCAATTTTTCCATTAAATATTGTTGCATATCCTGGGGAAAAATTAAACCTGCACATTTTTGAAACTCGTTACAAACAACTTGTTACAGAATGTTTTGCTGAAAGCAAACCCTTTGGAATAGTTACTGTTGATGATGATGGTAAAACCAATGACTATGGCACTTTGATAGAAATAAAGGAAATTGTAAAAGAGTATGAAGATGGTAAAATGGACATCATTACAAAAGGAACAAGGGTATTTGTTGTGCTTGAAATAATTAAATCTGTACCCAATAAATTATACAATGGGGCTATTGTAAATTATCCTGATAATGCCGAGTATTTGAATAGTAAAATGATGAGTAACATTTTAAAAGATGTTCGCTACTTTCATCAACTATTAAAAGTTACAAAAGATTTTAAAAAACAAGACAGCGAGTTGTTCAGCTATGACATTGCACATCATATTGGCTTATCTGTAAAAGAAGAATATGAGCTATTGGAACTCCTTCAAGAAAATCAAAGATTAGAATACATAAGAAGGCATCTTGCGAAAACCATTGCAGCAGTAATGGGTATAGAGAATTTAAAAGACAAGATAAAACTTAATGGGCATTTTAGAGAACTGGAAGGCTTTAACCTTTAATAGATAAATTATTTACCAAATTCATTGCCTTCTCAATACCAATAGTAGCAAAGTTTTCAATGACTTCAACAGATTTTTCTATCTTCATTTTCACTGTTGCAACCTCCGTTTTATCCCATTGACTCAATACAAAGTTGGCTTGCATACCTTTTGGAAAGCTATTGCCAATACCAAACCTCAAGCGTGGATAGTTGTTGTTGCCAAGCATTAGTTCAATATCTCTTAATCCATTATGCCCTGCGTGGCTACCATTTGGGCGAAGCCTTAATTTATCCAATGGCAAAGCCAAATCGTCTAAAATTGTGAGCGTGTTTTCTGCTGAAATCTTTTCTTTATCCATCCAATACTTAAATGCCTTGCCGCTAAGGTTCATAAAAGTGGTAGGTAAAACGCAAACAAAAACCCTTCCTTTCCATTTAACTTCTGCAACGTATGCAAGTCTATCTTGCCTAAATATTTCATTATTTTTTAATACAAAAGCATTAACAACATCAAAACCAATATTATGTCTCGTGTTGGCATACTCGTTACCAATATTGCCCAAACCAACAATCAAAAATTTATTCATTATGTAAAAATAATACTTTACAAAAAACTAATTAAAACCATCCTTTTTTTACGTCACATACAAAACCATACCTCTTAGTTTTGTAGTCTAACGATTTTGTTTTATGAACTTCTTTACAAGAAAAGTACCTATATATTTTGTAGTTATATCATCTATCGTTGGTGCTTTAATTTCATATTCATTTATTGTATTTGTGCAATACAAAGGAGAAACCACGCCTATAGAATCTGTTGCCAAATCCACAGGAGAAGTTAGTTGTGGAGTGCATTTTAGCAGATTATCTGGCAGAAAATTTATTAAACCATTATTGTTTGCAGAAAGGGATTGTGAAGCAGATAGATTGATGGTTATTAAAAATTCGGTAGTTAATTTAATTGATAACTTAAAAGCAAATGGTGATGTTAATTCTGTTTCGGTTTACTTGAGGCTTTTTGGCAAAGGAGAGTGGATGAGTGTCAATAATGACATAAAATATAAACCTGGCTCTTTATTTAAAGTTCCATTGTTCATTACTTATTTAAGAATGGCAGAACAAAATCCTGAAATTTTAAACAAGAAAATAACGTTTAATCAAATAAGTCAAGAGTCTAAAGGTTTGAAGCAAGAGTTTTTAAAAGATCGCATTAAACTTGGAAATAGTTATACAATTAAAGAGTTGTTTAACTATATGATTATCCATTCTGATAACAATGCAACATTGTTATTGATGAACAGTATTCCATTTGCCGAATTTACAAGAACCTTTACAGACTTTGGTTTGAGCCAAGAAGTTGTTAAAAGTGATGCTGTAATTTCTGCTCAAGATTATTCTCTTTTTTGGTTAGCACTGTATAATGGTAGTTATTTGAATTTTGATAATTCAGATTATGCTTTATCACTACTTAGCCAATGCGATTTTACAGAAGGGCTTGTAAAAGGCGTTCCTGATGGAACAAGAATTGCACACAAGTTTGGAGAAAAAGGAGATTTGGTTAATCACGCGTTTCACGAAACAGGTATCGTTTATATAAATAGTAATCCTTATTTGCTTACTGTAATGACAGAAGGGAAAGATCAAACAAAACTGCCTAAAGTGTTGCAACAAATTTCATCAGTAGTTTATAATAATATTGAAGGATTAACACATTAATTATTTATACTAACACTCCACGCTGCTAACCTTATTTTTGCAGCAATGGAATCATCAAAATACGAAGCAGTTATTGGCTTAGAGGTACACGCACAACTGCAAACAACTACCAAACTTTTTTGTGGCGACAGCATCGCTTTTGGTGCAGAACCCAATACACACGTAAGTCCTATTACTTTGGGACATCCTGGCACTTTACCAAAAACAAATACCAAAGCCATTGATTTTGCAGTGATGCTTGGCTTGGCTTGCAACTGCGAAATAGTGAGCAAAAACTATTTTGCCCGCAAGAATTATTTTTATCCCGACTTGCCAAAAGGCTATCAGATTTCGCAACATACCACGCCCATTTGTAAAGGAGGAATTGTGCCAATAAAAATTGATGGCATTGAAAAAAATATTCAACTTAATAGAATACATATTGAGGAAGATGCTGGAAAAAGCATACACGATTTGTACGAAACAGAAACTTGCATTGACCTTAACAGAGCAGGCACGCCTTTGCTTGAAATAGTTACTGAGCCTTGCTTACACACATCTGAAGAAGCATTTCAATATGTTACAGAAATAAGAAAATTGGTGCGTTGGATTGGTGTTTGTGATGGCAATATGGAAGAGGGAAGTTTACGTTGCGATGCCAATGTTTCTATTCGTTTAAAAGGTGAAACAAAGTTGGGAACAAAGGTTGAAGTTAAAAATGTAAACTCCATTCGTAACGTAAAACGTGCCATTGATGCAGAAATAAAACGTATGATTGAGCTTGTTGAAAATGGTGGAACTGTCGTGCAACAAACCCGAAGCTATGATGTAAATACAGATACCACAAGTGGTATTAGAGATAAAGAAGATGCCAATGATTACAGGTATTTTGCTGATCCAGATTTAACACCTTTTAATTTAACTCAAGAATATATTGGTAAAATAAAAACAGCCTTGCCAGTGTTGCCAAATGCTTTAACACTAAAGTATAAGCAAGATTTTGGGTTGAGTGAATATGATGCAAGTGTGATTTGCGATGATAAATCCATTGCTGATTATTTTAACGAAACCATTGCGAATACTAATAATTATAAAGCTGTTGCCAATTTTATTTTAGGTCCCATAAAGCAATATTTAAACGAGAATAGTTTAGCAATAAATGAGACAAGTTTAACACCAACCGCATTAGCAAACCTTATAAAATTGGTTGATGGCAACAAGGTAAATTTTTCTGTTGCATCTTCTAAAATATTGCCTGTTCTTTTTGCAGAAAATAAAGATGCTTTACAAGTTGCAGAAGAACTAAACTTGCTACAAACCAATGATAGCAATGAAATTGAAGATTGGGTAAATGCTGTAATTGAAAATATGCCTGATAAAGTTGCTGAATATAAAAAAGGAAAAAAAGGGCTGATTGGTTTGTTTGTAGGTGAAGTAAAAAAGATTAGCAAAGGTAAAGCCGACCCAAAAGTTGTAACAGAGTTATTGACACAAAAACTTAATTCATAAGATGCAGAAATTTAGTTTTTATATTTTGCTAATTATTTTTTTAACGAGTTGCCAGCAACACGATTTCAAAACTATTTCTGTAAAAGGAAATATAAAAAATGCTGCCAAAAATAAAATCGCTTTGATAAGTTTTGGAGCAACAAATAGTGTGATTGTTTTAGACACAAGCACTATTGATGCAAAAGGAAATTACAGTTTAAAATCGTTAACAAATGATGAGGAATTATATGCTATTAAAGTTGATAGCTTACAAGAAATTTGGTTTACAAATGATACAAAAGAAATAACTATCAATGCTAATCTTTATGAATATAAATCTTACCAAACTATTGGTTCTACTGCATCACAGGCTTTACATAGTTTTATTAGTAAGTTTGATTCTTTGTTAATTATTCAAAAAAATAAGCAAGCAAATATTGATACACTTTATAAACAAAAAGCAACAGATAGCATTATTAATATTGCAAAAGAAGAAAAGAAAATTATCAAAGCTTCCATTAAAGATTACTGCACAAATGCTATTGTTAATACCAATAGTCCTGCATTAAAGTATTTTTATTTATTCTATGCAAACAAAGCAAATGCAATAGATGCAATTGACGTTTATAGAATGGTTCAATCAGCTTGTAAACAGTTTCCAAAAAGCAATCAATTGTTGGGATTGAAGAATAGTTTAAGTGATGTTGTTAAGTCAAATCCTAAATTATTTTTACTAAATGAAACTGCTCCAGATTTTAATTATGTTGATACTGGTAAAAATAAAATATCGCTGAAATCCTTTGCTGGCAAGTATTTGCTGCTCGACTTCTGGCAAAGTAACAATGATGATTATAGAAATCAAACATCATATTTAAGCGAAACTTATAAAAAATTTAAAGACAAAAAATTTGAAATATTGAGTGTTTCATTAGACAGCAATAAAATAGTTTGGCAAAAAGCAATTAAACAAGACAGTTTATTTTGGATGCAAGTGCAGGATACACTTGGTTTTAAAAGTGATGTTGTAAAAAAATATTATCTATCATCATTACCATATAATGTGCTGATAAATCCAACAGGAAAAATTATTGCTATTGATATTCGTGGCGAAGAGTTGAGAGAAAAATTGAAAGAATTTTGTAAATAATTTACTCTTTATTTTTTGAATCAATTACAATTGTTACAGGTCCATCATTTAACAAACTCACTTTCATATCTGCTCCAAAAATGCCTGTGGCAATGGGTTTCAGCAAATCAGCTTTCAATTGCTTAATCATTTTTTCATACATTGGAATTGCAAAACCCGGTTTCGATGCTTTGATGTATGAAGGACGATTCCCTTTTTTTGTAGATGCGTGAAGTGTGAATTGGCTAACCAATAAAATCTCTCCATCAATATCCAAAACACTCTTATTCATCACATCATTTTCGTCGCTAAAAATTCTAATATTTACAATTTTGTTTGATAGCCAAACAATGTCTTCATCAGTATCTGCATCTTCAATGCCAACTAAAACAAGTAAACCATTTTCAATTTCACCAGTAACAACGTTATCAATTTTAACATTTGCCTCTGAAACTCTTTGTATTACAACTCTCATTATTTAATATAATTTTACAGAATGAAGATAGATATTACTAACGAAATATTTTTTAAAACTGCAAGAAGTGGTGGAAGTGGTGGGCAAAATGTAAACAAGGTTGAAACAATGGTAGAAGGAAGATGGAATATTGCTGAAAGCCTTGTGGCAACTGATGAGCAAAAGAAAATTTTATTTGAAAAATTACATAACAAAATAACGCTGGAAGGCTTGCTATTATTGAAATCGCAAGCAGCAAGAACACAACTTGCCAACAAGGAATTAGTAGTTTATAAAGTGAATGAATTAGTAAATAATGCACTCATCAAAAAGAAAATTAGAATAGCTACTAAAACACCAAAAGCAGTAATTGAAAGAAGAATTGAAAACAAAAAAAGAACATCGGAGCATAAACAAAATAGAAAAAGAATTAGTTTAAAAGATTTATAAAACTGTATTTGAAATTCATTACCACCATATCAATATTTATAGCTGTAATCTTTTGTGGATTGGGGTTTATTAGCATCAGCAAACCAATACCATTAAAATTTATAACGCCAAAAGGTTGGGCAAAACCTGTGTATAATTTCAAAGAAAATCCATTAACAAAAGAAGGCTTTGAACTTGGCAAAAAATTATTTTATGATGAGCGATTAAGCAAAGATTCTTCAATATCTTGTGCAAGCTGTCATCAACAGTTTGCAGCATTTTCAACTTTCGACCACAACCTTTCTCACGGCATTGGTAATTTTCTCACAACTCGCAATGCACCTGCATTGCAGAACCTTGCCTGGCAGAAAGGTTTTATGGCAGATGGCTCAATTCATCATTTGGATTTACAACCTATAATGCCATTAACTGCAAAAAATGAAATGGCAGAAACTATTGAAAATATTATTATCAAGATAAAAAAAGATGCTGCATATAAGCAAATGTTTAAAGCTGCATTTGGCAAGGATAGTATCAATCAAAAAGCAATTACAAAGGCACTAAGTCAGTTTATGTTGATGTTGGTGAGTAGCGATAGCAAGTATGATAAAGTAATGCGTGGAGAGGATAAATTTATTTTGCCAGAACAGTTAGGCTATGACATTTTTAAAAAGAAATGTGCAAGTTGCCATAGCGAACCAATGTTTACAGATTATAGTTATAAAAACGTTGGAATGCCTATGGATGCTACACTTCAAGACATTGGAAGAATGAAGGTAACAGGTAATAAAAATGATTCGTTGAAATTTCGTGTGCCATCTCTAAGAAATGTTGTCTTGACCCAACCTTATGGACACGATGGACGATTTGCTACGTTTTACAATGTGTTTGAACATTACAGAAAAAATATGATTGTGTCTTCAACAACAGATTCTTTGCTCAAGAATAAACTGCCTTTATCCAACTACGAAATTGGTCAACTTACTGCTTTTTTATACACACTTACAGATTCTGCATTTACACATAACCCAATGTTTGCACCACAAGGTTTTAACATTACGCCTAAGTTTCGTGATAAACATTAGTTTTGATTATTGATTATTAATTATTGTAAAATTTGCAGGTATTAATAATTAACCACTAATAATTCAAATTGAGTAGTTTAAAAAAATTGGCATCCCAAACAATGTGGTATGGAGTAAGTTCCATTGCTGCAAGGTTTATTAATTATTTGCTAACGCCATATTTAACAAAGTCTGCCATCATTCATACTTCTGATTATGGCGATATGGGTTTAATATATTCTGCACTTCCAATATTGAATGTTCTCTTTTTGTATGGATTTGAAACAGCTTATTTCCGATTTTCATCAAGAGAGGAATACAAGAAAACGATTTACAATACAGCTACAATTTCATTGTTTGTTTCAACAATTGTTCTTACTACTTTTTTATGGCTCAATCAAGCTGCATTTGCTGCTATTGTTGGGTTGCAAGATGTTCAACAAATTGTTAAAATAAGCATTTTCATTATTGCATTTGATGCTTTATCTGCTATTCCTTTTGCCAAATTAAGGCAAGAAAACAGACCTCGTTTGTTTGCTTTCATTAAAATTGGCGGCATCTTAATCAACATATTTTTTACCTGGTTTTTTATCAGCTATTGTCCAAATAATCTTGCTGCAAATCCCAATCATTGGGTTAGTGGTTTCTATAATCTTAATATCAATCCTATTATTTATGTGGTGCTTGCAAACCTTATTCAATCTGTGTTTACACTATTGTTTTTAAGCAAGCAAATACTTGAAATAAGGTTTAGTTTTAATGTAAAACTTTGGAAAGAAATGATGATTTATTCTTTGCCATTGATTATTGTTGGAATGGGTGGAATGGTGAATGAAACCTTTGACAGACTTATGTTACAATGGTGGTATCCTGCTGATATTATTGCAAAAAAAGAACAAGTTGGGATTTACAATGCCTGCTATAAGTTATCTATTTTAATTACACTTTTTATACAAGCTTTTAGAATGGGTGCTGAACCTTTTTTCTTTAAACAAGCTGAAGAAAAAAATTCTCAAAAAGTATATGCACGTGTAATGAAATTTTTTGTGATAACTATTTGTGTAATGTTTTTGGTTGTTGCTTTAGAAATGCCAATATGGAAAAATTTCATTGGCGAAAAATATTGGGCTGGCTTGAAAGTAGTGCCAATACTGCTTTTGGCAAATATGTTCTTAGGCATTTACTACAATTTAAGTGTGTGGTATAAACTTGCAAACAAAACAATCGCTGGTGCCTGGATAACGATTATTGGTGCTGCCATTACACTGCTTATCAACTATATTTTCATTCCACATTTTAGTTATGTGGCTTGTGCCTGGGCAACATTTTTTTGTTATGGAACTATGATGGTGATGAGTTTTGTGTGGGGACAAAAACATTATCCTATCCCTTATGTATGGAAAAAACTTGTTGCATATATGGTGATAGTTGTGCTGCTGTTTTTTATTCAAAAAGCGTTATTGCTTATTACCAATAATATCTGGTTTGAAATAATAACAGGAGGCTTTATTATTACATTCTTCTTGTGGCTTTTATTTCAGATAGAAAAAAAAGATGTAGTATTTGTGCAGTTGAAAGCCTTAGTAGCAAGGAGATTGGGAAGAAAATAAATTTAATAGCTTAAGCTTTTGTTTGCAATAAATAAAAAATATCTCTTTCTCACCGTTCTTCTATTTTTAATAGAAGTATTGATAGCATTGTATGTTCACGATAATTTCATCAGACCATACATTGGCGATTTATTAGTTGTTATTCTTATCTATTGCTTTTGCAAAAGCGTTGTTAAAATACCTTCAATGCCTTTGGCAATAGGTGTTTTTCTATTTGCTTATACCGTTGAAACCCTACAATATTTTCACATTGTAAAGTTGCTTGGGTTAAGCCATTATAAACTTGCCAATATTATTATTGGCACTTCGTTTTCCTGGGAAGATATAGCTTGCTATACTATTGGTATTGCTATAGTTTTATTTTTTGAGAGAAAAAAACTATAAACTATTTGCTGAAAATTGTTTATGGCTTCCATCGCAAAAAGGGGGATTTTGTGATTGCTTGCAATTGCACAACCAAACTTCTCCATCTTCTTCAGCAGTGAATTTTAAACTTTTATAAGGCATTATAACTTCTCCATTTTCTTCTGATGCCAATTGCTTGTGAGCACCATCGCACAGGGGATTTTTTGCACTTAATCCACAAGTACACCAAGCATAGGTTTTCCCTTTTTCTACTTGTATTGCTGTTGGTTGTGTAGCGAAAACTTTTGGTAAACTCATTATGAAAAATTTGAATAATTATTAAAGGTATTTTTTCAAATACTGGTACAAATTAAACTCTTTATTATTTGCTACAATTTCTATTTCTTCCCTTAGTTGTATTTTGTTAATGTTTTTCATTCGGTTTTGTTGAATAATTTGAAATGCTTTTTCTGTTAACAGCCAATAGCGTTTGTTATTAAAGTTTTTTTGAATTTTTATGCTATACACTTCATTCACAATTTCATCAACGCCTTTCTTGCTTGTTGCAATTGTTTTGATGATTTTTATTTCTGTTTGACGATGAAATGCTGGTGCAAGCATCATCCTTAAATTCTTTACAAATATATCTGCATCAGGTCTGTCTGCTTTGTTTACAATAAACATATCTGCAATTTCCATCAACCCTGCTTTCATTGTTTGCACTTCATCGCCAGCTTCTGGCACCAACACTACTGCTGTTAAATCTGCAAGTCCAGCAATCTCAATTTCACTTTGCCCAACACCTACGGTTTCTACAATTATAAAATCAAATGGTGCTGTTTTCATCACATCTGTAATCTCAATAATCTTGGGATGCAAACCACCTAAACTGCCACGAGTCGCTAGTGAACGAATAAACACATTGGGATGATTGTACCAATTGCTCATTCTGATTCTATCGCCAAGCAAAGCACCTAAATTAAAAGGCGATGATGGGTCAACGCAAATAACACCTACCTTTTTATTATCATTTACAAGTGCTTCAATAATTGCATCAACCAAAGTGCTTTTGCCTGCACCTGGAGGACCAGTAATACCAATAACAGGTATTGATGAATGTGGCAATTGCTGCAAGAAATCATAATATCCTTCAACTTCATTTTCTACTAAAGAAATGCAACGAGCCAAAGATTTTTCTTTGCCTTTAATAATTTCTTGTAATAGTTTTTGCCACATATTATTTAGTTACAGAAAACAAAATGTTACCATTTTATATCAATCTTAACAGGAGTATTTTTTAGTGTTACAGGTATCATCAATGTTGTATTGTTGAAGGTGTAATTCTTTATTGCCAATCCATTTATCAAAATTGTTTTTGGTTTAGCCTCCACAACAGGAATACTTAAACTAATATTCCTTTCAGTTGGTTTGTTTTTATAATTGCCATTATTACTGGAAATACTGATAGTAAAGGCTTTTGTCGTTTTTCCTGTTGATGAAAACTTAATTAATTCATATTGATTTTGTGCAATAGCATTTTTATTTTCTCCATCATCATCATACATTTCATAGCTTGATTTTTGAGTTGATGGAATATAAAAAACATTCAATTTTTTCCTATTAATTTCAGTAGTGTTTTCTCCATTGCAATTGTATTGTGGAATGAAACTTCCTTCTTTATAAAACAATGCTTTTTTATAGTCTTCTACATTAACCTTGATAAATGAAGTTCCTTCATACATTTTATTTTCTTCAATATTATACCAATTGCCTTGTGGCAGGTAAACGTTTCTTGTTTGTTGTCCTTTATTGATAACTGGTGCAGTTAAAATATTATCTCCAAATAAATATTCATCTTCTGTTTTTACTGCATTGCTATCGCTTGAGTAATTATAAAATAATGGCTTTACCAAAGGCTCGCCATATTTTGTGTTTCTGTAAGCCAAAGTGTAATTATAAGGCAACATTTTATAGCGTTCAATGACTGCATTTTTTGCATAAGATTTATATGGCTCTTCAAACAAAGCAGCTTCACTTGGAAAGCTTACTGCACCTGGATCCCATTCGTACAAAGCTGTTCCGTGTGGACGAAAAATAGGCGTGTATGCTGCAAATTGTAACCAACGAACATATAACTCGCTATCTTTTTCTCCCAAAGCAAAACCACCAGCATCTGCGTGAACGTATGGCACGCCACTCATACTCATACCCAACATTACAGGTAATTGTGCTTGCAAGCCACTCCAGGTTCTTCCAACATCGCCACTCCAAGGGAAAATGCTGTAACGCTGGCTTCCTGCAAATCCACTTCTGTTTAAGTGAAACAACCTTTGTGAAGGATATTCTTTAGCATAATTTTCAAATAACATTTTATTCCAGTAATGCCCATAAATGTTATGCACTTCGTTTGCCAATACTGGCTTTGATATTCCCAAATCTTTAAGGTTGTGGAGCATATTTTGAGGATGACGTTCTGGTTCACCTAAATCTGTCCACCACGCAGCTACACCATTTTTAATTTGTTTTTTATAATGGTAATTCCAAATCCATTGCCCTGCATCTTTTCTAAAAATATCTATCAATCCACCTTTACCAAAATAAAAATCTTCAAGCACAAAAACATTGTCTGAAACATCCTTGGTTTGATATTCTAAAGATTCATTGTAAGCATTGGTATATTGCAAAATATATGGCTCTGTAATAAGTGTTGTGTTAATGTTTTGCTTTTTAAAATCGGCAATCATTTTATTGGGATTCGTCCATTTTTCCTTGTTCACCCAATCTAAATTTCCAAGTGTTCCTTTGATGCTGTCACCAAACCAAAATAAATCAAATATGATAGCATCTACAGGAATTTTTTCATCCTTCATTTGCTTTGCAATAGTGGTTACCTGCTCCTGACTTGTATAGCCAAAACGACTCATTAGATTTCCCATAGCCCAGCGTGGTGGCAAAGGTTGTAGCCCAGTTAGCTTATGATAAGAGGATAGTATTTCCTGATAGGTTTTTCCAAAAATTACGTAGGCATTTATTTCTCCTGCTTCAAACGCAACTTCAAAAACATTTTTATTTTTTTTGCCAATATCTGCATAACCTTTTGAACCATTATCAAAGAAAACTCCATAACCCTTATTACTAATAAAAAATGGAACAGAATAATTTAGATTCTCTGCACCCATACCATAAGCATAGTTGGGTTGGTTGTATAAATTAAATTTATATCCTCTTCTATTCAAAGGCAAAGCACGTTCTCCACCACCATAAATCATTTCATCTTTTTGCAAATGCACACCAATTCCCTTTAAGCCATCTTCTCCAAGACCAGCAATAAAATTTAAAGCCCCATTGTTAATTGTTAGAGACGCATCTTGATTTATTGTATAAACAGGAACAAGATTGGGCAAAGGCTTTGCTATTACTGCATTTGTAACATTATAGTTTTTAGTATATTCAAATGGATGATAAACAACTTTTACAATATTTGATGTATATGGTATTACTTGCCAATTGGCATTTCGTTGAGCAAACAAGCTGCAACAAACAAATTGAAAAACGATAAAAACTAACAATAATTTGCTGAAAATTTTATTCATAATAGCAAAGATTTTTTATAAGTAACAAATATGAAAATAAAGCAGGAGAAACAGAATAAAAGAATGGGATATTTTTATTCTTGTAAATGTCTAAGCAGCATTTGTTCTGTATCGAGCTTTTCTAAAGAATAACATGTCTGTAATAAAAATTAGCAACAAACTCATTCCTGTTTTTGAATCTATTTTTCATAAAAAAAACATAAAGTTGCCAACTCTAAGCCACTCAATTAAC
>JANYEP010000231.1 GCA_025363075.1 Chitinophagaceae bacterium | reverse complement strand
TTTACTTCTGTTTTTTATGTGAGAGAGTTACTTGCGTTTATAAAAGAATATGTTCCTTTAAGAAATTGCAAACTCAATTTAACCCCAAAAAATATTGCTGTCAATAAATTTAAAGTTTGTTTGGAATATCATTTAGGTAATTGCAACGGCCCTTGTCAAGCTTATCAAACTGCATCAGAATACAACGAAGGTTTGCAACATTTAAGAGATATTTTAAAAGGAAATACTTCGCCGGTTATACAACATTTAAAACATCAAATGGCTTTGTATGCAGAGCATTTAGAATTTGAAAAAGCAGAAGGAATTCGAAAAAAGATAGAGCACTTAGAAAACTATCAATCGAAGTCTGTGATTGTGAGTAAAAATGTATCAAATGCTGATGTGTTCAGCATTCTGAAGGAAAATAATTATGCTTATATTAATTATTTAATGGTAAATAATGGCACTATTGTGCAAACACATACACAGGAATTAGAAACTAAATTGGACGAAACAGAAGTGGAAACGCTAAGTTTTGCTATTGCACATTTTAGACAAATTTTTAATAGTTTATCCAAAGAAATTATTGTGCCTTTTGAAGTAGATTATCTCAACGATTCTATTGTTCAAACTATTCCAAAAGCTGGAGATAAAAAGAAACTACTTGATCTATCACTAAAAAATGTTGATTATTTTAAAGAAGAATTACGCAAACGAAGAATGCTTCATTTGGAGAAAAAAACAGATGAAGAAGTAAACAATGTATTGAAAGAGTTGCAACAAAATTTGCAACTAAAATCTTTGCCTGTTCACATTGAATGTTTTGATAATTCTAACTTCCAAGGAAGCTTTCCTGTAAGTGCTTGTGTGTGCTTTAAAAATGGATTGCCAAGCAAAGAAGACTACAGAAAATTTAATGTAAAAACTGTTGTTGGTATTAATGATTTTGCATCAATGAAGGAATCAGTTTTCAGACACTATAAAAGATTTGTTGATGAGGCGAAACCCTTGCCACAACTGGTTATTATTGATGGGGGCAAAGGGCAATTAAGTTCTGCACTTGAAGCAATTGATGAGTTGGGATTAAAAGGAAAAACCACTTTAATTGGCCTTGCAAAAAACGAAGAAGAATTGTTTTTTGCTAACGACCAACAATCTATAAAACTTGATTGGAATAGCGAAGGTTTGAAATTAATTAGAAGAATTAGAGATGAAGTACACCGCTTTGGCATTACGTTTCATAGAAACCAACGCAGCAAAGGAGCTATTAAAAATGAACTTGAAAATATTAAAGGTATTGGTGCAAATACTATTATTATTTTACTTAAAAAATATAAGTCTGTCAAGAAAATAAAAGAGCAAACCCTTGAAGCATTAACAGAGACAATTGGCAAACAAAAAGCTGAAATATTAATACAAAATTTTAGTACTAATTGAAAATCAATTTCGCAATTCTTCCTTTGCTGCCAGCAAGAAAAATTGTATTCCCTTTTTTAGATTTTGCAACAACGTGAAAACCTTCTTTGCTAATAGTTTTCCAGTTAAGACCTTTATCATTACTGATATCTACGCCATTTAAACCACAAGCAATAGCATTTGTTTTATTTATAAAAACAACACTAGAACGATAGCCACTTGGTGTAGTATTAGGCTTAGTAAATTGCATTGTTTTTAAATCGACTAACACACAATTATTATCAGTAATTGAGTCTTTTGCAAAATCTCCAGCAACAACAATTGCTTTGTTTTTATAAATAGCTATTGCATTTGCTCCTGTGCTTTCAAACCCTTGTATAATGGGCATTTCAAGTACCTTGCCATTAAAATAAAAATTAGATTTTTTGCCTCCAGAAACAAAGTAAGTATTCTTCTTTGTCTGAAAAATATTGCTTCCACTTGATGCAAAAAATGCTTCTCCTTCTGCGAGTATAGGGGCATTATTTTGCTTAATCCAAGTGTTACCACCATCATTGGTTTTTGCAATAAAAGTTTTATTGTTAATTGGGTCGCCAATAACAACGCCATTCTTATTATTACTAAAACTCATTGCATCCAAAAACATCCCTTTTGTGGAGTCTGTGAAAACTGTTTTCCAGTGTCTTCCACCATCAATTGTTTTTAAAATATATGCTGGTTCTGCAATTGCAATAATGATAGCAGTATTACTATCAAATGCTTCAATATCTCTAAAATCTCTTTTCTCAAAATTGGGTACTTGCATCCAGTTAAAATGTCTTCCACCATCAACACTTTTTGCAATCATCCCACTACTTGCACTTGCCCAAATAATTTTTTCATCAACAACACTCAATCCACGAATAGAAGTTTTTGTTCCGCTTGAAAGCATTGATATTGTTTGATTGTAGGCTGTTTGGGTATAAAACAAACAAGCAAAAAGTATAATTTTAAATATTCTTTTCATAGAAGATAATTACTGTTGTTGTTGACCTATGACCAACAATTCATCAATCAATATTTGTTCTTTTTCTGGTTCTGTTTGCAATTGCACATTATTCACTTCTTCAAACGTATGCCCATCTTCGTAACCCACAGAAACAAACACAGATAATGCTTGTTTCGCTGGACCTTTAAACGTTCCTTTAATGGGTGAGCATTCTTTGAAACCCTTGCCTACAGCAAGTTTGATGTGGTGGTTGGTTACCCACACGTTATTTGTTGGGTCAATGCCAGCCCAGCCATAGTTAGGTATAAATGCCTCAACCCAGGCGTGTGTTGCACCTTCACCACGCATACCATTTTTATTGGGGCAAATGTATCCACTCACATAACGACTTGGTATTTTAAGTGTTCGTAAAATTTGCAAAAGAAGTATGGCAAAATCCTGGCAAACACCTGCACGTACAGTAAGTATTTCATCAAGTGTGGTTTCAATTGTAGTGATGCCTTTGATATAGTTGAAATGCTTGAAAACGTACTCGCAGCAAGCCTCTATGGTTGCTGGTACAGTTTTGTTTTGTGGTTGAATGGCAGCAATGATTTCATCAATTTTTTCTTGCGATGCAATCTTATCTGCTGCTGCCAATTCTATCAATTGCAAATTGTTTTCAACTTCATTTTTCAACTGGTTCCAATCAACGTGAAAGTTAAATTTAAGTTGTGTGGAAAGCGTTGTGCGAATGGTTAATTTGCTTTCTATAACAAGTGTTTTGTGCAACCCAAGTATGTTGAACGAGCCAGTTTTATTGCCCCAATAATCTGTAAATGTTTGCACATCTGGATAGTTTGAAATGTTCAATTCCTGCTCCAGAAGTTCTTGTTCAAAACAGTTGTAGGGAAAGATTTTTATTTCGCTGATGCTTTCTTTTACAGGTCTGTCGTATTCGTATTTTGTAATGTGATGTATCTTAAAAATTGCCATTGTTTTTTTTTAGGAATAAGAGAAAAAATGTTTTGCCAACTGTGTGCTAAATGCTAACAACTCATTTCTTGTTTCGCTTAAAAACGGTTGCAATATAACGTGATTTAAATATTTAAAATCGGTATACCTTATTTTGCTGATAAGCCTGCCAAGTTGTTTTTTAAGGTCTTCTATCTCTGATGAATTATCATTTTTAGTAATGTCTGTAAAGTATCTTTCAATTCTTTTCAGCGTATATAAAATACTTCTTGTAAAGTTTTCATTAAACAAAACCTGATGTAGAGCATTGTGGTTATAGCTGCTCGTTCTATATGTTTTCAAGTGTAGCTCAAATCCTGAAAGTGACAGTAGCAAAGGTCTCCATTGCAAAATATCTTTTTCATCTTCCAAATTATAATCAATCATTGCAAAGTATTTGTTGGTCATTTCAAGTGTAAGCAAACAACGTTCTACATATTTGCCAAGGCTCATAAAACACCAGCTTAAGCCACGAGGCATTGTGGTATCTGCAACACCATTATACAAAATACAATTGTTGGTTAATGCATCAACCGTTGCCATTGTTTTTGCCCCAAGCAATTCTTCGGTATCAGAAAGCGTGTTGATTAAATGATACATCTGGTTGATATGTTCCCACACTTCTTTTGTAATGTGGTCTTGCATTCCCCTTGCATTTTCCCTTGCACGGGTGATGAGTAATTTTAATGAATTTTGATTGCTGGTATCAAGTAATAAATGATATAAGGCAGCATCAGAATCATCTTTTAATAATTGTATTTCTTCTTGTTTTGCATAAGAATAAATCTCGAGTACTGGCTGCCAGCTAATGTGTGCATTAACGCCTTTATCCAGCAACAAAATATACTGTGTTCTAACGCCACGAAGCATTCCATCACTGCGTTCCATATATCTATTCAACCAAAACATTGAATCTGCAATTCTGCTAAGCATACGCTAAAGTTTAATAGTTTAACCCCTTACTTCTAAAGGGGAATTAAAAATGAATTAAATTCTACTTGTTCCCCTTTAGGGGTTGGGGGTTTCTATTACCCAAGTATCCTTACTGCCACCACCTTGTGATGAGTTCACAACAAGTGAGCCTTCCTTTAAAGCAACCCTTGTTAAACCTCCAGGAACTATTTGCACACCAGATGGCCCACATAAAGCATAAGGACGTAAATCAACGTGACGGGCAACAAATTTTCCATTAATAAAGCAGGGCACTGTTGATAGCTTAATAATAGGTTGAGCAATAAAATTTCGAGGGTCTTCTTCAACAGCAGTTTTAAATTCTTCAACATCTTTTTCTTCAGCACTGTTACCCATTAACATTCCATATCCACCACTTTGGTTTGTTCTTTTAATTACCATTTTATTAATGTTATCAAATACATATTTTCTTGCTTCCACATTACTCATTTCATAAGTAGGTACATTAGGCAAAATAGGTTCCTCGTTCAGATAATATTTAATCATTGCTGGAACATAGTTATAAACAGCTTTATCGTCTGCAACCCCATTGCCTAAAGCATTTACAATAGCTACACTTCCTTTTCTATAGGCTGCAATTAAACCAGGAACACCCAAAATACTGTTAGGATGAAATATCAATGGATCAAGAAATTCATCATCAACTCTTCTATAAATAATATGTACTTGTTGCAACCCATTTGTGGTTTTCATATACACTTTATGGTTGTCAACAACAAGGTCTCTACCTTCTACCAAAGGAATGCCCATTTGCCTTGCCAAAAATGTATGTTCGTAGTAAGCTGAGTTATAAATACCAGGTGTAAGTATTACTGCTGTTGGGTTTGAGATTTGTTGTGGTGCAAGACTCAGTAAATTTTGGTGGAGCAGTAAAGGATAATTACTCACCATTCTTACATTGCTATTTGCCAACATATCAGGAAAAATTCTCTTGGTTACTTCCCTGTTTTCAAGCATATAACTTACACCACTTGGCGTACGCAAATTATCTTCCAAAATATAAAATGTACCATCATCGCCACGAATTAAATCTATGCCACTAATGTGTACATAAATATCGTGAGGTACTTTAATGCCAAACACTTCACGTGTGTAATGGGGGCAAGAAGCAATGAGCTCAGCAGGAACAATATTGTCTTTAAGAATTTGTTGGTCGTTGTAAATATCCTTTAAAAAAAGGTTCAGTGCTTTAAGCCTTTGCTTAATGCCTGCTTCAATATGATTCCATTCTGTTGAAGTAATGATTCTTGGAATAATGTCAAATGGAAAAATACGTTCAATCCCTTCATCATTACTATATACAGTAAAGGTGATGCCCTGATTCATAAACAACTCAGCAGCCAACCTGTCTTTTTGCTGCAAAGCAGCTACATCAAAGTGTTTCAGGGCATTGATAACAGTATTGTATTGGTTACGAAAACCAGTTTCGCTACTCATTTCATCCCAAATACCTGATTGCAATTTGTACTGTTGTAACAATGCTTCGCTACTCATAAACATAGTTGGTTTAGGGGTTCAAAAAAATTGCTTGCCATAACACAAGTGTTACAACAAGCAATCGTAAAGGTGGAAAGATAGGAAGAAAAGATAAAAGTTGATTTGTGTTGCTAAATCATTTTCAAAAAACCTTTCTTATCATTGCAAGTTCAAACAATAATTGTAATGAGTTTATCCGAAAGGTTAAAACATATTAAATTTTTTCGTTCGCTTATTTACACTACCGTAGGATTTATTACATATCCAGGATTAGTATTAATAAATAAGATTAAGATTGAGGGAACAGAACACATTAAATCATTGCCAAGAAAGAATGTACTTTTTGTAAGCAATCATCAAACTTATTTTGCAGATGTAATTGTGTTCATCCATATTTTCTGTGCTGTAAAATGGCGTAAAGAAAACAAACTTGGATTGCCATACTACTTACTTTTTCCCTTCACCAATTTATATTTTGTTGCTGCCGAAGAAACAATGAATGGCAATTGGATTAGTCGCTTGTTTAAATTGGCTGGAGCATTGACTGTTAAAAGAACCTGGCGTTCTGAAGGTACAGAAGTTAGGCGTGGACTTGACCCCTCTGACACAAGAAAAATTTACAGAGCTTTAGAAAATAATTGGGTGATTACTTTTCCCCAAGGCACAACAAAACCTTTTGCTCCAGGACGAAAAGGAACTGCACATATTATCAAACAAAATCAACCAACTGTTGTGCCTGTGGTTATTAATGGATTTTGGAGAGCTTTCACAAAAAAGGGTTTGACATTTAAGAAGAAAGGTTCATTACTTTCTGTGAGATTTAAAGAACCAATGGTAATAGATTACACACTTCCTGCTGAAGTAATTTTAGACCAAGTGATGGATGCTATTGAACAAAGCAAAAAGTTTATGCTAAAAGGAAAGCATCATTTAATGACGAAGCTGGATAAATAATTTACCTCATCTATTTTTAGTAAACACAGATATTTGCCCAATGGCAACTTTGCAATTCGATTTAGAAACTACAGATAAAAACTCCAAAGCAAGGGCAGGGAAAATAACAACTGATCACGGCGAAATTTTAACGCCCATTTTTATGCCTGTTGGCACAGTTGGTAGTGTAAAAGCTGTTACACAACAACAATTAAAAAATGAGGTAAATGCACAGATTATTTTAGGCAATACTTATCATCTATATCTGCGACCAGGAACTGAAGTTTTAGAAGCTGCTGGCGGTTTGCACAAATTTAATGGTTGGGACAGGCCTATTTTAACAGACAGTGGCGGATATCAGGTTTTTTCTTTGGCAAACAATAGAAAATTAAGTGAAGAAGGAGCGTTGTTTCAAAGTCATATTGATGGTAGCAGACATATGTTTTCTCCAGAAAAAGTAATGGATATTGAACGTAGCATCGGTGCAGATATTATTATGGCTTTTGATGAGTGTCCACCTTATCCAAGTGAGTATGGCTATGCAAAGAAAAGTATGGAACTTACACATCGCTGGTTAGAAAGATGTGTCAAGCGTTTGGCTGAAACACCTGATAAATATGGCTATACACAAAATTTATTTCCAATTGTTCAGGGTAGCACTTACAAAGATTTACGAATAGAATCATCTCAATTTATTGCTTCTCAAAATGCTGCTGGTAATGCTATTGGTGGCTTAAGTGTTGGTGAGCCAGAAGAAATGATGTATGAGTTTACAGAGCTTTGTTGCGATAATTTGCCAAGCGATAAACCTCGTTATTTAATGGGTGTTGGCACGCCCTGGAATATTCTTGAAAATATTGCTTTGGGTGTTGATATGTTCGACTGTGTAATGCCTACTCGCAATGGACGAAATGGAATGTTATTTACCAGCAAAGGCATCATCAATATAAAAAATAAAAAATGGGCTACCGACTTTAGTGTATTGGATGATGGCATTCCTTGTGAGACAAGCAATTTTTACAGTAAAGCTTATGTTAGACATTTATTTGTTGCTAACGAAATTTTGGGTTTGCAAATAGCAAGTATTCATAATTTAGCTTTCTATCTTTGGTTGGTTGGCGAAGCCAGAAAACATATTCTTGAAGGAGATTACACAAGTTGGAAAAAAGAAATGTGTGTAAGGTTGAAAACAAGATTGTAGTTTAAATTTGTGTTTATGTTAGACTATATAATCGTTGGAATATTTACAGTGGTTGCAATTATTGGAATTTACTTTGCATTCAAAAGAAAGGATAAAAACACACCTGTAACAAATTGTTTTGATGAACCAATCGATTACATATTAAATGATGATTGAATGAAAAAAATTGTTTTTCTCTTTTGCCTGATTTGTATAAATGCAAGTGTATTATCTGCCCAAAAGCAGTTTACATTCGGTTCAAGCAATTCAATGTTCCCTTTAAAAACCGCTAATGCAAAATACTCAGGCAGTGATAGCAGATTCAATGATAACAGTTGTTTGGTATATGTGCCAAAGCATTTTAACAAAAATAAACAGTGGCATTTGATGCTGTGGTTTCACGGTTGGAATAATAATATTCAAAGTACAATTGAACAATTTAAACTTCGTGAACAAATAGTTTTAAGTGGTGCAAATGTTATTTTAATAATGCCAGAAGGTGTAAAGAATGGCAACGATAGTTATTGTGGTAATTGGGAGCAGACAAACTACTTTAACTATTTTATGGAAGATGTGAAATTGAAATTAAAGTCAGAGAAAATAGTTGATAATATTACTGCCAATAATCAGCTTATTATTTCTGGTCATAGTGGTGCATCAAGGGCATTGGTGCAAGTGATGGATTTTTCATCAACAACTATAAAAGCCATTCTAATGTTTGATGCTATTTATAGCCACGAAACCAATATCATCAACTGTTTGAAGAAAAACCCTTCTTGCAAATTAGTTAACTTACATACCTCACGAGAGGCTTGCACAACAAGCACTAAAAACCTTGTACAGTTAATGCAAAAGCAAAAAATAAATTATCTGCAAAAACAAGATACAGATGTAACAGATGCTGAATTAAAAAGCAATAGAATACTTTGTTTATCATCAAATCTTTCGCACAACGATGTGCCAGTTTCATATAATTATTTGAGTAGGTTTTTAAAAGCAAGTGAGTAGATTTATTTTTGTGTCTTCGAGCCTTTGTGGCAATAAAAAATTATAAAGTGAGTAAAAGATTAATAACAAAAGAAGTTACAGTTGGGAACTTAAAAATTGGTGGCAATAATCCTGTTCGTATTCAAACAATGACTACAACAGACACGATGGATACCACTGCAACTGTTGAGCAAACGATTCGTTGTATAGAAGCTGGTGCAGAGTTGGTGCGTATTACAGCACCTTCAAAAAAAGAAGCAGAGAATCTACAAAATATAAAAGATGAATTGCGTAAACGTGGTTACAATACGCCACTTGTTGCTGACATTCATTTTACACCAAACGCTGCAGAAATTGCTGCAAGAATTGTAGAAAAAGTGAGGGTGAATCCTGGCAACTATGTCGATAAGAAAAAGTTTGAACAAATTGAATATACCGATGCTGAATATGTAGAAGAAATTGATAGAATAAGAGAACGCTTTTCGCCATTGGTTTTG
>JANYEP010000205.1 GCA_025363075.1 Chitinophagaceae bacterium | reverse complement strand
GTTGGCACTTGGTGCTGTAAAACCTGTTGTTGTAACAGTTTTACCATTTGCTACTCCTACTGTTGCAAATGAGTAACTTGGTGTGCCTGTTACACTAAACGATTCTCCATTTTGTAAACCACTATACGCTGCTGTGCCACTTGCTGTTGCACTGGTTAAACCATCATATACTTTATTATCGCCTGTTAAACCTGTTATCGTTAATCCTGCTGTTGTAACACTTATATCTCCTGTATTATAAGTAATGCTGTAATTGCTTGCAGTAAACGTACCGCCTGTTGCTGCACTTGGTGTAACTTTTCCTGTGTAAGTTCCAACTGCATCAGTTGCAGTGTTACCATTACCAGAGCCACTTGTATAAGCTATCGTTACTGTTCCAATTGTTTCGCTGTTTAATAAACCACTTGAAGTAAATGCTGTTGAGCCACTACCACCTGTTAAAGTTGCCCCATAAGTATGACTTGCTGTTGTAGCGGTAACACTCAAGCTTGCTGTATTAATTGTAAATGCAGTGGCACTTGAACTGTTTTGTGCATAAAAACCATCGGTACTTGCAGCAACTGTTGCAGTAGCGGTATATGAACCAGCATTAGTTGGTTTTGTAGCACTTGGACCATAACTTGTTCCTCCAGAGTTTACATAACTAAATGTATAGCTTGAGCCTGTTCCACCATTTGTAGTTTGAGCAGCACCCGGACCTTGTGAAGCAGCATTGTATGTATAGCTTCCTGGGGTAATAGTTACACTTGGACTTGTTCTTGTGTCGGAAGATACTGTTATGATACCAGTAGCTGTAGAACCAAAATAAGTTGAATTTTTATAAGTTGCACTTGAAGCTGTAGAACCCCAGGTTGAATTAGCAGTACCTAAAGTACCTAAGGTAAGGTTTGATGCAATAGCATTACTGTTTAAAGTTAATACTCCACTGGTTATCACTAATGTGCCATTAAAAGAAGGAGTGCCACTTAAACTAAAGCCACCACTATTATTTAAAGTTACATTTTGCAATGTAGCCCCACTAATGGTTTTACCACTACCCGTCATTAATATTTTACCAGCACCAGTATGTGTTCCTGTACCAGCAAGATTGCCAGCAAGCGTAAGTGTATTACCGCCGTCTGCTAATGTTCCACTGGTTAAAGTAAGTGTGCCGTTTACAGTTGGTGAGCCACTCAATGTAATTGTATTGCTTGAACCAGGTGCTATTTCAAGATTTTGAAGTGCAGCACTACTTATTGTTTTTCCATTACCAATCATACTTATCTTACCTGCACCTGTATGAGTACCTGTACCTGATATACTACCTGATAATGTTAAAGTATTTCCACCATCAGCTAAAGTTCCTGATGTTAATGCAAGATTACCATTTACAGCAAGCGGTGTACTTACTGTTATTGTTCCTGTAGTAAGAATTGTAAGATTGTTACACAACTGAGAGCCACTTGTAAATTTAAGTGTACTTGAAGCGGTGGTTTGTGGTGATGATTGCCCAACTGTAACACTTGTACCAGTTTGTCCACTAATGCTTCCACTACCTGTTACTGAGTTTAAAACAATAAATGTTAATGTAGTACCCGTTGTTAAAGATAATATACCAGTAGTATTCAAATTCATATCAGTAACAGTTCTACCTCCATTAACTGTATATGTAATACCATCTAAAATACTAAGTGTACCAATCTTTCCTGGAGAAGGAGAAGATGGAAGTTCCTGGCTAATAGAAACAGATGCAGCAATAGTAACATTTACAATATCAGTAGATGCAGTTCCTAACGCAAGGGTACCTGTACTTGTACTTACTGAACCAGTAGTATTAGCACGATAAAGAGTTGAGCCATTTACCATAAGAAGCGTATTAGTAGCATTAATAGTAAAGCTAGCACCATTAAAGGTTAGTGTACCATTTACTGTAAATGTAGTGCTTGTACTTGCTGTCATACTCGTAGAACCTGTAATTTCAATGTTATTTACTGTAACTCCTGTAACCGTTTTACTACTTCCTGTCATTTTTATTTTTCCAGCACCAATAGCTGTACCTGTTCCAGTAATGTTTCCTGTGTTTGTTACAATAAATCCTCCATCTGCCATAGTGCAACCAGAGTTAAGTGCCAATCCAGTTACAGAAGGTGCAGAACCCAATGTTACTGTACTAGTATTACTAATAGTCAAAGTAGCCATTGTGGTATTAGGGAAATTGGTATTGGTAATTGCAGATGTGCCACTAAACTCATAGTTAGCTGCGTTATTGTATGTTTTTGTTGCTGTTGCATTTAAACCACCCAAAGACGAATTAGCTGTTCCATCATTAATACCCACAGAATTTGCAGTTTTTAATGTTGCACCAGAAGCCAAGGTAAATGTATGTGTTGCACTAGCACCCATACCAGTCATTTTGTAGGTTTGCATATCCAGTATACCATTTACGGTAAATGTTATTGGTGGGTTACTAGTACCTGTGCCATGTGCAAAATCTGCAGTTAACTGTAGCGTTGAGCTTGAATTTACAATATAACCAACATAACTGGAGGCAGCACCTGCATAGTTAAATGTTTGTATTCCAGATTTAGCAAAAACTAATCCCATACTAACTGGAGCAGTTGGACTACCAGATGTATAGAAGGTACCCGTTCCTGATTTGCTAAAGTTGCCATTAATAATAAATCTGTTACTATCCAAACTAGAACCAGTTCCAAAATTAACAATACCAGTAGTAGTAGCTGTGCTTGTTGTTGTAAAATCTGTTGTTGTAAATGTTGTATATCCACGAGTACTACTGTTAGCTGTTCCTTCCAAATTGATGCTTGCAGCATTAGAAGTTGTAGTATTACCATTTACAGTAACTGATACTGGTGTAGTATATGAAGAACTATTTCCAGTATAGAATGTTCCGCCACTTAAACTAAAATTACCACCAACAGTTAAGTTATAAACTGAGGAACTTGTTGTTACGCTTACAGTGCCAGCACTTTGAGAATAAGTGCCACTCATAGTAACACTTCCTGCAAAACTAAATGTACCACTTCCAGAAACTGTAAGATGTGCATAGTCAGTACGAGCAGTGATAGTTGCTGTGCTTCCTGAAGTATATTCAACTGTTGATGCAGAACCTAAGCTAACTGTTGGTGTATTCGTCGTTGTATTTAATGCAGTTGTTGAGCCACCACTAAATCCTACCGTGTTTGCTGTTTTAAATGTACCATTAATAGTGAAGAAACCAGATGCTCCAGCAGTACTCACTACAAATGTACTTGCATTCATAGTTGAGCCAGCATCAATTAAAATATGATTACCTCCAGTAATTCCTGTTATTGTTAAAGCAGTTGAAAGTATAGTAGTCGTGTTAAGCGTATCTTGAACAGAATAATATTGGAAACTGCTACCCGTTAAACCTGCAAAAGTAGTGGCACCACCACCTGTAAACTGAATTTTATCAATACCATTTACAGAAGTGTTGGTTGCAGTACCTGATGTATGATTCCAGGCAGTATTTACGCGAATAACAGTAGATAAACCAGTTACGGTAGATTGATCGTCAAGCGTACCGCCATTAATATTGATAGTACCTACTGCAACTTGATTAAGTGCAGAACTCGATGTAGGATTTAGTACTAATGTACCCGCTGTTACATTAAGCGTAGTGGCAAGGTTTTGCACTGATGCAGAATAAGGTAATGTAAACGTGCCACCACTACCATTAATGGTTAAAGTATTGAAACTGTTACCAGAGCTAACAGTAGGTAATGCAATAATTTTTGTACCAGAGGTTGCAGTAAAGGCTACTGTGCTACCAGTAACCGTGTAAATGTTAGAACCAGGTGTAAATGTTCCTGCAATAGTGATAGTGCCACTACTTGCCAATGTTCTTGCACCAGAACTACTACTAGTAAGATTAGAGTAAGTAGTAGCAATAACAGTTTGAGAACTGCTTGAAGCATAGTTAACTGTGCTTCCAGTACTTAAAGTTCCAAACGTTGGTAAAGTAGTGTTTTGCATAGTTAATGTTCCACTTGCCGAAACATCTGTGGTTCCTGTTACAGCAAAGCTGGATGGGATAGTAAAATTGCAGGCATTTGTACCATCGCCTACTACAATTTTTGAACCAGTACCTGATACTGTCCAGGCTGCACCAATAGTTGGCGTAGCATTATTTCTGATATTAAATACTTGGTTAGCAGTTACAAAATCAGTAGGATTAGAGCCACTGCCATCAGTATTTAAACCCCAAGAAGTTGTTAACTCTAAATTTCCTGTTGATTTAGAATAATAATTAGTAAGGGGTAAAATTGTAATAGTATAATCTTCTGTTTCACCATAGCTACCACTTGCTGTAGCACTTGGAGTAGCCAACGAGCTGCTGTAAATTTCCCTTACTCTCATTCGATGGGTACCAGTTGCTGCATTGGAAGGTATTGTTACAGTAATATTACTAGTACCTGAAGCCGAAATTAATAACGTATTTACATACTGCTCAGTTGATGTAGAGAAAGTGCCGTCATCATTATAATCTATCCAAATACCCACATTGCCGCTACCACCACTACCAATAGTAACAGATGCTGTATATGCTGATCCCTGAACCAATGATGTTGTATTTGATCCAGAAGCTGCATAATTAATATAGTTATTCGCATTTCCATTACAACCCGAATTTAAATTTGACAGGGTATTAATACTAAAACTATTAATATAATCACTAGACGAGCAGAGATTTGTATAAGTAGGGGTAGTATAAGACAACACAGGCGTTGCACTAACCTCGGTACCAGCACTCCAGGTTGAATTATTGCGAGTAAATATTTTATAATAATAGATTTGTCCGTTTGTAAGTCCTGTTACTAACTGTGGAGAGCTTGAGCCTTTGTAAATTACATAACCATTACCTAAAGCAGTTCCAGAAGAATAAGTTAAATTACCTGTATATGCAGTTCCATCACCAGTTGGTGTGCCTGTGTTAGATGCAGTAGCAGCAACAATCATTATTTCAGAATAGCAACCCGTAGGATTAGTCCACGAAACAGATGAAGAAGCTCCTAATACAGAAGCAGCAGGAGAAGTTGCATTTACTGGTGTAGCAGCTACTAAAGTTTGTGTGTTCCCAGAAGATGGTGTACCGCTAGGGGTACCAGTAGCAAAAGTAGTATTACCACTTGTAACTGCACTTATTGCAATTGTGTTGCTACCCGTTGCAGCACAAGGTACATCGGCAGTAATAAATATATATCCAGTGCTGCCACTTAAAATACTTTGATTGGTAAACGATGGGAATGCTTTGCTACCTGCAACTCCTGGCGTTGCGAAGGTTGAAAGCAAAGTAGCAGTACCAGCATTAAATGTAGAACTTGATTGATACCAGGCTTTCAAATTGGTAACATCGGCAGAGATATATGTGCCAGTGGTAGTTACACTTAATCCTGTAAGTGTTGCATTATTATTGGTTACAGCTATGCTGAAACTATATAATGTATTATTCGTAGTATTTGCATTAATATTACCTGCTACGATGTTATTGCTACCTAATACAATTGTTGGTGGCACAGGTGTACCATCAAACTCATCAGCACCAATATCGTAAGATGATGCACCACCATTTGTAGAACCACTTGGACCAGGTCTAGCATCACCATCAATGTCATCAGTATATAAGCCAGATGAAGGATTACTTACCCCACCAGATTCAAGTACTGTTGTGGTGCCGGCTGTAATATGTAGGAATGTAGCAGCAGAGCCTGTAGTACTTGCAAATGTTGGATTAACCGAATATGAACCTGCTTCACCTGTATTTAAAGCCCCTGGTAAAGAACCAATTGTTTGATAACCAGTTGAACCGTCAAACAATAAAACATTTGCAGTTCCAGGAGTTCCGGCATAAAATGAGTTTTTATTGGAACTAGAAGAGTGTGTACTTGTCGTGTTAGAACTACGTTGATATGCTGATGCTTTACCTGTACCACTTGGTGTACAAGCGTTAACAAGCAAATTATTATTCATTAGTATGGTAGCTCCTGTATTTGTAAATACGCAAGCAGTCCCAAAGTTGGCACCTCCGGCACCTGTAATTCTTACAGTATTATTATATACGTTATTTGTACCACTAGTATTAGCAAGATTAATACCTACAATCGCAGCAGTTGGTGTCGTTTGTGTAGCAGAAGTAGCAGTAATATCACCAATGATATTATTGTATAAGTTATTGGTTGTTCCACCATTTATATAGATACCATATACCAATGCAGAAGCTGATGAAGAAGATAAAGTATAAATTTTACTTTTACTTATTTTAACAGTTGTTCCTCCTGCACTACTAATTGCTATTACACTTGCTGCTGTACTAGAGAGTGAACGAACTGTATCGCTTGCAAAAATTATGTTAGGTGTTGTAGATGTAGATAAAATACCAGTAACAGTACCACCACTGCCGGAAGATGTAAGTGTATTTATATTATTTGAACTACAGGTTAAAGTATATGCAGAAGTAGTATTATTTTGTGGACCCAAATTAATGCCTGTTATAGCCCCTGTACCAGAAATAGATGAAATGGTATTAGAAGACACTGTTGTTCCATTACCACCATAGTTTACTGTAAGTGCAGTAATTGCTGATGAACTTGTTGACCAGCTACTAAATGTATTACCAGTAACCGTTTTAGTAGGACCACTTGTGGCACTAAAACCCTCGGTATTTGACCAGCCTACAATACTTGAAGCTGCCGGAATGGTAATATTAGAAAAATTATTTCCAGTTTGGCTCATAGACGAGCCAGTCACAGATGAAGCATTTGCTGTGTATAGAGTAACGGCTCCACCACCAGTGCCTGTTACTGCAAAACTGGTAACAATACTATTGCTCTGACAATTTTCAACACCAGTTGAAGTCATACTTCCAGCCCTTGAAATAAAAGTAATGGCACCTGTTGTTGCCAATGAAAGTGTAGTGAATGTATTACTATTAATATTATCTGTAACCGAAGAAGCGTGGCTGTAGGTAATATAAGTGTGGGTACTACTACCTGCTGTAGAGTGTGTAATACCTTGAAAATTATTATTACTAATGGATAAGGTTGCAGCAGCAGCAGTTGTTAAAGCACTAATACCAACCAATGCCCCAGAGTTGGCTGCACTGTAAGTAACTAAACCATTTGTAGAATTACCTAAATTGTTGCTATTAATATTGAATGCTGAGGTTGGAGCAGCACTACTAATTATCCCTGTAAATGTACCAGCAGCAGAACTAATTGCAAAAGCACCAAGCACATTGTTAGTAATATTTAAAATAGCAGGGGTAGCAGCATTGGTAATACCTACTACAGGACCTCCTTTAGATGTGTTAGAAATTAAATTGTTGTAAGTAATATTTGTTGTTGCAGTAGAACCACTATTTGTAATCCCAGTGAGGGTTGCTGTCGTACTGGTACTATAATTTGTGATATTTTGTAAAGTATTCGCTGTTCCTGACCCACCTATTGTAACTGTACCCGTTGCTGCGTTACTAATTCCAATTAAATTGTTAGCCCCAGTACTTGTGCCAGATGTTCCTCCTTGAATAGAATTTGAAGTAGTGGTACTGCCTATAGTATTACCTGCAATAGTAAAATTACCAGCAGTTCCAGCAGTTCCAATACCAGTAATATCAAAACATTTAGTGGCAGCACTTGCCGAAGCAGTTATACTACCAATTAAGTTATTAGAAATATTTACAGTGCTTGTACTCGTAGCAGCAATTCCAAATAAAACCCCTGAAGGTGAAGTTTGATTACTGATTCCAATGATTGCACCAGTACCAGTTGGTGCTCCAATTACATTGCCAATAGTTTGCCCTATATTAACCTTTCCAGCACCAACAGCTATTCCTGAAAACGCTCCTCCGTTGGCAACACTTGTAGTTGTACTCGATGAAGACAAGCTAATTCCTGATATAACATTTCCTTGTATTTCAGCAGCAGTAGTAGTTAAAACACTCACATTTAGGCCATACATTGTGAAGCTATTGGTTCCAGTGACTGTAAATGTTCCTGATGGTATTGTTATAGTTGCATTAGACAGAGCTATTGAGGGAGTTGCAGTTAATACAAATTGGGTAGAATTAGTAATGCTACTAATGGTAGTACCAGCAGTAAGAGTTCCTGTTCCAGATGCAACCTGAACAAACTGACCAGCAGAAAGACCTGCAGTGCTTGTAACAGTTACAGTTGTTCCCAATGATGTAGCACCTGTAAGTGTGGTATAACTTGCAAAACCAATAAAATTATTACTAACAGTATGCCCGTTACCAGTTGATATATTTATTCCTGTGAAAGAACTTCCTGAAGAGCCTGCAGTTGATGATGCTTTATAAATTCTGTTATTGCTAATTGTCCAAGATTCATTTCCTGTACCGTCCAACCATATAGCAGCAGAGTTTCTACTACCAGTTGTAGTCAAATTATCTGAGAAATTATTGTTTGTAACTGTAACAGTATTCGGTTTAGTGGCACTTGTTCCTTTAGAATAAATGGCACAAATTGCAGGCGTACCACCATAACCACTAAATGTATTATTAGTGATAACATTACCGGTATTCCCAGTTGTAGTGCTTACTCCAAAAGCTATAATACCACCTAGAGGATTACCATTATTAGCCTGTATTTGACTCTGAATTGTACAATTTTGAATCGTATTATTTTTTGCATCGTTAATAAACTGAATAGTAGAAAGAAGGTTACTGCCAGTATTAACAAGTGTATTGGCAATTGTTAATGAATTACCACCTGAGTTTAGTCCATCTATTGTAACAGCATCGGCACCGTC
>JANYEP010000196.1 GCA_025363075.1 Chitinophagaceae bacterium | reverse complement strand
ATTAATGCAAACACACTACACAATGCAGGAAATAGCTTAGTAACAGATGAGCAAGGCAAAAAAATGTATGCAAGTTCTCACACAAAAACAAAGAAAAATAAATCAGGTTTTATTTCAAATAATAATTCAACCGTTAGTTCTTTTTCAGCATACAGCAATGAGAATTTAAACAACAGTTTATTTACCAAATTTTCAAAAGCAAATTGGGAGGATATTGCTTCAGAGCAAAGAAATTTAGTACATACTTCTACAAATGAATTAAAATCTTTTTCGCTTGCAAAACTTTTTGGCGATGATTGTCCAACTACAAGAGGAAGCTACAGAAATGATTTTTATGTTGAAGGATATATTTCTCCTGATTTTGCATTTAAAACTGTAAAAAGCACCAAACAAGGAAACGAACAATATTTGTCTAAAAAAGATAGCAGCGAGTCAATACGTTTAGGATTTACTGTAGGTGCAAGATTTAGCAAATCAATTTCCAATAATTTATTATTAAAAGCTGGACTACAATACTCTCAATTTAACGAAAAACTTACTTTGAAAACAGAGAATGACAGAAGGCAAACTATAGTTATTAATTCTCACACAATTACTCGTCCTGGGCAATCTGATACAACAATTAGCGATACTACCACTTTTGTTCAAATTGGTTATAGAGTTAGAAGCAATATTAATCATTACAAAAACTTAGAATTGCCAGTGCTTTTGTCCTATGAATTTAGTGAGCCACAAAGCCTTTGGAAATTGGCTGTAAGTGGTGGTGCAATTATAAATTTAACTTCTTGGTACGAAGGAAAAACTATTGACTCTGCATACAATTTAGTAAACATATCAAGCAAATCGAATAATGGAATTTTTAAACATCAAGTAGGTGTTAGTTTGTATGCAAGCGTAAGTGTAATGAGAAATATTACCAAAGAATTGGATGTATTTGCAGAACCATATTTTAGATATGGATTAAGCAAAAGTTTACAAAGTAGTGCTGGCTTTACACAAACATTTAATGCCTTTGGAATTCAGTTTGGAGCAAGAATAAAATTAAGTACGAACAAACATTTTTAATGTTGAGGCAGCGTTTTAAACAAATATTGCATCAATACACTATAACAATAGTTATGAAGAAAATTTCACAAATACCAGCCATTTTTTTATCCCTCATTTTTTGCATTACATCTTGCACAAAAAGTACTGATAAATTTGTACCATATTCAACAGAATTTAATGACACAAATTGGTCACCAAGTGCAATGGATGCAGCAAAATCAACAATAATTATCACTACACTTAGCAAACCTTTATACACAGGCTCTTTCAGCAGCAGCAACAATGCATTACTCGACTTTAACAATCAAATTCAATTGGGATTACAAGGCAATACTTATTTACTAAATGGAGTTAATTACAGTGGCAAAGTGAGTGTTAATTTAATGCAACTAAGTTCAAAAGGCGACTATATTAGAAACCTTATTTCAAGTTGCAGTAGCACAAATTTATTCGACACAAAAAGTGCTTTTTTATTGAACTTAACGGATGATTCAAAAAATAATTTGAGTATTGCAAATGGTACTTCATACACAATAGATTTAGTAGATACACCGCTTGCACAAAATTATATTTATCTCTCTGGCAGCATTGAAACTAACAATGTTACTTGGGCATTAGCTGACAGTACAAATACAGGTTATCTTCAAGCAAATTCTATTTTGATGAATGGACAAACCCAATTGTCTTATGAGATTATTAGTAAAAAATTAAGCTGGATAAACTTTGCAAAACCAATATCAGCAAGCATTTTAGTAAATAGTAACGTTCTTTTATCAACTAAAAATTTTACCAATAAAAACACAGTTGTATTTGCTGTCTTAAACGATTACAATACTGTTTTGAAACTTCAATCGGATGATGTTAATAAAGTTTTTTTAGCAAAAAACCTTCCATTAGGTAGTAGTGTTAAACTTGTTTCAATCTCATATATCGATGGTCAATTTTATATAGGAAAACACGATATTCTTGTTTCAACTACCCCACAGTATTCATTAAAACCTTCCATTATTCCTGCTTCTATTGCTGATGTAAATACTTTTTTAGATAGTTTATAATTTCAATCTATTTACTTTGTTGTTAAATAAATTGTAATGGCAAATCATATTCTTATTATTGATGATGAAAGGTCAATAAGAAACGTTTTAAAAGATATTTTAACCAATGAAGGATATACCATTGATGAAGCTGCTGATGGTGAAGAAGGCTTTAGAAAATTCTCTGCAAAAACATATTCTTTAGTTATCTGCGATATTAAAATGCCCAAGATGGATGGCTTAGAATTTTTACAAAAAGCCACAGAAATAAATGCAGATGTTCCCATTATCATTATTAGCGGTCACGGCAATATTGAAACTGCTGTTGAAGCCGTGAAAAAAGGTGCATTTGATTTTATTTCAAAACCACCAGACTTAAATCGTTTGCTTATTACCATTAGAAATGCCCTTGATAAAACTGTTTTAGTAAAAGAAGCTAAGACGCTGAAACGCCGTGTCAGCAAGGTTCAGGAGATGATTGGAGAAAGCGAAGCCTTGCAAAAAATTAAAACCACCATTGATAAAGTTGCACCCACAGATGCTCGTGTTTTAGTAACTGGCGAAAATGGAAGTGGTAAAGAATTAGTAGCAAGGTGGCTACACGAAAAAAGCAATAGAAGCTCCGCTCCTATTGTTGAGGTAAATTGTGCAGCCATTCCAAGTGAGCTGATAGAAAGCGAATTATTTGGTCACGAAAAAGGCAGTTTCACTTCTGCAATTAAACAACGTATTGGCAAGTTTGAGCAAGCAAATGGTGGTACTTTATTTTTAGATGAAATTGGTGATAT
>JANYEP010000187.1 GCA_025363075.1 Chitinophagaceae bacterium | reverse complement strand
ATATCAGTCGAGAGCAAACCGTTATGCTTCTTCACTAAACCGTTATGCTTTTTTATTAAACCATTATGCTTTTTGCTTGGAAGCATATCAGTCGAGAGCAAACCGTTATGCTTCTTCACTAAACCGTTATGCTTCTTCACTAAACCGTTATGCTTTTTTGTTCAACCATTATGCTTTTTGCTTAGAAGCATATCAGTTGAGCGTAAACCACTATGCCTTTATGTTAAACCACTATGCTTTTTGTTGCGAAGCATATCGGTTGAAGCTCTACCATTATGCTTACACTATTTTTCATTATTCTTTAACAATAAAAACAAAACACTATGCCTCAAACCATTCATTGTAGCTTAGTCTACCACGACCTTAAAATTGAAACCGTACCCACTTTTGCCAATGGCGTTAGTCAGGGAGTGTATCAAAATTCCACAATTTTTACAACCACACCTTTTAAAGAGGATGATTTTAACAAATTGATTACCGATGAAGAAGCTTCTTATGCTGCCTACAAGCAAGGTGGCAAAGCACAAAAAGCCAACTTTAACATTGCCCGCTCTGCACTATTTGCAGCACTGGATAGTATGGCAAACTATGTAGATAGTGTTGCCAATGGAGATGAAAATATTATAATGCTATCGGGCTTTGTGCCAACTACTGGTACAGGTGGCATTGCTGCAAAAATTGCACAGGCAACTGCACCCCAAAAAGTAGTGGTGAGCAATGGTATTTCATCGGGCGAAATAGATGCCGAGTGCGAAAGTTTTCACACAGGGCATCACTATGGTTGCATTGTTAGCGAGGGGCAAAAACTAAATGGTGTAACCCTTAACCCACAAGGGCAACTAATAATAGAAGCTGCCACTACCAACCGCATTTTTCACGATGTAAACGATAGCCGTAAAAAAAGATTTACAGGACTTACCAAGGGCGTTGATTACTACTTTTATTTTTATGTAGTGAGCAGTGGTGGCGTTAGCCCATTAAGTGTAGCTGTGGATAGAATGAGTTTGTAGGTGAGCGTCATTGCGAGGCACGAAGTAATCTGTTCAAAATATGTCGTCATTGCGAAGGTTCGTGCCTGAAGCAATCTGTTTGGTAAATGCGATTGCTTCGTTGGGCAAGAACCCAATCTCGCAATGACGTAGCAAAGAACTACAAGGATTGACAACTTTTTAAAAGTTGTCAATCCTAAATAAAACAACAACAGGGAAGCCGAAAACTGAATAGAGTAGGTGAAAAAAATGAACAACTATGACACACATTGCAAGATTAGTTTATAATACTGCACACTGGCAACAACCAACAAATGCAGATGTATTTGCCAATAATGGCATAGGATATGGAATTGTTGTAAACTACAGAGAATTTACGTATCGTTTTGGGTTAGAAGAATGGTTGTTTAACAAAATACCACAAAAAGAAAAAATTGGTTTTTTAGAATGTTACCGACAAAGAATATATGCAGACATAGTAGATAAAATAATGCTGATAACACGATACCCAAACGGCAGCTATTATCATATAGGAAATGTTTATGGTGTTGAACAATTAGTTGATGAAGAAATACAAGGTATTATAGAAATGTTACTAGCTCAAAACTGGGATAAAATTATTGAAGAACATTTTGCTGCGTTAGGAGATGTTAGAGCTTTTCTTGCACATACAGAATACCAAAATCATTGGCAAAGCGTTACCATTATTAAAGCAGCTGGCGACAATAACGATACTGGTTTTTGTTTTAACATTAAATACAAAAAAATAGAGCTTTTGAAAACGCCTATTAATCTTACTGAGTTCGCTAATGGTTTCGTCATTGGCAATAAGGCAGGTCGTTTAGCGAATAGATATGACGCAATAAATTTAATAAACAAACTGCCTATTGGCAACCCGTTAAAACAATACTTAATCACACAAAATTTATAAAATGAAAAAATTACTTTTCCTGACTGCTATCGTTTTTAACGTTATTCAAACCTTTGCACAACTTTCTAATCAAGACTATATCATCACTACTGAACAATATGGCGATGGAACAAAGCGAAGGGAGATTTATTATACAAAAGATTTCAAAAAAATTGCAGAAACATATTTTTATAATAATAAAAAAATAGCATCAATAGTATATAATAAAAATAATGAAAGAGAGATTGAACAAGTAGAAGGATATGATAATAATGAGCGGAATGAAGTTATAACAAGAGTAGATTTTATAAAAGGCATTTATGAAGAACCAAACAAATTGCGTTTATCGTTTAAGGGCAGGTTTATTTTTGATGGCATACAGGAAGACATAGTATGCGATGTGTGGTATAGAAACGGTGTTAAATCTGGAAAATTTAATCAAAGAAGCATTAATGTTTCCTCAGGTGAATTTGCAGGGAAAAGATCTTGGCAATATGAACTAGATGAAGAAATAAATAATTCATCGCTACGTGGTAGTAGAGGTTTATATGAGTTAACATTAAACTTTGACAATAATGTATTAAATGGGTTACAAACTTTATCACCAAATTCAGAAGGATTCAGTTTTACTGGATTATTCAATTATGGTAAAGTTTTAAATTATCAATCATTTTTAAAAGACAATCAAACCAATAATGCTATTTCAGTTATTAAAACTGATAAACAGATTATTAATTCGCCGCAAATTTTAAATGGTACATTGTGGCAGCCAGATGGCAACTATGCTTTATACTTTCAACATTTATCTCAATGTGGAAATATTGTAAATAACGTTTTAGATAAAGAATATTTTAAATATGGAGGAGAACGAAGTTCAGACTTTGGAGATTATTCATTTGAATTCAATTTTCAGGCAAAAAATAATACAGATAGTTTAAAAATGGTGATTAAAGATTTTGACCAATTAAGACGTTTGATAGGTATTCCTATGTTTAAAATATTAAAATATTCACTTGAAAATAACGATGAAATTGAAATTGTGAAAATAAAACTTGACAATTGTGCTTTAGATACAAATCAGAACTCAATAAAATTATTTGAACAGAAATTTAAAAATAATATTTATTATTTATTACCACCATTTAAAACTTATCCTCATTTATCATCAAACTTTAATGTTGATAAATTTTCTCAAACAGCAGGTAACACAGCATCATTCATAAATTGGTTTAGAACTTCTTATGGATTAAAATTTAGTTTGATACATGATGAAGAGGTGATACCTAAAGATGAAGAAGACAAAGTGGAAAATAATTTTCAAGAGAGTATTTCAAATTTATTTCAAAAAAAGACAATTAAGCAGTTTAGAAGAATTGGAGGATCAAACGAATCTTCATTTTTATTTTTTCAAAACAGTGATACATTAGAGTTGATTCATAATAGAAATACTGGTAGTGTAGGCTATGATAGAACACAGCAACAATATTTCTGTAACCTTAGAAAGTTGAATAGTATTGCAGATTATTATTCTTATAACTATTTCAATGAAATTTTTTATGATGACAAGCAACTTGTAATAGATTCAAATTTGGATAAAAATATAATTCGTAACATTTTTTTATTTTATCCAGGTACAATAAAAGAAATAGGAATTGCTAAGCCTGACACAACAAGTTTTAATTTACCTCACTCTAATGAAAACTCGGGTAACAATAAAATCTCAAATGATTCTAAATTAAAACCTGATTCCTTTTCTAAAGTTTTAGGAACACGAAAAGAAGTTATTCTGAAATTTGTTTATTATGGATGTGAAGATGGATGTTCGTGTGGAATGAAAGATATTAAATCGGGTGAAGACTACGAAATGTCTGGAATGATTGATGAGAAAACAAAAACTAATGGAATTTTTGAAGAAATTGAAGGCATCTACTATAAAAATAATCAGAGTGACGCTAAACTAAAGGGAAAGATTTTCAAGGTATCGTTTGAATATAGAAATACGGATGAATATGAATTCATATCGACCGACCTGCCACCAAAAAAGACAGGAAAAAAAATAGCAAAATGGATGATTAATACAATAACAAAAATGAACTAACCAGCTTTTGTTTCAGCAGCGTGTCCTGCAAGGCACTCTGCGTGGCAATAGGTAAATTATAACAACGCAGCGTCCTCCAAAGAGAGACACTGCTGCAACAGAAAATTTCCGCCGTTGTTGCCTATGGCACAGCCTACCAACAACGTTTTTATGTAGTGCAATGTTGGTGAAGAACACCCAACATTGGCGTAGTACTATCAAACAAAAACCTCGAAGCATTGCTTCGAGGTTTTTTCGTAATGTGTTTATCAGTTAACTATGGAGATAGTTTTATTTCTTTCCATAAAAATCCTTCATTCCTTTTGCAACAAGTGTTTGCTCTGCATCGCCACTTTTTTCAAGGGTGTTAATAATGTTGTTTCTTGTTGCTTCGTCTTTATTTTGGCTTA
Organism: Chitinophagaceae bacterium; assembly: GCA_025363075.1. Lineage (GTDB taxonomy): Bacteria > Bacteroidota > Bacteroidia > Chitinophagales > Chitinophagaceae > CAIVPM01. The sequence goes on along the minus strand of JANYEP010000187.1, from coordinate 14,222 downwards.
GTTTAAAAACGTGTTCAATATTTGTTACTTCAATTTCAAAAGCCACAATAGCTTTCATTAAATCGGTTACATATTGCTTATCCATTTGTTGCACCTGTGCAGGTGAATGTGGGTTGTTTTCAAACTTTTCTGTTAGCTTAACAAGCAAATGATACAATGCTTCTTCGTCTAAAAATCTAATGCTTCCACTTGCGTGAACTGCTTGATAATTCCAGGTGCTAGCAGTGTTTTGTTGTGTATAATTTGCTGCACTAACATAACTATGTGCAGCACTAAAAATGGCAAGTACATTGCTATTATTTTCAAAAGCAGTGGTGTGCATTTGCTTACGCATAATGTGTGCAAGCAAAAAAAGTTTTCCCTCTCTTTCTTCAATTAAAACTGGAATATGTGTGGCAACAGGTTTATTGCTTGCATCAACCCCACACAAAACAACAAATGGATGTTGGTGCATAAAGTCTATTACTTCCTGCTCATTGTTTGCTTTAAAATGTGGAAGGTTATACATCTTTTATTCGTTGATTTTTACTTTGCCAGTTCTCTTTAAAACGCCCCAATGCTGCAATTCGCCTTTGATAGCTTTCTTTAAACTTCTAAATAAAACCACCATCATCAACCACCTGTAAACAAGCCTTTGAGGAATAAGCCACAATAGCTTTAATGGATTCTCTTTTTCAAATCCAAAGGCTACCAATGCAAGCGTTAAATCAATAATCATAAAGTACAAATAGTAAATGCCTATTCTGCCTGCATTACCAGTAAGCAATCCAATAATCATTAACACATCAGCAACAGGTGTAAATAATGGAATGATGTATTTAAACAACAAAATATCTGGCAAGGCAATCCAACCAAGGTTTTTTTTACTTGAGGAAAACAATGTTTTCTTGTGTTTCCAAAATGTTTGCATTACACCAAATGTCCAGCGAAAACGCTGCTTCATAAATTGCTTTAAAGTTTCTGGAGCTTCAGTAAATGCAAGGGCTTTAGGCTGATTGATGACTACATAACCTGCATCTAAAATGCGAATGGTGAGGTCGCAATCTTCTGCTAAAATATCTGTGGTGAAGCCACCAATTTCCTCTATTACTGCTTTATCAAAAGCACCAATGGCACCTGGCACAACAGTAATGGCATTTACATAAGCAAATGCTTTTCGTTCAAAATTTTGGCTAAAAATATATTCAATGCTTTGCCAGCGAGTGAGAATGTTTACCTCGTTGCCAACAACAACTTTACCTGCAACAGCACCAATTTTTTGCCCATCATTTTCATTTTGTTGTGCTAAAAAAGGTTGCATTAACCACACCAGTGCATCTGGGCTAAGTTGCGTATCTGCATCAATGCACACAACATATTGTGCATCTGTTTTTGCAATGCCATAGTTTAGTGCAGCAGCCTTGCCACCATTGGGTTTGGTGAATATTTTTACCAAAGGATGATTGCCATAGGCTTCCTGCATTTTTGCGTAAGTAGCATCGTTGCTACCATCATCTACAAATATGATTTCAAAGTTGGCGTAGCTGCGTTGCAATAATTTTGAAACAGATTTAACAGCAGTCAACTCTTCATTGAATGCAGGAACAATGATAGCAACTTTAGGATAAGTTTCAAGTTGAATAAGTTCTGTTGACATTGCTTTCTCCTTTTTGTTTTGAAGAAATGCAAAAACAGTTATGGCTGCCAACCTGATAAAACTTAACACCAAAAAAGTAATAAATAACCAGAAGAAAATTGTACCAAGATAATAACCAGTTTCTGCAAGCACCAAATTAAATTGCACCAAGTAATATCCTTTATCTTTTGGTATAGGAGGCATTACTTCATCTCTTGTTTTGCCCAACAAATCTGCAACAGTTGTAAACGTGTAACCTTGTTCTTTAAAATACTTGATAATCTTTGGAAGTGCTTCCACCGTTGCATTTCTATCGCCACCAGCATCGTGAAGCAAGATGATATTTCCATTGTCTTTATATCTTACAACCCTGTTAAAAATAGTGTCTGCATTAAAGTCTTTTTCTTCGCCAGCTTGCCAATCTTCTGGGTCAATGCTTTCGCCAATGGTCAAATAATTTTTTGTTCTGCTATACGCAATTGGAACTAACTCTTCCATCGTTTCTGGTTCACTATCTGCGTTGAATGGAGCTCGAAACATAATGGTACTATGACCAGTAACACACTCAATCAAAAGCCTTGTTAAATCAATCTCTATCCCTGCACGCTTTTGACTAACCTTAGCCATATTAGGGTGCGTAAAAGTATGATTACCCAACTCGTGTCCTTCCCTATAAATTCTTCTGATGAGTGGCAAATTGCTTTCACCTTCCATTCCAACAATAAAAAAACTTGCAGGAACGTGGTACTTAGAAAGCGTGTCTAAAATTCTTGAAGTATAATCAGCATCTGGTCCATCATCAAAAGTTAAAACCATTTTTTTAGTAGCAGGTTTACCCCATTTCTGCACCACAAACATACTTGGCAAAGAATCGTATGTTTCATTGGTGATAAGCATTTCAGAGGTATCAATGTCAGCTTTTATATGCCCATCTGAAGGTGTTGTAATAACATCCAAAACCTCGCCTTCACCAATATAGTCAACATCATTGTTTGTGGTAACACGACTAAAATCTTCAAAGTCAAATTTCTTTAAAGCATCTTTGGTCATTGGCTTGTCATAGAAGTCCCAAAGCCTGCTATCCTCACTACCTAAACGCCATAAAGCTGTACCAGCAAGCTGCAATTCTGTTGCATATCGCAGTGTATTAAAATTTGTTGCAGCGTCTGCAAAATGCACCTGATGTTGCACATCATTATCATCAGAATAATTAAAAAAAAGATTGTAAGTATTGTTATCAAAATTAATCACACCATCACTTTCCTTTGCAGTTGTAAGTGCTTCCTGATAAGTTACAGTTCCATCTTTACCAACATCTGCTGGCCAATCATAACCATAGGCAGCCATACACAAAACAATCTTATCTACAGATATTTTTTTTGCTAATTCATCTGTTGCTTTTCTAATCCATTGTTGGCTGCAAATAGGTCCTGGCTTGGTTTCTGACGTACTTTGATCATAAGCCATTAAGAAAATGTAGTCATTATATTTCCCCAAGGCATCGTAGTTGTAATCTGTATTGAATGGGCTAACATCCTGCGAAACAAGAAAGCCCTTGTTGTGAAGTTGTGTGTAAAGTTTTTCCTGAAAGGCTATTAGTGCTTCATCTGTTCTTTCCTGCAATTCCTCAAAGTCAACATTGATACCTTTAAAATGATTGGTTGTTAAAACCTTTTCAATATCATCTATCAGTTTTTTTTGTTTAACAGGATTGGTTAAAATATTATGCAATAAATCGCTCCTGAACTTGCCGTTGAAATTGTTGCTTAAAAGTGGCACAATGGCTACACCACTTGATTTCATTATGTTTAAAGCACGTTTATCAATATTGGTTACAAGCGTGTCGGTATTTGGGTCAATAAAAAACCACTCTGGCAACACCATATTCATTTTACTGATATTTCTCTTTAAAGAAAAATATGCCTGAGCATCCCACGCAACATAAAATGCAGCCCTGATGCCTATTTCATTATCAAAAACAGTTGGATAAAACCGTGCTGTGTCAGAATACTTGTCTTTTGTTCCATTAAGCAATTGCGTGTTGATGAAAGCACGGTAATCTTTATAGCTTTCACTAAATTTACTTTCGGTGTACAAACCTTTTGCAGTCAAGGCATTTTTGTATCGCTCGTTTTTGTTTTTTAGTTTTGGAATCTCAACTTTATTTACCCTGCGAAGTCCAATAAAAACAATTATCCCACAAATAAATAATAGGAGTAAAAAAATTCTTCCGCTCCATTTAAATTGCTTCCATCTTTTTGGACTATTTCTTTGAAATACCTGCTGTTGTTGAGACATATAGTAGTTGAGGTTGCAAAAATTAGAATGTTGGGTTAATAATATTATGATTGTGCTTCTACATAAACTGCCGTTCCATAAGCAAGCACTTCGGTTAAACCGTTCATTACTTCATTGGCATCGTAACGCATATTAATAATAGCATTTGCACCCATTTCTTTTGCGTGGGTAATAAGCAATTGCAACGCTTCTTCTCTGGCATTTTCACATAGCTCAGTGTAGATGGCACTTTTGCCACCAAACAACATCATAAAACCACCAGCCACATTGCCTAAAACACTTCTTGAACGAACAGTAATACCTCTTACAAGACCCAACTGTTCTTTAATTTTATACCCTTCTAAATTTGTGCTTGTTGTAATTAAAATAGACTGATTCATTTTTTTTATTTTTCTTATTGTACTAATTTAAAGATGCCAAATCTACTTCTTTCAAGCTATAATCTGTAACAACATTATACAAAGTATCTCTTTCAATTGGCTTACGATTTACTTGTTTTATTAAGGTTACCAATTCTGCTGTATTCATTGCAGGGTTTTGTTCTTCGCTGCCAGCCATACTATAAATTTTTGTAGTATCATCAATGGTTCCATCAATATCATTTACGCCAAAACCCAATGATAGCTGGGCTTTTTGCCTTCCAAGCATTGGCCAATATGCTTTAACGTGATTGAAATTGTCTAAATACAATCTACCAACTGCATACACTTTTAAATCTTCAATAGTACTGCATTCATTGATGTTGCTCATATCATTATCCTTGTTTCTAAACTTTAGTGGAATAAACGTATTAAAGCCACCTGTTTCATCCTGCAATTGACGCAACCTTTCCATATGATCAATTCTGTGCCAGTATTTTTCAACGTGTCCAAAAAGCATTGTAGCATTGCTGTGCATTCCCAATTGATGTGCAGCTTTGTGAATATGCAACCAACCTTCAGCATCAACTTTATCTTCACAAATTTGTGTTCTTATTTCAGGATGAAAAATCTCTGCACCACCACCTGGCAAAGAATCTAAACCTGCTTCGTGCAAAAATTTCATTCCTTCCTCTACGGTCATTTTTGCTTTCTTAAACATATAATCCAACTCAACAGGAGTAAAGCCTTTAATGTGTAATTCTGGGCGATGAGCTTTAATGGCTTTCAATAAATCTGCAAAAAAAGGTAATGTCATTTTTGGGTGAACACCACCAACAATATGCACTTCAGTTACTGGCTTTCCATCATAAGATTTTACAATGTTCATCATTTGCTCAACCGTCAATTCCCAACCTTCTTCTTTGTGTGCATATAGTTTAGAGTACGAACAAAACTTGCAACTAAACACGCAAACATTTGTTGGCTCTATGTGAAAATTTCTATTGAAATAAGTGATGTCTCCGTGCTTTTTTTCTCTTACAAAATTTGCCAAAGCACCCAAAAAAGGTAATGAACCTTTCTCAAATAACATCACACCATCATCAAAACTCAGGCGAGTATTATTCGACACTTTCTCAGCAATAGTTTTTAATTCTGCATCTTTTGTTATATCTATAATTCTTGCAATATCATTCATAAAAAATATTTGTGCAAATGTAGAGTTGTTGTTTTGTGGTTGGTGGTTTATTGTTATTGAATAATGAAAATTGTTTACGCAGAACCAAATACTTTTACTTTCGCCACTTCAAAAAATGTTATGAATATTTTACTTTTAGGTTCTGGTGGAAGAGAAAATGCACTTGCGTGGAAAATGCAACAAAGCCATCATTGCTCTCAGCTTTTTATTGCACCTGGCAATGCAGGAACTGCTGCTTATGGAACGAATGTAACGCTTGCTACACTTGACTTTGAAGCCATCAAACAATTTTGTATTGACAATAAAATTCAATTGGTTGTTGTTGGTCCTGAAGAGCCTTTGGTAAAAGGCATTTATGATTTTTTAAAAAATGCAAACGAATTAAAAAACATTATCATAGTTGCTCCATCTGCTTCTGCATCTCAACTTGAGGGAAGCAAATCTTTTGCAAAAGAATTTATGCAGAAGAATAATATTCCAACTGCTGCTTACGCAGAGTTTACCATTGAAAATTATGAGCAGGGAAAAACATATTTACAACAACACAGTTTACCCATTGTTTTAAAAGCTGATGGACTTGCTGCTGGTAAAGGAGTTGTTATTTGCAATACACTCAGCGAAGCATTAATTTCTTTTGAAGAAATGATTGTAAATAAACAATTTGGCAATGCATCTGCCAAGGTTGTAGTGGAAGAATTTTTGCAAGGAATAGAAGTGAGTGTTTTTGCTTTAACAAATGGTAAAGACTATCAGATTATTGGACACGCAAAAGACTACAAACGAATAGGAGAGGGCGATACAGGGTTAAATACTGGTGGAATGGGTTGTGTGTCCCCTGTGCCTTTTATGGATGAAATATTTATGCAAAAAGTTGAAGAAAAAATTGTTAAACCCACCATTCAAGGATTTCAAAATGATCATTTGATTTATGATGGTTTTGTATTTTTTGGATTGATGAATTGCAATGGCGAGCCTTATGTCATTGAATATAACTGCAGACTTGGCGATCCAGAAACAGAAGTTATTTTGCCAAGATTGGAAACAGATTTAGTAAGCCTTTTTGCAGCAATGGATAATGGCACTTTGGAAGATGCTAACATTGAATACAATGAAGGATATTTTGCAACTGTAATGGCTGTGAGTGGTGGTTATCCAGGTGAATACAAAAAAGATGTGCCAATTAGTGATTTGAGTAAAATTGAGATGGAAAAAACATCATTTATTTTTCACGCTGGAACGAAATTAGATGCTGAAAATAATTTGGTAACAAATGGCGGAAGGGTTATGGCTATTACATCTCAAGGCAATTCTATTAAAGAAGCTGTTGATAAAAGCAAGCAAATTTTATCGCAAATTCATTTTGATGGAATGTATTTTAGAAAAGATATTGGATATGAGTTTGAGTAGATGCTAACCCAAATATTTTTTTATTTCCCTGTCGTTATCACGTTGTTTAATGGTGTCTCGTTTATCGTGTAGTTTTTTACCTTTTGCTACACCAATTTCTACCTTAACTAAGTTTTTGTCGTTAATGTAAACCTTTAGTGGGATGATGGTTAATCCTTTTTCTTTTGTTGCAACTTGTAGTCTTTTTATTTCTCTGCTTTTTAACAAAAGTTTTCTATCGTGAACGGCAATGTGGTTGTTAATTGTTCCCAATTTATATTCACCAATGTATAAACCTCGTAACCAAATTTCATTACTTTCAAGCAAGCAAAAAGCGTCATTAAAGCTTAGTTTTCCATCACGAATACTTTTTACCTCAGTACCAAGCAATACAATGCCAGCTTCATATTTATTGTCAATAAAATAGTTGAAATATGCCTGCCTGTTGTTAAACTCTGTTGCCATAAAGCAGCAAATCTAAGGGCATTTGTAAGTTAATACTCTTTTGCCTGATACATTAAACAAACTATCATAATTGGTATGCCAAGATGTATCATAAAAAAGGAGTGTAGAACTATGAAGACCACAAGAATCTCTCATTTGTTCACAAGCAAGATTCGCAACTTTTAAAGCTTTGGTAGTATCATCAATTTGGAAGATCAGTATATTGTTATAGCCTGAATTATAGTTTTGCGACAAAGTGCTTATCAAAGTAGTATTACCAAGTGAGTCGTAATAAAATTTTTGACCAAATTTACTAATGCAGCCTGAATAAATATTGACATCTGTTTGCTTTGAAGTCGCCAGTGAAAATGCAGCATACAAACTTAAAACAACTGCAACAACCAAGAAGTTCTTTTTCATAAATTAGTTTTAGAAATCTAAGTTATTTCTTTTAACTAAGGTTATTGAAAGCAAAGCAAAAAATGACATAACAATGACATCAACCCAATCGAAAGTTTGGTTAAAATATTTGCCAGTAATGTATTCCTGTAATAGGAAAAAAAGAATTGCAATAGTGGCTATAAACTTCGAAGAAATACTGGTGAAAACAAGCAATGCACTTGTTAAACTGTAAGCCCACAAAGCATCACAGAGATGATTGCGAATAAACTTGGTTGTTAAATTGTTTGAAAAAGTGATATTATTTTTTAAATAAAAAATGCTGTCTTTTCTAAAAACAGCATAAACTAAAACACCCAATAACAAGGGCAATATTGTGTGGATGATGATAGTGTGTTTCGATTTTATCATTAAACCGATAGCTTAAATTTTATAACCACTTTTTTACAGGTTTTTCCTTTCTTTTCCAGGTTTTCGCGATACCATAGTGTCTTAGACCTATTCTAAAGTTACTATAGTCAAGATCGCCTATGTTTATTAGTTGGTAGCCAGCCATTAAATCTAAAATTCGATATTTCTTCACTACTAATATTGGATAGGACGCATTTATTTCATAGGAAATTCCAGCGTTCTCCAAATCTGTGTAAGTGCCTAATTCTTTGGCTTCAGTATAATTAACAAAAAATCCTAATATACCTTTTTTTAAGAAACTTATGCTATATCCAAGTTGCAGAGAGTTTGTACCAGCTACAGCAGAAGATGATGTTGGGGTTTGACTTTTGAAAAGTATGTTAAATCCATAACCAATACCAAAAGAACCAATTTTGGAAGCATACTCAACATATATTGCCCCTTGAACTCCAGTAGATAGAAGACTGTTTGAGGTTGGTATAGCAGCACCAAGTGTTTCAGAAATAATGAGTGCGTTGCAATTGCAAACTGAGTCTTTATTCTGCTGTGCATTTACATTAAATACAAATAGGTAAATACCGATTGAAAGAAAGAGGAATTTGCTTCTCATTATTGTCTAAACAATTTTACCAACTGTGCCAATTTTTGTTTCATATTTTTTCTATCAATAATGAAATCTAAAAAGCCGTGGTCCAATAAAAATTCACTTCTTTGAAAACCTTCTGGTAAATCTTTCTTAATGGTTTCTTTTATAACACGAGGTCCAGCAAATCCAATGAGAGCACCAGGTTCAGCAATATTTAAATCTCCAAGCATTCCAAAACTTGCAGAAATGCCACCAAAAGTTGGGTCTGTTAAAATAGATATATAAGGCAATTGTGCATCGCTAAGTTGAGAAAGTTTGCCACTTGTTTTAGCAAGTTGCATTAAGCTAAATGCACTTTCCATCATTCTCGCTCCACCACTTTTACTGATCACAATAAAAGCCAGTTTATGTTCAATACAATAATCAACAGCACGAGCAAATTTTTCGCCCATTACACTACCTAAACTTCCACCAATAAATTCAAAATCCATACAGGCAACTACCATTCCTTCACCATTTGCTTTGCCGACACCTACTCTCATTGAATCCTTTAAATCTGTTTTTGCGTGAATGTCATCAAGCCTTTTTTGATAGCTTTTTAAATCGGTGAAATTTAAAAAATCTTTGCTTCTGATATTATCAAACAGCACTATGTATTCTTTGTTGTCAAATAATAAATCAAAATATTCGTCACTTCCAATTCTGTGATGATAATTGCATTTACTGCAAATGAATAAGTTTTCTTTAAGCTCTGATGTTGTAGAAATAAAATTACATTCAGGACACTTATTCCAAAGTCCTTCAGGCACTTCTTTTTTATCGGCTGTGGATGTTGTAATTCCCTTGCGAACCCTTTTATACCATTTAGGTTTCACATCATTTGCGGTTGATGGGGTTTCTTCGCCTGTAAGGCTGATTTCAACATCTTCGTTTTGTTCTTTTCTCATAGAGTAAACATTAAGAGGTTGGCAAACTTAGGGTAAAAATGTTTATTATGTTTTTGTTAAGATTCTTGCTCGAATTTATTTTAGTTTCGCCAAATGTATTCGTCAACTACAACACACAAAATCATTATTGGTGCTGCACAAAAAATGAAACAACTGCAAGACAATTCTATTGAGCTTGTCGTTACATCGCCACCTTACCCAATGATTGAAATGTGGGACGAAATATTGGCAAAACAAAATCCTAAAATTGCAACTGCATTAGCAAAAAATGATGGTGCTGCTGCTTTTGAATTAATGCACTTGGAGCTTGATAAAGTATGGGCAGAAGTAACAAGGGTATTGATTCCTGGGGGTTTTGCTTGTATTAATGTTGGTGATGCAACAAGAACCATTAATGAAACATTTGCACTTTATCCAAGCCATTCAAGAATCATTAATGCTTTTCAGAAATTAGGTATCCAAAATTTACCCAATATTTTGTGGAGAAAACAAACCAATGCTCCAAATAAATTTATGGGTTCTGGTATGTTGCCAGCTGGTGCTTATGTAACACTGGAACACGAATGGATTTTAATTTTTAGAAAAAATGGTAAGCGACAGTTTAAAACTGATAGTGAAAAATTAAGAAGAAAAAATAGTTCTTTTTTTTGGGAGGAAAGAAATGTTTGGTTTTCTGATTTATGGGATTTAAAAGGAACAAAACAAAAAATTGATAATTCTGAAACAAGAAAAAGAAGTGCAGCTTATCCATTTGAATTGCCTTACAGACTTATCAATATGTATTCTCTACAAGGCGATACAGTTTTGGACCCATTTTTAGGAACAGGTACTACAACCCTTGCTGCGATTGCATCACAAAGAAATAGTGTTGGTTATGACATAGACCCAATTTTTTCAAATATTATTTTTAGCAATATAGAAAACACACCAATAACATCACTAAATTTAATTATTAAAAACAGAATAGAACAACATAAAAAATTTGTAGAAGAACGAAATGCTGATGTAAAAAAAGATGCTATAAAACACTATAACGAGCATTTTAAAATGCAAGTGATGACATCGCAAGAAACCAATATGAAACTCAATGAAATTAAGGCTTTGCAGAGAAACGATAACGAAATAGAAATTGTTTATAAAGAGATAAATTAATTTGTTTAGCAGCTTATAATTCTTTCAACAATCTCATTCATATTCACAAAATTTTCGCTTTCATCATAATACAAATAAAATACTTGTTTGCCCCACTTCTGATTAGCATTTTCATTGAAACTAATTACCTCTTTTCTCATCAATTTAAACGTAAGGGGTTTAACCTGAATACCTGCAATTTCTCTATTTTCTTTGTGAATGATTATATCAATTCTTAATTCCTCATCTAAAAATCCTTTGGCTTCCGTGACAGAGAATGATGTTAGTCTTTTTGCCAATTCCACCAAAGCTTTCTTTTCAACAACGCCGCCTTTTAACGATTGAACAACAAATAAATCGTATTCCCATTGAACACAGTCCTGCAAACTAAAACGATATTCACCCCAATATTTTATTTGCGATTCGTAAAGATTTTTCCCAAAATGTTCAACCGTTCCTTGGCTTACAACCCCACAATGGCAATGGTTTTCAGAATGTTGTTTTATTAACTCAATCAATTCATCCTTGCTTTTTGGTTGATGTGCTTTAATCAATTTCATTACTGGAACGCTTTTAAACGGTGCAGAAATTCCCATTTTACCATTCAGTTCGTTTAATAATCCACCTGTATATGCCATTTTATAAAATTGAAAACTCAAATTTAATAGTAATGCAATATTCAATACTTTTTGTTCAATATTAGTTACACCTCAACCCCTACATTTGCTACCTAATATTTTTTTATGGTAGATGTTATTTTAGGTTTGCAATGGGGCGATGAAGGCAAGGGAAAAATTGTTGATTATTTTGCTCCAAATTACGATGTAATTGCACGTTTTCAAGGTGGTCCAAATGCAGGACACACGCTATATGTAGATGGTAAGAAAGTGGTGTTACATCAAATTCCCTCAGGTATATTTCATCAAGATAAAATCAATCTTATTGGCAATGGTGTGGTGCTTGATCCAGTTACATTAAAGCGTGAATGTGCAACAGTTGCTGCAATGGGCATTGATATAAAAAAGAACTTATTTATTTCTCAACGCACCAACATTATTGTGCCAACACACAGGGCTTTGGACAAAGCAAGTGAAGCACAAAAGGGCGATAGCAAAATTGGCTCTACATTAAAGGGAATTGGACCAGCATATATGGATAAAACTGGACGAAACGCTTTGAGAGTAGGCGATTTGCTTGATAAAAATTTTACAACTCAATACATTAAACTTCGTTTAAAGCATCAAAAATTGTTGGATAACTTTCATTTTAACGAAGATATCACAGCTTGGGAAGAAGAGTTTTTTGAAGCATTGGAGTTTTTAAAAACATTGAATATTGTTAATGGCGAATATTTTATTAACAAACAAATTGCCGATGGAAAAAAAGTTTTAGAAGAAGGTGCTCAAGGTAGTATGTTGGATATTGATTTTGGAACTTTCCCATTTGTTACATCGTCAAACACAATATCAGCTGGGGTTTGCACAGGATTGGGAATTTCTCCAAAACAAATTGGTGAGGTAATTGGTATTACAAAAGCGTATTGCACGCGTGTTGATAGTGGACCTTTCCCTACAGAATTGTTTGATGAAACTGGAGATGAAATTAGAAAAATAGGAAGCTAATTTGGTGCAACAACTGGTCGTCCAAGACGTTGTGGTTGGATGGATTTGGTTGCATTAAAATTTAGTTGTATGATAAATGGTGTTACACAAATTGTAATGACTAAAGCTGATGTACTTGATAGTTTTGAAGAACTAAAAGTTTGTGTTGCATATAATGTTGATGGACAAAAAACAACAGAAGTTCCTTTTCAATTGGCTAAAGTAAATGCAGAGCCAATGTACGATAATTTTAAAGGCTGGAATAATACACCATCTGTGAAACTCAATAATGGCGAGGTTTTGCCAACAAATATGCAAGATTATATTAACTTTATTAATACATATACTAATGCTCCTGTGAAGTATATTTCTAATGGTCCCCAAAGGGAACAAATTATCACATTATAATTATATAAAAAAAATAAAAAAAAGGTATAAAAAATTTTGGTTGTTAAAATTTTCGGTTGAAATTTTACATTATCAAATTAATTAATCTATGGCAACAAAATCTGATAAGACTACAAAGCCTGCAACAAAAAAGGCAGCAAAAGATACTGATGAAGTAGTGTCTTCAAAAAAGAAAAAACAAATGGAGGATGATGACGATGATGATTTCGAAGATGAAGACGATGCTTCTGTGAAGAAAGGTGCTAAAACTGCTTCAAAAAAATCAAAAGATGATGATGATGACGACGATGTTGAGGTGAAAGATGATTGGGAAAAAGTAGAGGATGAAGATAACTGGGACCCTGACTTCGATGAATTCGAAATCCCAAAATCGAAGGGTGGTGGAGCTGCAAAAAAAACTGCTGGAAAAAAGAAAGACGATGACTTTGAATTAGACGATGACTTCAAAGAATTTGACTTATACAACGATAAAGGTGGTGATGGATTTGATGATGATGACGATGATTTTTAATCTCTCTTTTTTAATTTGAAAAGACATATCGCTACTTACAAAGTAGAAAACATTATTCTTATAAAACAACAAATGTTGAGTTGGGCTAACCAATTCAACATTTGTTGTTTATTGGATAATAATAACTATCAATCTTCTCATAGTTCCTATGAATGTTTGGTTGCTGTTGGTACCAAAAATGTTTTTTCAACTTTGCTGCAAGCCAATGAATTCAGTAGTTTCAAAGAATTTATATCAACTAATAATGATTGGCTTTTTGGGCATATTTCCTACGATTTTAAAAACCATTTATTCCCACTTCAGTCAAAAAATAGTAGCAATATTTCTTTTCCAGATGCGTTTTTGTTTCAACCAGAAATAGTTGTTACACTCGCTGGAAGCCTTATTACTATTGAATCCCTAACAATTTCCTCAAAAGAAATATTTGATACTATTTCAACAACCTCAACAAAATTGTTTGATGTAAATTCCTCTTCAATTAAAGTTCAACCAAGAATAAAAAAAGAGGAATACATTGCAACAATCAACCAATTGAAAAATCATTTGCAGCAAGGGGATTGCTACGAAATAAATTTTTGTCAAGAATTTTTTGCAGAGAATGCTTCAATTAATCCTTTGAATGTTTATTCAAAACTTATTAGCATTTCCCCAACTCCTTTTAGTGCTTTTTATAAATTGAATAATCAATATTTATTGTGTGCAAGCCCAGAAAGATTTATCAAAAAAGACAGAGATAAAATTATTTCTCAACCCATAAAAGGTACTGCAAAACGAAATTTAGATAATGCAGAGCAAGATGAAATATTAAAAAAAGAATTATTGCAAAGCCAAAAGGAGCGAAGCGAGAATGTAATGATTGTTGATTTGGTAAGAAACGATTTGAGCAAAATTGCAGCAAGAGATTCTGTAAAAGTGGATGAGCTTTTTG
>JANYEP010000162.1 GCA_025363075.1 Chitinophagaceae bacterium | reverse complement strand
TGTTGCTTAATATTTTTGTTGGAATAGCATTTTCAGAACCAGGTTTTAATTGCACAGGTGCAGATAATGTAATAACACTTTGTACTGCTGATGGTCTGTCAACTATTGCTACCACTGTTTTTGCTGGTGCAGTTGGTGTTACATAAACATTTTTTTGAACAACACCTGACTGCCATTTACCGAAATATTGTGTTGCTAATTTTTGTGCATTTGCAAGTGTAATATCACCAACAAAAACTAAGTAGCCAACATTAGGTTTCCAGTATGTCGAATAATATTTCTTAGCATCTTCAAGGGTTACCTTACCTACAGTTTCTTCTGTTGCAGATTCGCCATAAGGGTGATTTTTGCCATACATTATTTTGTCTAAAACAGTTTTTGAAATAGCATTTGGATCATCTTTTTTTGTTTGCAATCCAGAGACTGTTCTCTTTTTTATTTTTTCAAATTCATCTTTATAAAATGCTGGATTCAACACCACATCTGCCATTAAACCAAATGCTTTATTAAAGTTATTGCTCAATGCATTTACACTTGCAGATGTTGCAGATGTACTAAGGTTTGCACCTAAAAAATCAACCTCTTCATCCAATGCATCTTTTGTTTTTGTTTTAGTGCCTTGACCAATTAAACTACCTGCAATTTCTGAGTAGCCAGCTTTGTTACCTTCAATAATTGGGTCAAAATCAAAAGTTAAACTTGCTGTAACTTTTGGTAATTTATTATTAGTAACAACATACACTTTTAAACCATTTGGCAATACAAATGTTGAAGGATTACCAACCTTTACAAGTGGTGCTGCTCCTGGCTTTGGTGCGTGTGTTCTATCTATTTGGGCATTCACATTTGCACCCAAAATCAACAAAAATGCTACCAGCAAATTTGAAGATTTTAAGATTTTAAAACTTGATTTTATATATTTCATTTTATTATTTATTTAATTGATTTTTTGATTTTAGTAAAACGTAAATTATGATTATTAGAGTTTGAAATGATAAACTTTATTTCCTGATTCATCACTAACAACTAATCATTAATCACTATCGACTATTTCTTCTTTGGGACATAAGTCAATACAACTCTATTGTCTTTGTTCAAATATTTCTTCGCCACATTTTGTAAATCTTCACGAGTTACTTTTCTAAACCTTTCAATTTCTGTGTTAATCAAATTAGCATCACCAAAATAAGTTTCATAGTTAGCAAGGCTTTCGGCAATGCCAGCCATTGATTCATTCTTTTGAACAAAATCACTTTCAATCTGATTTTTTACTTTTTGAAATTCGTGTTCACCAACTAAATTTACTTTTAAGTCGTTGATGATGGAATCCATTGAACTTTCTAATTTAGAAACTGAATTACCCATATTTGGCAAAGCATAAGTAATGAACAATCCTGCATCTTCCAATGTATAAGGAATTGCAGCAGCAGCAAGGGCTTGCTGAGATTTGTTTACCAAAATTTTTGTCATTCTTGAGCTTTCTCCACCAGACAATACAGTTGATAAAACATTAAAAGTATAATAGTCATCACTACCTTGTTTTGGTGTTCTGTAAGCTTGTAGCAACAATGGCAATTGCACATTATCTTCAATCACATCTCTTACTTCACCACCTAAAGCTGGTTCTGTAACATTTGGTCTGTATAGTGCTTTTGTACCACGAGGAATATCTTTAAAATAAGCAGCAATTTGCTTTTTTGCAGAGTCAATATTAATATCTCCAGCAATTGATAAAACACAATTATTAGGCACATAATATGTTTTATAAAAATCAATAAACTCTTGCAACGTAGCTTGATTTAGATGATCCATACTACCAATTGGAACCCAACGATAAGGATGTACTTTGTAAGCACGTTTAAAAGTTTCTGGTATTAAAGAGCCATAAGGTTGGTTATCGTTTCGTTGGCGTTTTTCTTCCTTTACAACTTCACGTTGCGTGTTCACGCCAATTTGTTCAATTTTTGCGTGCATCATTCTTTCACTTTCAAGCCAAAGCCCCAGGTTTAGTTGGTTTGATGGTAGCAATTCATAATAAAAAGTTCTGTCTTGTGTAGTGTTGGCGTTTAAAGTTCCACCAGCATTTTTTACATATTGGTCAATTTCGCCACGTTTAATATTTTCACTTCCTTCAAACAAAAGGTGTTCAAAAAAGTGTGCAAATCCTGTGCGACCAGTGTCTTCATTTTTTGAGCCAACGTGGTACAACACAGTAACAGCAACCAATGGAGCGGTTTTGTCTTGGTGCAAGATTACTTTTAACCCATTGGGTAAAGTGTATCTTTCAAACTTGATTTTTGGAGCTTGTGCCATTGATGCTATTGATAAAAAGCATAAGGTTAAAAGCGACAGTACATTTTTTTTCATTGAACGAAAGTTTTGTTTTAAATGAGTTGCAAATAAAACTAAACTCGTTGGTATTGCACCTATAAAAGTTTATGAAAGGCTATGTTTGATGATGTTCGCAGGAAAAATGTAAAATTAATTTAAAGATGGAATATGCTTGCCTGTTAAATCATATCTTGTAGCAAGCCAACTATCTTTTGTAGGAATAATCCATTTACTTAACAGTTCTTTTTTTGTTGCAACAAGGTTGTTGAAAAATAAAGTATCAGCATCTATAAAACTATTTTCCAAAGCATAATTAATTTGTGCAAGTGGTAGCATTTGAATTTTATCTTTAACAACAAATGCAAGGTTTTGGCGATTGAACATATCTATCTTCAAGTCTTGTTCAATTTGCTTAATAATCCTCACGCTGCTATCTGTACTACAACCACCAACAGTGGCTTGTGTTTCATCTGCCATAATAATAATAAATTGCCCAAAAAGCACATTGGCAAAACCTTTTACTGCTGCACGATGACTTTTCCAATTGGCAACAAAATCTTCGAGCAAAGGTTCTATTTGCAATGCTTCGCTCATTGCCAGCATTCTGCTACATTGGTAAATCCACACACGAGAATTATCGTTAAAATCTTGTGGAATGTGTTGTTGGTATTCTTTAAAATTCATTTTTTTTATTTTAACTTGTCCAATCAAATAGTACCATATATTGTTTCCATATACCACCTTCTTTTTTATAAAAAGCTAAAGAACCATAACCACATAACCCACCACAACAATAATCCCAATAAAAAGACATAGAGAATTATTTTTGAGAAAAAATGGTTGCGTAATTTGGTAAATTGTCTGTGTATTACAGTCTTTTATAGAATTTTGTGAAAGCACTTCTATGTTAGGGTGAATACTTTGTAAAAATGAAAGCCAAGATTGATTATCAGAAATTAAGTTTTCGTTTATATTTTTTATTTCATCATCAGTTAATTCAACCTGTTTTTTCACAACAGTATCTTTTTCATTTTCACTTGTAACCTTGATAATACTGAATTTTTGTTCTTTAATTTTTTTCTTAACAGCACTTATCGTAAAAGAGTCAACTCTATTTGAAATAACAAATTTTGAATTCTTAAATCGCTCTCCAACTACATCGTTTAAAAATGACTTTGTTAACTCTTTACTATTATTTCCATTTTGTGCTAATGAACAAAATGAAAAATAAAAAAACAATACAGTCGACAAAAAAAATTTCATTGGAATATTAATTAATCATTAACTACATACTCGCTGCCACCAACTCTGCAATATCCATCACCACAACTTCATTTTCTTTTTCTTTATTTTTTACACCATCTGTCATCATTGTATTGCAAAAAGGACAGGCACTTGCAATAATTTTTGCACCAGTTTCAAGTGCTTCGTCTGTGCGTTCATAGTTAATTCTTGTTGTGCCAGGTTCATCTTCTTTAAACATTTGAGCCCCACCTGCACCACAGCACAAACCATTGCTACGACAGCGTTTCATTTCTACAAGGTCAGCATCCAATGCTTCTAAAACTTGCCTTGGTGCTTCATAAATATTATTGGCTCTACCTAAATAACAACTATCGTGAAAGCTGATTTTCTTGCCTTTAAACTCGCCTCCTTCCTTCAACACAATCTTGCCTTCATTAATCAATTCCTGCAACAATGTTGTATGGTGAATTACTTCGTAAGTTCCACCCAATTCAGGATATTCGTTTTTTAAAGTATTGAAGCAGTGTGGGCAAGTAGTTACAATTTTTTTAATGCCATAAGCATTCAATGTTTGTATGTTTTGATATGCCATCATTTGAAACAAAAACTCGTTACCAGCACGCCTTGCAGGGTCGCCAGTGCAAGCTTCTTCTTTACCAAGTATTGCATAGTCCAGCCCTACTTTATTTAAAATTTCAGCAAATGCTCTTGTTATTTTTTGAGCCCTTGCATCAAAGCTGCCAGCACAACCCACCCAAAATAAAATCTCTGGCGTTTTGCCTTGTGCAGCTAATTCTTGTATGGTTGGAACGTTCATATTATTTTAGTTGATCTGTTTATTGGTTAAATTAGTAAAATGGAATAGTATAACATCGAGTTAATCATTAACCATTTATCTCTAATCATTATTTATAGTCTATCAGGTTTAATCTAATGCCCCAACTATCATCTTGAAATTTTGGAGATGGTGTTGGTTGCCATATATAGTGCAAAAAATCTTTGTATATTAAACCAACTCCTTTAGCATACACTTCAATGCTATAGCTCTTTTCATTGTATTGCGAAGCATCAAAACCACTTTGTGGCACTTGATAATCTTGTTGCAAAACAGTTGAAGTATTTGGCAATATTCCTTTAAGGCAAGTGTAAGGCATATCAATATTTTGATACTGATAATCCCAATTATCCATAAAATAATACGAAGATGGAAGTTGTGTGTTTATGTAAGAATTTCCTTTCCAAATTGTGTTGTAAGAAACAGGATTTGCAAGTTTTGTAAACCTTAAATTATTCTCAACATATTCAATCGTATTGTTGGTTACAGTTGCATAATTTGTTGCTGAAAAAACCCAATCTTGCGAGTCAAGTGTGTCTCTTAAATATCTGAAAATTCGATAACTTGTTCTACCTGTTACATCAAGAAAAGTGCTTTCAATGCTGTCTTTGGCGTGAAAGCTTTTTGTTTGCAAAGCTGCACCAAAATTTACAGCATTAATAGAATCTAATCTGTAAATAAAAACTTTACCAACTGCTAAAGGATAAATTTGAGATGCTGTAATAACACTCAAATTCTGTGTTTCTTTTTTGCAAGAAGCAAATGAAATAATCAACACCACTAAATACAAAACTCTTTTCATTAACTAATTTTTGTGTTGTAAAATAAACGGTTTTACCTTAACGATGCAACAACATTTTCAATTCTTTTTATTGTTTCTTCTTTACCAATAATTGTTGCAATATCAAATACACCTGGTCCAAATTTTCCACCAACCAACATTATTCTTAAGGGTAGCATTAACTCGCCAACTTTTATTTGTTGGGCTTCTGCAATAGCTTTAAATTGTTGTTCCAAACTTGCTGCATCACTTGCAAAATTGTTTTGCCAATCACTTGTCAAAGTTTCAAAAAATGCTTTTTTCTTTTCATCCCATTTTGGCTGAATAGCAGCAACATCAATAGTTTCAGGAGTTTGAAAAAAGAAGCTAGAGTTTGTTATTAAATCATCAATATCACTACATCTTTCTCTTACCAAGCCTAATACTTCTATAATATAATCATCAGGTTTGCTTCTAAAATAAGATGGAATTAAATCTTGATATTGTTCTAATAATACTTCGCAATTTTCTGGTTGCATAATCCATTTATGATTGAACCATTTTGCCTTTTCGTAATCAAATTTTGCTCCGCCTTTATGCACCCTTTCCAAAGAAAATTTTTCTATCAATTCATTTAGTGTAAAAATTTCTTGTTCAGTTCCTGCATTCCAGCCAAGCATTGCAAGCATATTTATAAAAGCTTCTGGCAAAAATCCACGCTCCTTAAATCCTCTAGAAAGTTCATTGGCAGCATTTGTCCAATCCATTGCAAACACAGGAAAACCTAGCCTGTCGCCATCTCTTTTGCTTAATTTACCATTACCATCTGGTTTTAATATTAAAGGCAAATGAGCCCATTGAGGCATATTTTCTAACCCAAAAAGTTTGTCCCATAAAAATATATGAACAGGTGCAGATGGCAACCACTCTTCTCCACGAAATGCGTGGGTAATTTGCATTGCATAATCATCTACCACAACAGCTAAATGATAGGTTGGCATTCCATCAGCTTTAAGCAAAACTTTATCATCAACTTGCGTGGTATCAAAATGAACTTCACCACGAATTAAATCTGTAAACTTTATTTCTTCGTTGGGCTGCAACTTAACACGAACAACGTGTTGAGCATTTTCATCAAGTAATTTTTTTGTTTCTTCAACAGATAATGTTAAAGAATTTTTCATTGCATTTCTTGTAGAATGGCTGTACTGAAAATTAGCAATTTCCTTGCGTTTGGTATCCAGTTCTTCAGCAGTATCAAAAGCATAATAAGCAAATCCTTTTGCAACCAATTCTTCAGCATATTTTCTATAGCTTTCTTTTCTTTCACTCTGGCGATAAGGAGCAAATTGACCCCCGTGCTTGGGGCTTTCATCTGGCTGCAAGCCACACCATTCAAGGGTTTTAAATATATATTCTTCTGCACCTTCAACAAATCTTGTTTGGTCTGTATCTTCAATTCTTACTATAAAATCACCACCATTTTGTTTAGCAAAAAGATAGTTATATAAAACAGTTCTCACCCCACCTAAATGTAGCCCACCTGTTGGGCTTGGTGCAAATCTCACTCTTACTTTTTTTGTCATTTGGCAAAGATAATAGTCCGACTGTTTATCGCTTATAGTTTATGCTTTTAAATAAGAATAGTTGCGTTTTTAAATACATAAATCCTTTTCCTTTGCAGCTATAAAAGCAACAACTATGTTTCCTAAAATTAATCCAACAACAACTCAGTCTTGGTCTCTATTGAAAAAGCATTTTGATGACGAAATGTGCAATCAGCAAATGAAACAAATGTTTGCTACAGATGTAGATAGATTTAATAAATATGCTATTCAATTTAATAATATTTTCTTCGATTACTCAAAAAATATTATTAACGATAAAACACTTCAATTGCTATTGCAACTTGCAGATGAAACAAACCTTAAAAGTGCCATCAATGCTCAGTTTTCAGGAGAAAAAATCAATGAAACAGAAGGTCGTTCTGTATTGCACACAGCTTTAAGAAATCAAGATAATGAACCAGTTTTAGTTGATGGAAAAGATGTGATGCCCGACATAAAAAAAGTGTTGAAGCAGGTAGAAAATTTTTGCGAAAAAGTTCATACTGGAGAATGGCTTGGTTACACAGGCAAGAAAATAAAATACATTGTAAACATTGGAATTGGTGGAAGTGATTTAGGACCTGTAATGATTACAGAGGCTCTAAAACCATATTGGGTAAAAGGCATTGAAACCTATTTTGTAAGCAATGTTGATGGCACTCATATTGCTGAAACCTTAAAGAAAATTAACGCCGAAGAAACATTGTTTTTGATTGCTTCAAAAACCTTTACCACACAAGAAACAATGACCAATGCCCACACTGCAAGAAGTTGGTTTATTGAACAATCAAAAGCTGAAACCCAGGTTGCCAAACACTTTGTGGCACTTAGCACCAACGAAGCAGCAGTTGTGAAATTTGGAATTGCCAAAGAAAATATGTTTGAATTTTGGGATTGGGTTGGTGGAAGGTATTCTTTGTGGAGTGCCATTGGTTTATCCATTGCATTAACTATTGGCTATAAAAATTTTGATGAATTATTAAAAGGTGCTTACGCTGCTGATACACATTTTAAAGATTCAACATTCGATAAAAATATTCCTGTGCTAATGGCTTTATTGGGCATTTGGTATGTAAATTTTTTTGGTGCAGAAAGTGAAGCTATTTTGCCTTATGACCAATACCTGCACAGGTTTGCAGCATATTTTCAACAAGGAAATATGGAGAGCAATGGCAAAACTGTAGATAGAAATGGCAATGAAGTAAACTACGCAACTGGACCAGTAATTTGGGGCGAACCTGGCACAAATGGTCAGCACGCATTTTACCAACTGATACATCAAGGAACACCTGTAATTCCTTGCGATTTTATTGCCCCTGCTATATCTCACAATAAAATTGGCGACCATCACACAAAATTATTAAGTCATTTTTTTGCACAAACCGAAGCATTACTAAATGGCAAAAATGAAGAAGAAGTAAAAGCAGAATTAGCAAAGGCTGGAAAAAATGAAGAAGAAATTAAGAAGCTATTACCATACAAAATATTTAGTGGTAACAAGCCCACCAACTCATTTTTAGTAAAAGAAATTACGCCTTATACATTGGGTAGCCTCATTGCATTTTACGAGCATAAAATTTTTGTGCAAGGTGTTATCTGGAATATTTACAGCTTCGATCAATGGGGTGTTGAATTGGGCAAACAGTTAGCAAATTCAATACTTCCAGAGCTTTTAGATGATGCAGCAATCATCTCTCACGACTCTTCTACAAATGGATTGATTAATAAGTTTAAGGAGATGAGAAGATAAAATTAACAAAACCTTTTCCTTTATAGTAATGCATAGCAATTTGTAATATCAATCTTTGTAAATTATGATTGGAAACAGGTTTATACAATTTAATCCCAATGAAAACAGCAAATCAAAGTTTGATGATTTGTTGAATGTACTTACACAATTGCTTACACATACCAGTGGGGATTTTGATGAAGCCATTAGCTGGATGAACGAACTGGACAAGCAATACAAGCTTACTGATGATAACTATGCAATGGGCGATTTTCTTGAAGAGTTGAAAGAAAAAGGCTACATCAATGAAAACCCTGTAAATGGTGATATCAAGATTTCGCCAAAGATGGAACAAGGCATTCGCCAGAACAGTTTGGAAGAAATATTTGGCAAGCTAAAGAAAACAAAACAAGGCAACCACGTTACTAATAAAGTAGGTAAAGGCGACGAAACGAATAGCGATATAAAACCCTTTGCCTTTGGCGATTCACTCGACCAGATTGATTTTACAGAAAGCATAAAAAACGCACAAATCAACCACGGCATTGAAGCATTTTCGATGCAGGAAGATGACTTACAAATAAGGGAAACTGACTTTAAAACACAAACCTCTACAGTGCTGATGATTGACATTAGCCACAGTATGATTTTGTATGGTGAAGATAGAATTACACCTGCAAAAAAAGTAGCAATGGCTTTAAGTGAACTGATTAAAACACGTTACCCAAAAGATACACTTGACATTGTTGTTTTTGGCAATGATGCCTGGCAGATTGAGGTAAAGGATTTGCCCTATTTGCAAGTTGGACCTTACCACACCAACACTGTTGCAGGGCTTGAACTTGCAATGGATTTATTGAGAAGAAGGAAGAATGCCAACAAGCAAATTTTTATGATTACCGATGGTAAACCAACCTGTTTAAAAATTGGTGGCAAGTATTACAAAAACAGTTTTGGGCTGGATAGAAAAGTGGTGAATCGTTGCATCAACTTGGCAGCACAATGCAAGAAATTAAAAATACCTATTACAACCTTTATGATTGCCAGCGACCCTTACCTGCAAAGCTTTGTGCAAGAATTTACAGAGATGAATAATGGCAAGGCATTCTTTGCATCGCTGGATAAATTAGGTGCATTTTTATTCAAGAATTTTGAAAGTGGAAAGAATAAAACAGTTTATTAATTGGTAATGATTAGTGATAAATTATTAATGATAAAATTTATAAAAATTCGTGTCTTTGCTCATTTGTAGCATTGTGTGAAACAACAATAAAATATGGATATCAAGAAGATTAAAACATTGGGCGATTTAAAGAAAAGTGGTTACACCCCTATTAGTGTAAAAGAAGAAATAAGAAAAAATCTCATCGCAAAAATTCAACAAAAAGAAAATCCTTTTGAAGGAATAATGGGTTATGAAGACACCGTAATTCCTGATACAGAACGTGCCATTTTAAGCAGGCATAATATTTTGTTTTTGGGTTTGCGTGGGCAAGCTAAAACAAGAATGGCAAGGCAAATGGTAGAGTTGCTGGATGAATACATTCCTTATATTACAGGTAGTGATGTTAACGATGACCCATTAAAACCTATGACAAAATATGCTAAGGATTTAATTGCAGAACTGGGAGATAAAACACCCATTTCTTTTTTGCATAGAAGTGAACGATATGGCGAAAAGCTTGCAACGCCAGATGTAAGCGTAGCAGACCTTATAGGCGATATTGACCCCATTAAAGCTGCCAATTTAAAACTCAATTTTGCCGATGAAAAAGTAATTCATTATGGCATTATTCCACGTAGCAACAGGGGTATATTTGTGATTAATGAATTGCCAGATTTGCAAGCTCGTATTCAAGTGGCGTTATTCAATATTTTACAGGAAGGTGATATACAAATTCGTGGGTTTAAGCTGCGAATGCCTTTGGATATTTTATTTGTATTTACTGCAAACCCTGAAGACTATACCAATCGTGGTAGCATTGTAACGCCACTAAAAGATAGGATTGAAAGCCAGATTTTAACCCACTATCCAAAGAGTATTGAAACATCTTTAGCCATTACAGAACAGGAGGCAGATATTCTTGCAGAACAATCGGACAAAGTTGTTGTGAGCGATATTATAAAACGTGTAATTGAGCAGGTTGCATTTGAAGCAAGAAACAATGAATACGTTGATAAAAAAAGTGGCGTGAGTGCAAGGCTTACCATTGCTGCGTTTGAGAATGCTGTAAGCAGTGCAGAAAGAAGAGCCATTATCAACAATGAAAAAAATACACAAGTTTGGATGAGCGATTTGGTGGGCATTATTCCATCTATTACTGGCAAAATTGAATTGGTGTATGAAGGCGAACAAGAGGGTCCTTATCAAGTTGCAATCAACCTGATTGAAAAATCTATCAGAACCATTTTTGTTCAATATTTCCCTAACCCTGAACAACTAAAAAAACGCAAACCAACAGGCAAAGTAAGTGCAGATACTAAAGAGGTTGAAAACCCCTACAAGTCAATCACACGTTGGTTTGACTCAGGAAATCATTTAGATATTTTACTTGATATGAGTGACGAAACTAAGCTGGCTGCGTTGTATAAAGTAGATGGCTTATATGCTTTGGTAAAAAAATATTATCCACAAGGAAAGGAAAAGGAAACTACTTTGCTAATGGAATTTGTGCTACATGGCTTTGCTGCTTATTCTCTAATCAGTAAAAAAACAATTGAGGGCAAAATTGAGTTTAAAGATTTAATGGGCAGTATGATGAATTTTAGTGATATACAACTGGATGAAGAGGAAGATTATAATTAGGATTGAGGAATAACATTCAAGATTATTACGACTCATTTATTCAATGTTGCTTCCATTACTCGAATGCCATCATTCATAGGCTTATTATCAGCTGGATACTTTTTTGCTTCATCTATCCATTTTTTTAAGTTGATTTTGTCCTTTGCGTCGTAGTAAATTCTTGAGATATTGTAAGCAATTTCTGCTCTCATTAAATTATCATTACATAATGAAATACCTTTTACTGCTATATCTTCAGCCTCTTTCATTTTTTTAGAGTTCTTTAATGTATAAACTAATTCTTTATAATAATAACAATTATTAGGAGTTGTTTTTAAAGCATCTTTTAAAATTTCTGCTGCTTTATCATATTGCTCTAAACAGTTATATGAATATGCTAACTCGACTGCAAGCCCTTCAAAATTTGGATTTATTTTGTTAGCTTTTTGAAGATAGTTAAGAGCATCCTTACATTCATCCCAAGCATTTAGTAAAAAGCCTCTATTGTATAAACCTGCCACAGAAACTGTATCGTCTTTATACATTTTATATTCAATCGGAAATTCGTCCACACCAATTTCTTTTAATCTTTCTTTTGGAATAATTCCTACTATCCTTCCTTTATATTTTTCTGGAGATAGTCGAATTGTCATAGTTGAATGTGAACTGTCAAAAATATTTTTAGGAACAAAATGATCATTCGAATCAAGCTTGATTGTTCCTTTATACCTTAAAGAAATACCTTGAAAGCTGCTCGGATAAACAAAACCATAAGAAAATGTATTACCTTTTTTATCATAACCGAAGACAACCCATTTATTAATACAGTGTACGAATCTTCTATCCAATCTCAATATTTCTTGTGAATATGCATTTGGATTTATGATAAAATTCAATATCAACAAAAATTTTGCAATTTTTTTATTAAATATTTTCATATTATTTTTTATTTCAAATTAACTAATAAACGTTTAAACCAATTACCCCAACACCACTGCCCCCAATGCTGGCAAGTGAACTTTTATTTTATACCATTTACTTTTCTTGTCAACCTTTTCGCCAACAATTTCACCAATATTTATTACATCACCAGTTCCCCAAAACTCCTTGCTATCACTGTTAAAAATCTCCTTCCATTTATATTTCCCTTGCAAATGAATCTCCCAGTTGTTGTGAACAACTGGTGTGGTGTTTAATATAATTAACACATCATCTTTTGGCTTCAATCCTTTGCGTTTATAAACAATCACACCTTCGGCTCTGTGGTTTAAATCTATCCATTCAAAGCCACCTTGCTCAAATTGTTTTTCGTACAAAGCAGGTGTTGATTTATACAGCTCATTCAATTTTTGTACGCAATATTTCATTCCTCCGTGGCTCACTAAATCCAATAGTTCCCACTGCAATTCGCTTTTATAATTCCACTCGTTTGTAGCACCAAATTCGTTGCCCATAAACAACAATTTTGCACCAGGATGCGTGAACATATAAGTGTATAATAAACGCAGGTTGGCAAACTGTTGCCAGCTATCGCCAGGCATTTTATAAAGCATTGGGCTTTTGCCATGCACCACTTCATCGTGGCTTAGTGGCAGCATAAAATTTTCATCGTAGTAATACATCATACTAAACGAAAACTTATCCTGATGAAACTGACGAAACATTGGATCCATTTTAAAATAATCCAAAGTATCGTGCATCCAACCCATCATCCATTTCATTCCAAAGCCAAGCCCATCAAGGCTTGTAGGTTTACTAATGCCAGGCCAATCTGTAGCTTCTTCAGCAATGGTTTGAATATCTGGAAAATCCCGGTATAAAGTTTCGTTTAAATTTTTTATAAAAGCAATGGCTTCAAGGTTGCCATTTCCACCAAATTTATTTGGTTCCCATTGCCCTGCATTCCTGCTGTAATCAAGCTTTAACATAGAGCTTACAGCATCTACACGAATGCCATCTATATGAAAAACATCAAACCAAAATCTTGCACTGCTTATTAAAAAACTTTTAACCTCGCCACGTTCATAATTAAAAATATAACTGTTCCAGTCTGGATGATAACCTTTACGCATATCTGCATATTCGTAAGTGTGGGCACCATCAAACATAAACAATCCGTGGGCATCATAAGGAAAATGCGAAGGCACCCAATCGAGTATCACACCAATATCATTTTGATGAAAAGCATCAATCATTGCAGCAAATTCTTGCGGGTTGCCAAAGCGTGAAGTAGGTGCAAAAAATCCCACACCCTGATAGCCCCAACTGCCATCGAAAGGATGTTCCATTACTGGCATTAATTCAATATGCGTAAAGCCCATAAGTTTTACATAAGGCACTAATTTTTGGGTGATGATGTCGTAAGTATTATAAACTTCTTCATTGTTTTTATCAGGTCGCATCCAACTTGCTAAATGCACTTCATACACAGAATAAGGAGCATTGAGAGCATTATGTTTTTTACGTTTTTTCATCCAATCAGCATCCTTCCATTCGTAATTTGTTTGCCAAGTGATGCTTGCAGTATAAGGACGTTTTTCCCAGTAGTTTGAGTATGGATCACCTTTATCTAACTTTAATCCTTTGTAACCAACAATATGATATTTATATG
>JANYEP010000137.1 GCA_025363075.1 Chitinophagaceae bacterium | reverse complement strand
CTTATCAACTCCACTATCAGGTAAATCAATTTCGCTGAAGGAAGAAAATATCACATTACCATTATTAGAAAAGCTATTTAAATGAGAATATGACACTACTTGAATTTGATTGGGATCTAAGTAAGAACTCAAGGTATCAGTAATCGTTACATCATGAGCAGTATCTGTACCGGTATTTTGAAAGCGAATGGTATATTGAATATAATTGCCATCAGTTACATTTTGAACAGTAAGTTGCGGGGTAGCGTGTTTATCGTTGGGGTCGTAACTACCACGAATAGCAGTTGCAACGCTATCAACAGCACTACAAGAACTTGCATTTAAAGAGGCTATACACAATAGATTTGCTCCCAAAGGTGCAGTTGTTTTTACTCTAAAGTAAGCAATAAAACTTCCATTTTGCCCAGGCAATAAATTACCAAGAGATAGGCTCAAACTACTGCCATTATTAGCAACTGCATTGTTTGAGCTTGAATCGAAAGTTAATAAATTATTATCGTAGTTAAAGCTAAGATTTGGTGATAAAACAGTTGTTCCATCATTTGCATAATTAATAAAATAGGCATACTTAAAGCCAGGGCGTGCTGCCCAATTAATTGGTGTGGCAATAATTGAAAGTGAGTCTTTTAGAACATTTGGTTGTAATGCAAACGTATCAATTACCAAGGTATCATAACTAGATAAATAGTGTGTGTAGCTTACTGGTATTGCGTTAAAGAAATTTGGTGCATTCGCAGTAACAGTATATGTTCCTATGCTATCAGCATTAATAAATGCAGAACCTTGTGCATCGGTTGATGAATAAATATTATTGGATAAATTAATTTTTACATTTTGTTTCGGAAATTCAGTAGAATCGAATTTACCATTGTTGTTATAATCAACATAAACTAAACATTTAACAGTAGGAATTGTATGGCAATGATTAATATTATTAATTGGGTTACAAATGCCTACTGGAGGCGTTTGATATGTATAAGGTCCAGTACAAACTACCAAATACAGACAACTATCTGGAAAATTTGGCAAACAAGTAACAGACGTATAGTAACTTGCAAGAAGTTGTTTCAACTTTAAGGGGAGCCTTGTGAAACATAAAGGGTTGTTTGAATAAACTACCAATGATTGTAATGTTTCTGGAAGTTTACCAACTACTGAAAAAGGATTATTACTACAACTCAAGTTTATTAAAAACTTTGGTATATCAGGGAAATACGCAAAATTATTTTGACTAATATCAAGATTTTCTAAACTATCACTTAAAGCCGGTAAAGCTGAAAGTTTGTTGCCAAATACAGTTAAATTTTTTAGAGATGAGGGTAATTTTGGTAAACTGTCCAATAAGTTTCTCGTGCAATATAATTCAATTAAATTATTGGGTAATTGTGGTAGACTGTGCATTTTACCAACAGTGCAAACAAAGCGAATCAAAGCAGGTGGCAATTGTGGTATTGATAATAATTCAGTATCATTATAAATAGACAACTGTTTTAAGCCTTTAAAATATTGAACACCTGTTAAGCTAACTGCATTAATTGAATAAATATCTAAAGATGTATCACTTAAAACAGCATTGCAAGTTGTATCCATCATTCCTGCACTATTGAAACAAAATGGATAAGTCATTTTTAGAAAATTCCTAAAATTGCTGTCAGGGATGTTTACATATTGTGCCTTGCTTCTTATTGAAGAAGCAAAAAATAAAATACAGACAATTAAAACTATTTTTTTCATAACGTAAGATTTGGCTACAGTTATGACTTGCAGTCGGCAACTAAAGTAGGAAAAAAAACTTATTCAAAGTTAAAATTTTCATTTTATGGCACAATACTTTAAAATCTTTAACAATTTTTTGTTGGCTGTTTGTGTAATATTGTGCATTAAAGCATCGTTAATATCTCAATAAATATTAAATGAACAGCATAGCACTTGATACCAATTTTGAAAGAAACAAGAATCTTAAAGCATTTGCCATTACAATAGCAATATGCCTTTTTCTTTTTTTGTTTTTCCTATTAACACAGTGGTCTTTACCGACAATTCCACCACCACTTGCAGATGAAGGTATTGAAGTAAATCTTGGCACTAGTGAAACTGGGCTTGGCTCTGTTGCACCACAAGCCATTGGCGAGCCATCAATAAATGAAAATAATTCTACCCCTCAAACATCTTCTCAACCTATTGCACCAACAGATAAATTAGATGATAAGGGTGATGAAGCAATTAACCCTATTACTCCTAAAGTTGAAACACCTAAACCTATTGTAAAACCTGTTACTCCAGTTGTTAAAGCACCTGTGAAACCAGTTGTAAATCCAACACCAAAACCAATTTCACCCAAAGCATTGTTTTCTGGTGGTACAAAAAAGAACAGTGGTGGCAACAATAGCAGCATTGATAATGGTTTCAAAAATCAGGGTGTAGCAGGAGGATCAGGTGATCAGGGAAATCCAAATGGCAATCCAAATAGTGATAGTTATAAAGGCAATAATTCAAGTGGAAATGGTATAAGTATTAAGAGTGGGTTGAATGGAAGAAAAGTTGCTGTTCGCCCAACTTTTCAAGATGATTTTACTGAGAATGCAAAAGTTTATGTTGATGTAACAGTTGATGCAAATGGCAAAGTTTTATCGGCAGTTGTTAACCCTCGTGGCACAACTACAGTTAATCAAAGTATACGGAAAATAGCCACCACAAAGGCTTTGCAAATAAAATTTACTGCTGGAACAGAAGAACAAAGTGGTACTATTTCTTTTGATTTTAAGGTTACTAATTAATGACGTATTCTCAAACGCTTGATTTCTTATATAGCCAATTACCTATGTTTAGCAGAATTGGTGCTGCTGCTTACAAAGCAGATTTAACCAACACTATTTTGCTATGCAATGCAATAAATAATCCACAACACAAGTTCAAATCAATACATATTGCAGGCACCAATGGCAAGGGCAGCACAAGCCATTTATTAGCAGCCATTATGCAAACTGCTGGATATAAAACAGGACTTTATACTTCGCCACATTTAAAAGATTTTAGAGAAAGAATTAAAATTGATGGAGTAATGTGTGATGAAAATTTTGTGGTTGATTTTATTGAAAGAATGAAACCTCATATTGAAGCCATTCAACCATCTTTTTTTGAGCTAACAGTTGCAATGGCTTTTGAATATTTTGCACAGCAAAAAGTAGATATTGCCATTATTGAAACTGGCTTAGGTGGCAGACTTGATAGCACAAATATTATTCAACCAGAAATAGCTGTTATAACAAATATTGGTCTTGACCATATGAATATTTTGGGCAATACTTTAGAAAAAATTGCTTACGAAAAAGCTGGAATCATTAAGCCTGAAACGCCTGTGGTTATTGGCGAATACACAAATGAAACAAAAAATATTTTTATTGAAAAAGCAGCAGCGGAAAATGCTCCAATATATTTTGCACAAGAAAATTATTCATTAATCCATTATCAATATCATAACGATTTTGCAGATATTATTATTAAAAGGAATGATGAAAATATTGAACAGAAATATCAACTTGACTTAACTGGCATTTATCAAACCAACAACTTAATAACCGTTTTAGAAACTTGTTATCAACTGCAAAAAAAAGGTTGGAAAATTGATGATGAAATAATTAAACAAGGAGTTGCAAATTCTAAAAAATTAACAGGATTATTGGGTCGTTGGCAATGTATTCAAGAAAATCCAACTGTTATTTTAGATGTTGGACATAATGTTGATGGCATTAAACAAATATTGCTACAACTCAATCATATCAAATATTCCAGCCTGCACCTTGTTATGGGTATGGTGAAAGATAAAGATGTAAATGCAGTGCTTGAATTATTACCTAAAGATGCGATTTGTTATTTTACCAAAGCTCAAATAGAACGTGCAATGCACGAAAATGATTTGCAAATCAATGCAGCAAATCATCAACTAAAAGGCAATAGTTTTAGCGATGTGAATATTGCTTTAAACGCTGCGAAAAATGCTGCTATGGAAACTGACTTAATATTGGTTTGTGGAAGTGTTTTTTTGGTAGGAGAAGTGGAATATTAATCTTTACAAATGCAAGTACAATACATCATCGTTGGTCAGGGAATTTGTGGCACTTTTTTAAGTTACTATTTATCGCAAAAAAATATTCCTTTTATTGTTATTGATGATGCAAAAAAAAATACTGCAAGCAAGGCTGCAAGTGGTG
Organism: Chitinophagaceae bacterium; assembly: GCA_025363075.1. Taxonomy (GTDB): domain Bacteria; phylum Bacteroidota; class Bacteroidia; order Chitinophagales; family Chitinophagaceae; genus CAIVPM01. The sequence goes on along the minus strand of JANYEP010000137.1, from coordinate 13,810 downwards.
TCATCAATCCTATTACTGGTAGGCGTTTAGTAAGAACCTGGATGATTGAAGAAGTGATGCCCTTTGCTGTGGATGCTTATAAAAAACTTGAACAAGAATTAAACTGCAACATTATTGAACAGTGCAACAGCATTGACTTTCACACCACACCTCAAATGAAGTTAGCATTTGATGAAAGGCTTCCACAAGAGCAAGAATATTTATCTATTGCAGAAAATGGAGATATTCTTAAACAATATTTCAATTACTATTTTGGTGCTGGAGAAATTAATCCTTGCTGGTTAATTGACATCAATATTTTATTGCAAGAATGGAGAAAAAAATTAGTTGTAAATAATAATTTACTCGAAGCAAATTTTAATGTTGATGAATTAAAAATAGATAATGAAAAAGTGGTGTATCAAAACATCACAGCATCGAAAATTATTTTTTGTGATGGTGTTGATGGAACAAATAATCCCTGGTTTAAACTCCTACCCTACGCACCCAATAAAGGCGAAGCATTGATAGCTAAAATTCCTGATTTGCCACGAACAAATATTTATAAAAATAGCATCAGCATTGTACCTTGGCAAGACAATTTATTTTGGATAGGAAGCAGCTATGAATGGAGTTTCAGCAACAATGAACCAACAGAAGTATTCAGAAAAAAAACAGAAACCGTTTTGAATAACTGGCTCAAACTTCCTTATCAAATTGTTGAACACTTTGCAGCTGTAAGACCTGCAAATATTGAACGCAGACCTTTTGTTGGTTTACATCCAACATATGCTCAAATTGGCATTTTAAATGGAATGGGAACTAAAGGTTGTTCACTTGCTCCATACTTTGCAAATGAGTTAGTAGAACATTTAGTCAATAATAAACCCATCAACCCAAATGCAGATGTACAAAGGTTCTCAAAGATTTTAATGAAATCGTAAAAACTACTTTTTTGCAGAAGCATTTAAAAGATTTACTATTGCTAAAATATTTCATCAATGGAAATTATTCACGTTAGTGCAGAATGTTACCCAGTAGCAAAAGCTGGTGGTTTAGGCGATGTTGTGGGAGCTTTACCAAAGTATCAAAACAAAGCAGGACACTCAGCCAAGGTTGTAATGCCAATGTATCGCACAAAATTTTTATACAACAATGACTTTATTGTTGATGCTAAAGGAAGTGCTTATTTAGGCAATCGTTTTTTTGAATATACCATTATAAAGGAAGCAACAAATAAGCTTGGTTTCGACTTGTATCTTGTTGATATAAACGGACTGCTTGACAGAGAAAAAATTTATGGTTATGATGATGATAGTGAAAGATTCACTGCATTTCAAATTGCTGTGGTTGATTGGGTTAATGGATGGCAACATAATCCAGATGTTATTCATTGCCACGACCACCACACAGCCCTCATCCCTTTTATGATGCAGAGTTGTTTGGCATATCAAACCAAGCTAAGAAGTGTTCCAACAATTCTCACCATTCACAATGCACAATACCAAGGATGGATGGGTTGGGATAAAGCAAATTATATTCCAACTTGGGATAGCTGGAAACGTGGTCAACTTGATTGGGAAAATACAATTAACCCATTGGCAAGTGGAGTAAAATGTGCCTGGAAAGTTACCACTGTAAGCAATAGTTATATGAGCGAATTACGCCTTAACAGCAACGGTTTGGAAAAATTATTTGAATATGAAAAAGGTAAATGCTATGGCATATTAAATGGCATTGATAACGAGGTTTGGAATCCAAAAACTGACACATACATTGACAATCACTTTACATTTAAAAGTGCTACAAAAGGAAAGCAAAAAAACAAAGATCTTATATGCGAAAGATTTGGTTTAGACAACAAATTACCAATGTTTGTTTTTATTGGAAGATTAGTTGGCGAAAAAGCTGCAGACCTTTTGCCTGCTGCCATTGAAGCCATTATGTATAGTTTTTATGGCAAATGCAGTATACTAATTTTGGGTAGTGGTGATACAACTATTGAATGGCAATTGGCAAGTTTTAATGAACGATATAAAGGATATTATTATGCCGATATTGGTTACAACGAAACCTTATCACATTTAATGTATGCAGGTGCAGATTTTTTGTTAATGCCAAGTCGTGTTGAACCTTGTGGATTAAACCAAATGTACTCTATGCGATATGGTACTGTGCCAATGGTTCGCAGTACTGGCGGTTTACAAGATACTGTGAAAGATATGGGAGAAACTGATGGTTTTGGTATAAGATTTAACAATGCAAGTATTGGAGATATTCATTACTCTGTAAGCCGTGCTATTACAGTGTTTAATGATAAAACACATTTCAACTGGATGAGAAAATTTATGATGCAAATTGACCATAGCTGGGAAAGCACAGTTGCAGAATATGACAAGGTTTATGGATAATGAAAGAGAATAAAATAATCATATTATTTGGAATAGTTATTTTGTTTATGTTTTGTAAAAACGATAAAAAAAATATTTATGACAAATATTCGAATAGCCTTGTTAAAACAATCACTAATTATAGTATTACAATAATTGGAAAGTGGAGGATGATTAATTATAGCGATGGAGAAAATATCTACTATTTTAATCAAGGAGCATCATTAAGTTTTAGTTTTAACCACATATTACAAATAAATAGCTCTGAGATTTGTACTTGGTTTTTAAATGATAATGTTTTGACACTTAGCTATCCAAGTAACACAATAAATAAGAGTTTTAAAGAAGATAGCTTTTTCGTTTATGCAGAAAAACAAAATGCAACCTATCAAATTTATCTAAACACTCCGAATGGGAGGAGTACATATTTATTGAGTAAAGAATAAAGTCTTTACATACAAATCCAATAACCAACTAACTGGCAAAACACGCCAAGCCCAAGCCCAGTATATATTTCAAGGGTTGTGTGATTACTTACGAATAGTCTTGCAGTTGCTACAATGCCTGTTAAAATAACAGCAGTACTAATAGCTAACCCAAGATTGGTTTGATAATAAAAAGAGCATAAGATAATTGCAACTAATGCACTACCAGCAGCAATAGTGTGTAGGCTTATTTTAATAAAATTATTTATAATAACGCCAATAATTGAACTCCAAAAAATACCAAAATAAAAGAACTTTAAAACAGCTGGTTGGTCTGTTTGATTTTTACTTAGATAGTACATCCACCAATAAAAAAACATTGTAACAAAGTAGGGAATAATTCTTTCCTTTTGAGTACGTAAATAAATACTTTCGCTCAATTTTAAACGCCACAACAAAAAGACAGCAAAAGCAGGAAAGAAAGCAGTCATCCAAAAAACACTGAAGATTTTTAGTTTTAATTTCCATAATGTAATGTCGCTAAACTCATAAGGAAATTGATACACTAAAAAAATAAAAAAATAAGTTGGAATAAATAGTGGATGAAAAAGATAGGAGATAATTTTTGCAGGAATAGCAACCCATACAGGCGTTTTTTCTTCTACAATATTTTGATGATTGTCGTTCATTTTATTTTGCTTTAATAAAACTTAGAATGGCTTTTTTTCAATGCCATAATCTAAGATTTACCCTGCAAATATTGAGCAATAAAAATTTGCAACAAGTATTTTGATTAAGTCTCCTTTTTTTGAGAGAAATTAAAGCATATATATTTGAACAGCTATGAACCTTCGAGAAGCGTCTAAACATATAACGAGTGAGTTGATAAAAATATATTCATCGAGAGAAGCGAAAAATATTTGCAATCTGCTACTTGAGGAGATTACAAATTTATCAAGTACTGAAAGGCTTATTAATAAAGACATACAGCTTACAGATTCTCAAATTACATTACTTGAGAATAGCATAAAACAACTATTGCAACACAAACCCATTCAACAAATACTTGGCTATACCTGGTTTGCGGGAAATAAGTTTATAGTAGATGAAAATGTATTAATTCCAAGACCAGAAACTGAAGAGCTTGTTGAAGCTATAATTTTAGAAAATAAAGGCAAAGAAATTTCAATTCTTGATGTTGGAACAGGTAGTGGTTGCATTGCAATTTCTATAAAACATCACCTCTCAAAAGCAAACATTACAGCTATTGATGTTAGTACCAAAGCACTTGATATTGCTCAACAAAATGCAAAAAAAAATGGAGTAAGTATTGAATTTATGCAACTCGATTTTTTGGACGAGAAATTTTGGAATAAACTCCCACAATTTGACATTATTGTCAGCAACCCTCCTTACATAAAAGAAATGGAAAAACAAGAAATGAGTGAAAACGTTTTGCAACACGAACCTCATTTAGCTTTGTTTGTACCAAACAGTGATGCTTTAATTTTTTATGAAAAGATAGCAGCATTTGCACAAAAATATCTTAAAAAAGATGGAGCAATATGGGTAGAAATAAACGAGGCATTAGGAAAAGAAACTGCTGAAATATTTACGAACAAAGGGTTTCAAGCCATTATTAAAAAAGATATGCAAAAAAAAGAAAGAATAATTAAAGCAATTTGGCTTTAACAAAAAGAGCAACCTAAGGTTGCTCTTTTTGTTATTCTGGAATAACCAATTTGTTATTGGCTCTGTTAATATCTGCCATTCTAAAGCTTGAATCTATTTCAACACTTTTAATATCAGATAATTTTTTATCAATATCAAAAGTATAAACAGGGTGTGTCCATTTCCATTCTTCGTGAATAAATCTTGGAGTTAAATCTTCTGCTGGTTTTGTACCAAACATTAGGTTCAGTGGAATATAATGCAGCTCTTTTGTGCCGTCTTTATAAGTTATCAAAACATCAATAGGCATAGGCATTTTACCAATTCTTTCAACAGTAATTTGTGGTTTATTTGTTACAGAATCTATATTAATATTCCCTATTTTATAGTCAATAGTTTTCGTGCTGTTCACCCAATATTCTTTATACCATTGTAGTGCTAAACCACTTGTTTTTTCGGCAACTCTTATAAAATCATTTGCATTGGGATGCTTGAATTTCCATAGCCTGTAATACTCCAATAAAATTTTATCTCTTACACTATCTCCAACAATATATCCCAACTGACCCATAAACACTGAGCCTTTTGAATATGAAGCAAGAGAGTAACCATAGTTGGTATTAAAATGATCAGCGTGAGTAGTTAAAGGTTCTTCGAAACCACTTTTTGCCAATGCAAAATAACCTGAATAATTATCGCTTTGTTTTGCGGGTAAATCGTTTTTATCTCTCGCTATTTGAACAGCTAAATTCTTCTTTGCATTAGCATTGGTAAATGGTGCTTGCATTGCCCAATTTTCGTTGTAATAATCTGTTACTTCATTTTCTGCATAGCTTGTAAAACCCTCATCCATCCAAGGATACAGGCTTTCATTTGTACCCAAAATATGTTGATACCAACTATGCATCCATTCGTGAAAAACTGTGCCTAAACCTGGGCCTTTTAACAAAGTTGCCATTGCATATTCCATTCCACCATCGCCACCTTCTATAAAAGAATATTGAGGATAAGGATAAGCACCAAAACGTTTTTCAATATATGGCAAAACCTTTTCGGCTGCCCACAACGCGTTATTCCAAGCACTATCGCCCCATACATCATTTTTTTTGTAAAATGCGTGAAAGGTTAAACCTGTTCTGATTTTTTTAGAAATATGCAGATAAGCAGTATCGGCAGCCCACACAAAATCGTGAATATTTTCTCCTTTAAAAATCCAACTATTTGTTGCAGATTTATTTGCTGGCACAACAACACCTTTATCTTCATATCCATAGCTAATAGTATTTGCATTTTGCAAAATACCAGTGGCAGCAACCATATATTTTCTATCAATATTTATCTTCACTTCAAAATCTCCCCACACGCCATAAAATTCACGAGCTATATATGGATTTGCATTCCAACCCTGATAATCATATTCAACTATTTTAGGATACCATTGACTCATACTATACTGAACACCCTCTGCATTATTTCTTCCACTTCTTCTGATTTGTTTTGGTACTTGTGCTTCAAACGCAATATCCAAAAGGGTTTTAGACTTTGGCAAAATTGGTTTTGATAACTGTACTTCTAAAATAGTTTCGTGTTCTATTAGCTTTTGCTCTTTACCCAATATTTTTACAGACAATACTTTTTGATACCCTTGTTCACTTGAAGATAGTTTGCTAATTCTGTCAGTAACTCTTCCATCCCAATCTGGCACAGGGTTTCCTGCTCTATCTTTTCTTGTAGAAACTTTTCCAAGCTCTCTGCTACGCATATCCATACCACTATTTGGTTGAAACGCATTCCAGTATAAATGGATAAATATTTTGCTTAAAGTATCAGGAGAATTGTTTGTGTATTCTAATTTTTCCGTACCATTAAATTGATTGTTTGCAGCATCTACTTTAACATCAATATTGTATTTAATGTGTTGCTGCCAGCGTTCAGGTTGAGCTGTTAATACATTGAAAATTGTTAAAGAAAAAAAACTTAATAAAATGATACGCATATTTCTTGCTATTATTTGAATTGCAATATTAAGGCTAAGCACAATACTTTTTATCGTAGTAAATTAAATAAAAAATCCCCGATAGTAATTAACAATTATCGAGGATTTTTTAACTAAAAAGGTTGTTTAATTAATTTATTTTAACAAACTTAGTATCTGCTAAAGTACTGTTGTTACTATCTTTCAGCTTAATGTAATATACACCTGAAGGAAGATTGAGAACATTTAGTTTCATTTCTTCAACAACATTTCCAAACAAATAATCTTTTCTAAACAACACTACTTTGCCCAATGAACTATAAACATATAAATTGGTGTTATAGTTTTTTTCCAATCTTACTGCAACCTTTACTTCGCTATTTGCAGGGTTAGGATATACTCCAATATTTCTGTTAGCAATTATGTTCGTTGTTCGATAACTAGTATAGTTCGAATTTGTAGCCCCAAAGTATGCAATAGCAGTATCTTTCATTCCCAAATCGTTAGTAGTAATAAGTCTTATCTGATAGGTTAAACTTGTATCAGCATCAAACTGAAATGATGCTGAATCGGATGTTAAAGGTTTAATACCAGTGTAAGAACCATAATCAAAGTAACCATGATTCCAGTAAGGGTCATTACCACTGAAGAATGAAAACCTCCAATCTGTATTAATAATTGGGCGACAAGCACTGTAACCCAAGTGAGCAAAGTACAACTTATAATGATTATATGTAAACCCTAAAGGATCTACACCAACATTTGTTGTAATTTCAGTATGCAAACCAATTACAGAATGTGGCATTGTATCACTGTTGGGAGTAATAGTTATATGACCATAAACAGTGTTTGAAATACAACCTTCATACGAAATCATATTTCCAGAAAAATTATGAATACCAGCACTATTGTATGAATGATATGGTGCTTGACCAATACCTCCAGGTACACCACTAAATCCTGAATCAGAAGTGCTATCATCAAAATGTACACTCCAATAATCGTTGGGAGCAGTTGCCATTCCTAATACCTTATGACCAAATGTATTGAAACCACCAAAACACTCTATAGTATCATTTAAAATTTTTGATGTAAAATATCCACCAAAAGGATTTGGTCTACTTAAAGGATAATCGTGTGTACCATAAACACCGTTTATGCTAAATCCATAAGCAATTGGCACAGGACGAAGTGTTATAAATTTAGTGATGCTGTCTCTACAATTATTATCACTTGTAGCAATCAACTTAATAAATATCCTGCCTCTATTTGAATCAAGCATTTGTGAACCAGCGTGTGTATAGCTATGTGTTGGGCTATACAATGTTGAATAAATTGTATCGCCAAAATTCCAGTTAAAACTCATACTGCCATTTGCAATGGAAGTTGTGTTATTGAAGGTATAATTATTGGCAGCATAACACATTGTTGTTGGGCTACCACTGATATTAAAATTAGCTACTGGCATTGGGTTTACAGTAACTGTATTGTTATAGTTTGATGTAATTGCAGAACAGCCTGGATAAGATAAGGTTGTTGTTAAAGTAATATTATAACTACCAACTGCTGCATAAGAATGTGTTGGTGGATTTTGTAAAGTTGATGTTGAACCATCACCATAGTTCCATAAATATGTCATTGGATAGCCTGCATTATTTCCATAATAATTTTGCACACCAAAGTAGTTTCCAGTAAAACAAGATGATGCAGAATTAATAGTGAATGCAGCATTGGTAAATGTTGGGCAGATAATAACTGATTGTGTAACACTATCCTTACAACCCAAATTACTTGTTACAACAAGTTTTACATTTATTGTTCCAGCACTTGTAAATATATGTTGAGGGCTGTTTAATGTAGAAGTTGCTCCATCGCCAAAGTCCCATAAATAAGTCATACTTCCATTTGCAATTGTTGATGTACTAATAAAGGTGTGTGCATTGCCACTACCAGTTCCTGTAATAGTGTTAAACGATGCAACAGGTTTTGCTCCTACAACAACGCTTTGTCCACTTGCATAATAATTCTGTCCATTATATGATGCAATCATTGAAACATAATAATAGCCTGACGTTGAATAAACGTGTGTAGGGCTTGCTGCTGTTGATGTTGAGCCATCACCAAAGTTCCATAAATATGTTGTACCACTTGGTGCAGTTGATGTATTTGTAAACACAAAACTATTTCCAGCAATGCATTGTTGAGTTGTGTTTACAATAAATGATGGTGTGGGTGTAGAACCACCTCCTGTTCCTCCATTGTTACTGCTAATAACTACAGAAGTTGTAATGCTGTCTTTACAACCTGCATCGCTTATAACAATAAGTTTTACATTTTTTGTTCCTGCTGTTGCAAAACTGTGTTGAGGGTTGGATGTAGCACCTGTTCCACCATCTCCAAAATTCCAAGCATAGCTTGCAATACTACCACTACTAATAGTTGATGTGCTATTGAAAGTGTAAGTTAATGGGCTATTATAATACTGAGTAAAATTTGCTACTGGTTTTGCACCCACATAAACACTTTGGCTATTGGCATAATAATTTTGTCCATTGTATGTTGCTATCATTTGAACATTGTAATATCCAGATACTGTATAAACGTGTATAGGGCTTGCTGTTGTTGAGCTTGAGCCATCACCAAAAGACCAACTATAAGTAGTGCCACTTGGTGCTGTAGATGTATTAGTGAAAACGAAATTGTTTCCAGTAATACATTGTTGAGTTGTGTTGGTTGTAAATGAAGGGCTTGGTGGCGTTACTACTGTGCAAGCTGCAATTGTTACAGTATTTGTTGTTGCATTACAACCACTATTGTTTGTTACTACTGCTGAGTATGCTCCAGGTATTGATGGAGCGAATGTAGTAGTAGAGATTAAGTTAAATTTTTGTACACGATTATTATGTTCATCTGCTACATAAAAATTTCCTGCATTGTCTAAAGCAACATTTGTTGGATAGTTAAAATGACGACCAGTTGTACCGTAACCATTACCACCAGCTACTTTCACGCCTGTTGTTGCACCCACTGACCAATAAACAACTCTGTTGTTATAAGTATCTGCAATTAACAAATTGCCTGCACCGTCAACTGTAAAACCCCACGCACTATTCAATTGATTCAGTGCAGCTCCTGCTGTACCATTTCCTGCAACTGTAACACCATTACTTGCACTTGTGCTATTTGGTGAGAATCTTTGTATTCTATGGTTTTCATTATCGCATATATATAAATTTCCTGCATCATCCAAAGCCACATCTGTTGGATAAGAAAGTTGGTTTGCAGCATTGCCATTGCCATTTCCTCCAGCTACTGTTACGCCAACAGTTGAACCAATAGCAAACTTTTGTACACGATGGTTATAGCTATCTGCTATGTACATATTGCCACATTTATCCAATACCATTCTTTTAGGTAATTGAAATTGATTTGCAGCATTTCCATAAGATGCAGAAACGCCAGCAATCGTAGTTCCACTTGTTGCACCTGCTAACCATTTATCAATTCTATGAGCAAAACTGTTAGTGATATAAATATTATTTGTTGCATCTAAAGTAAAGCCATAAGCATTTTGCAATTGATTACTTGCATAACCATTACCATTGCCACCAGCAACAGTTGTAGCACTTGTACCTCCTACACTTCCTGTAGGAAATTTTTGAATTCTATTATTATAAATATCACATACATAAATATTATTATTGTTGTCAATAAACACATCTGATGGACTATTTAATTCGCTTGCAGAAAAACCAGAAGTTAAGTTTCCAGCAACTGTAACACCAACTGTGTCCCAAGTTGGAGTACTTGTAAACACTGGACTTCCTGCCAGTAGCCAAGTAACAGAGCTACCTGTTGTACCTGTACCAGAGATACTCAATCCTCCACTAATACAGCCATTATTTGTAATACTGGCATTAGGAGTTGTATAAACAGTTACTGCTATTGAATTACTTGTTACAGATGCAGGACTTGCACAAGCATCAGAATTAGTCAACACGCAAGTTACAATATCGTTATTGTTTAAAGATGTAGTAGTGAATGTACTACTATTGGTACCAACATTATTTCCATTTACTTTCCATTGATAGTTAGGAGAAGTGCCGCCATTTGCTATAGCAGCATTAAATGTTATACTACTTCCAGAACAAATTGAAGCTTGACAAGATGTTCCAGCAGTGATAGAGATTGCTGGTGTAACACTACTACCAGAAACTGTAGTTGTAGCAGTTGAAGTACATCCTGCAAAAGAAGTAGCAGTAACTGTGTAAACACCTGTAGTTACTGGTGTGTAGGTATTTGCAATATTTGAAGTTGTATATTTTACAACACGATTATTAGCATCATCTGCAATATAAATATCGCCATTAGTTACATCAACAAAAGCAGTTGCAATAGCATAAATTGGATAACTTCCATTGACATTTAAAACAGTTATTCCTGTTATAGCATTGTTTGTCCAAACTTGTATTCTATGCATTCCACTAACATCAATGTCATCTACATAAATTGTTCCTACAGCATCTACATAAACTGAAGATGAATTATAGAATTGATTTAAACCCATTCCTCGTCCATTTCCTCCTGCAACTGTTACGCCACTTGTTGCTCCTACTACCCATTTTTGAATTCTGTAGTTTTGGTTATCACTCACATAAATGTTTCCAACAGCATCTACAAAAAAGCCTTGTGGGTAGCTTAGTTGATTAGCAGCACTGCCTTGCCCATTACCACCAGCAACAGTTACACCACTTGTTGCTCCTACTGCCCATTTTTGTATTCTATGATTATAAGTGTCATTAATATAAATATTACCAGCAGCATCTATATAAATATTACCTCTTGGATTATCCAATTGATTAGCTGCACTGCCTGCACCATTTCCACCAGCAACTGTTATTCCACTTATAGCACCTGGTGTCCATTTTTTCACCCAATTATTTACATCATCAGTTATATAAACATTGCCTGCACAATCAACACCCACACCTGTTAATTGAATACTTGATGCAACAGATAAACCACTTGAATTATTTGCCCACTTAGTAAGTCTTGATGTATAATTATCTATTACATAAAGATTTTTATCAGCATCTAAATAAACTCCTTTAGGAATAACGGTTTGATTCGTTGAAACATTTAATGGAACAGGATATGGAATAGTACTTGTTCCATTTCCTCCTGCAGCTACTTGTGTGCTTAAACTATAACTTGGTGTTGATGTATTTACAACTGAACCTCCTAAACTCCATACAATACTTTCAATAGTATTGCTATTGGAAACATTTGCTGTTAATGTATTGCCAACACAATTACCTCCACTTATAGAAACAGCTGGTACTGCTTCTACTACAATAGTTTTTGTTGTATAATAATTTACTCCACTATCAGTAGCAATTAATTTAACATTGTATGTGCCTGCGTTTGAGTAAGATTTTGTTGGATTTGAAGCAATTGATGTTGTTCCATCGCCAAAATTCCAACTGTAAGTTGTACTAACCGTACCAATAGAACTATTCGTAAAAATAAAACTATTACCTGTTAAGCATTGTTGCGATTTGTTTACACAAAAACTATACAATGATGAAGATGAAGGTATGCCACTGCCTCCAGAAGTTGAAACAGTTGCCGTTACTAAGGTTGAGGTTGAGCATACACATCCATTATCGCTAGTTACAGTTAAAGTAACGTTGTAGTTTCCATTATTTGCAAATGTGTGTTGAGGGTTTACCAATGTTGATGTTCCTCCATCACCAAAATTCCAACTGTAACTCATACTACCACTAGCAATCGTTGTAGAGCTAACAAAAGTGTAACTGTTGCCAGTACCCGTAGCAACGGTTGAATAAAAATTACATTGTGGAACCGCATTAACATTTACGGTTTTATTGGTGTAGTAATTTATTCCTGCATAGGTTGCAATCAACTGCACACTATAATTACCACTTGCTGGATAAATGTGGGTTGGGTTTACAGTAGTTGAAGTAGAACCATCTCCAAAACTCCATTGATATGCAGTTGCCCCAGCAGTTGATGTATTAGAAAAAATAAAGCTATTACCATTTAAGCATTGAGAACTATTGTTGATGGTAAAGTTTGCAGCTTGAGAAAAAACAAAATTGCAACTTAAAAACATAAAGAAAGTCGCAAAAAATCTTCTATTAATGATAGTAAAGTTTTGGAACATACAATAACAATTTAGTAGTAATAAAAAAGCAATCGAAACGCAGTTTGTTTAGCTGTTGGTGTGTTTATAACTTATTATAGAACGTAAATATTAAATAGAAATTACTGCAAGGTAGGTAATATAATCTATGATAAATCAAAAGTCCTTGATTTAAGGGGGATAAAAACCCCATTGGAAAACCAATGGGGCAAACGGTTTAGTACTTTAATAAGTACGGATATAGGATATAGAATTTAAAAACGCGAAGTCAAAGACTGGTTAAATAACTTTATCTCTGAAGCCCTTCTTGTGATTCTGACACAATATTAACTGTGTTTTTTAATAGATATTGTTTGTTTTAAAGAAACCCTAGAAATTCCCCTAGATTGTTTAAAAATACCCCAAATTCTAACCCCCTAGATCTAGGGTTTTTTACCCCCTAGATCTAGGGGGTTTTTTTGCCTTTTTTTAAAGTTTATCCACATTATCAGCAAGTTAAGTTTTTTTCTTATTTAGAATCAATGCTTTATGCAAGACTACTACACAATAAAGTACAAAACACAAATCTACTTTTACATTCTAAATTTTTTAACCCCAAATAAAATCGTTATGGCAACAATTACTAAAACAGCAAATAGAGTAGGAAAATATGTGGATACCGCACACGTAGATAATGTAATAAGAAATTATAAAAAAGAAAGATGGGTACACAATAGTGAGCGAATTGGCAAAGAAGATAGTTTGAGTGCTTGGTGGAGTATTGAAGAAATGGAGGATTTTATTGCAGAAGCCAAAATGCATGGAGCTGATGGATTGAAATTTTACTTTGGTGCTTACGATACAGACCATAAAGAAATGCCTGAGTATGCTGGTAGACAAACATTGGTGATGGTAGGAACTAAAGAAGCTCAAACAGCATTAGGTGTTAAGAATAAAGACATTTATGTACAAACAGAAAAAGGAACAAACGTGTTAGCATACAACAGAGGTCAACTTTGCCCTCCTGATTGTGGACCAAGAACTGGTGATTTAACAGATGATGAATGTTTGGGTATCACGATTATTGATCGTGGAGATAAAGGAATGTTAGTATTTTAGTATCCACTATTCGTTCTAATAATTTAATAATTAACACAAGAGTAAAAATGCCTATTCACATACTGTAAATAGGCATTTTTTATAAAAATTGTATTCAAAATTTTCG
>JANYEP010000104.1 GCA_025363075.1 Chitinophagaceae bacterium | reverse complement strand
CCATCGCTTTTAATAGCTGTAGTATGATATTGTCCTGCACGTACACTTGCCCAGTTGGTAGCTACACCTGTTTGTACTGGGCTGCTTTTATTTACCGTTGTTCCATCGCCTAATTGTCCATAATTATTCAACCCCCAAGCCCAAAGGCTGCCATCGCTTTTAATAGCTATAGTATGAAAACCTCCTGCACTTATACTTGCCCAATTTGTAGCCGTACCTATTTGCACAGGGCTGCTTTTGTTTACAATTGTTCCATCACCTAATTCTCCATACGTATTATATCCCCAAGCCCAAAGGCTGCCATCGCTTTTAATAGCTGTAGTATGATAACCTCCTGCACTTACACTTGCCCAGTTAGTAGCTACACCTATTTGCACAGGGCTGATTCTTTGTGTAGTTGTTCCATCGCCTAATTGTCCATACGTATTATACCCCCAAGCCCAAAGTGTGCCATCGGTTTTAATAGCTATAGTATGACCAAGCCCTGCACTTACACTTGCCCAGTTAGTAGCTACACCTATTTGCACAGGGCTGCTTCTATTTACTATTGTTGCATCGCCTAATTGTCCATACGTATTATACCCCCAAGCCCAAAGTGTGCCATCGGTTTTAATGGCTATGGTATGATATTGCCCTGCACTAATTTTTTTAAAGCATTGTGCATTGGCATTGTTTATTGCCCCAAAAGCAAGTAGGCAAAGGATTACAAGTTTGGTAAATGTGTGTTTCATTGTTGTTTTATTTTGGTTTAGTGTTGAAATATAATTGAAAAGAGCGTTGGGTATTGTTATTTGTTGGGTAAATATTTTTACAAAAATATGGGGGGGGGGGGGGTAAATGGCAAAATATTTTTTGGTTAATTGTGTAGGCACACGCCTCGATTTGTTTTTTTGTGCCAATGTGAGCGTTCTTCAACAACATTGTTTATAAATTGTTGCAGGTGAAGAACACCTGCAACGGCAAAAAAGTGGGACAGTTTCAATTTAAAGGTTGTGGTAGCTTAAGCTACAATAAATGGTTTAAGACATAATGCTTTGTTTTTATTGTGAAAGAATAATGAAAAATAGTGTAAGCATACTGGTTGAGCTTCAACTGATATGCTTCGCAATAAAAAGCATAACGGTTTAGTGAAGAAGCATATTGGTTTACTCTCGACTGATATGCTTTTAGACAAAAAGCATATCGGTAGAACAAAAAAGCATAACTGTTTAGTGAAGAAGCATAATGGTTTACTCTCGACTGATATGCTTGTAAAAAAAAGAGGGTGTTTTGCCAATGTTAGTGTTTTCCTTACCAACATTTTACCTCTTTAAGCATTAAAATAAGTTTCGTCATTTCGAAGGTTCTTGCCTGAGAAATCTCCAAAACAAGCAGATTTCTCGTTCGTGCCTCACTCGAAATGACGTTAAATTGAAACAGCATTTCAATTCTCGAAGAGGTCTAATGAAATTGGTTAGATTATGTATTTGAATAGTTAGATATCCCATTTGAACTATTAGAGAACATATTTGAACTATTAGGATGCGTGTTTGAACTGTTAGGATGCGTGTTTGAAGCGTTCTTATGGACAATTGGGCAAGAAATTTTGGTATTTTGATGATTAAAACAGGCAAAAGAAGACAAATTGTCGGTAGCCTGATAATTATAACCATAGCACTTTTAAATATATGTTATACATAATTTGGAATAATGGACTTCTTCGGAAATTGTTTTTGCAATGCCCTTCCACAAGCTCAGGATGACAATCGTAGCATTAAATAATAATAGACCTCTTCGACAATTCGTCATTTCGAAGGTTCTTGCCGAGAAATCTCCAAAACAAGCAGATTTCTCGTTCGTGCCTCACTCGAAATGACGTTAAATTCAAACAGCATTTCAATTCTCGAAGAGGTCTATTATAAAACTATTTGGAGACACCAAAAACCCTCGAAGCAATGCTTCGGGGATTTTTGTAAATCGTACTTCGTACTTCTAATCTCGTACTTCGTATTTCTAACTTCGTACTTCTAATTTCGTACTTGTTTTTATTCCACCACTAATTTCTTAGTAGTTTTTCCTTGTTCTGTAATGGTAGAAACTAAGTAAAACCCTTTGGCAAGGTTGCTGATATCAATTGTATTTGTTCCCATACTTAATGCTTGGGTTTTAACGCCATTTTTTTACATAAAAATAGCAAATATCAAATATTTGGTAAGCACCGTTGTGATAACATTGCAACTCTTTACAGGTGTAGTAACTAAATTAAACTACAAGTACCATTGCTGATGGTATTAATATTTTCCTCAAACTTTTTTTCTACTATGTTTGCACGACCTCTAAATAGTTTTCAAAGGTCACTTTGATTTGTAGTTGATTCCCTTTTTAATATAAAGTTTTGATTAGTAGAAATTGTATTGTAGCAATACATTAACTAAACTATTTAATCAATAACAGCTATCAATTAATTTATAATTTAATAATTGACAAACATTTTATTATGGCTAAATATATTTTTGTAACAGGTGGTGTTACCAGCAGTTTGGGTAAAGGAATTATTGCAGCAAGTCTTGCAAAGCTTTTGCAGGCAAGGGGTTTTAGGGTTACCATTCAAAAATTTGACCCTTATATTAACGTTGATCCAGGCACATTAAACCCTTATGAACACGGTGAATGTTTTGTAACAGAAGATGGTGCAGAAACCGATTTAGATTTGGGTCACTATGAAAGGTTTTTAAGTGTCAATACTTCGCAGCTTAACAATGTTACTACTGGTAGAATTTATCAAACAGTTATTAATAAAGAACGTGCGGGAGATTTTCTTGGAAAAACAGTGCAGGTTGTGCCTCATATTACCGATGAAATAAAACGCAGAATGCAGTTGATTGGTAAAACTGGCGACTACGATATTGTGCTTACCGAACTTGGTGGAACCGTTGGCGACATTGAGAGTTTGCCTTTTATAGAAGCTGTTCGTCAGTTACAATGGGAGTTGCCAGAAGAAGATGTGTTGGCGATTCACCTTACGCTTGTTCCCTACTTAAAAGCTGCAAAAGAACTTAAAACAAAACCTACACAACATAGCGTTAAAATGCTTAGGGAAACTGGTGTGCATCCAGATATTATTGTGTGTAGAACAGAAGAGGTTTTGGGCAATGAAATTAAAAATAAAATTGCTTTATTCTGCAATGTAAAACGTGAGGCTGTAATAGAAGCAATGGATGCAAGCACCATTTATGAAGTGCCATTGTTGATGTTGAGAGAAAAACTGGATGTGATAACGCTACGCAAATTGGGCATTACAGATTATCCAGAACCTAATCTTGATAACTGGAAAACATTTCTCGATAAATTAAAATATCCAAAAGCAAAAGTTACTATTGGTCTTATTGGAAAATATATTGAGTTGCAGGATGCATATAAAAGTATCCTCGAAAGTTTCATTCACGCAGGTGCAATGAACGAGGTAAAAGTAAAAGTGATAGACATTCATAGCGAGTTTATCAACGAACAAAATGTTGGTGAAAAACTTGAAGGACTTGATGGTTTGCTTGTAGCTCCAGGCTTTGGTAGCAGAGGCATTGAAGGAAAAATTATTGCTGTTCAATATGCAAGAGAAACTGGTTTACCATTCTTTGGAATTTGCCTTGGAATGCAAATGGCAGTAATAGAATTTGCAAGAAATGTTTTGGACATAAAAGATGCACACAGTACAGAGATGAACAGCAACACAAGCAACCCTGTTGTGAATATGATGGAAGAGCAAAAACGTATTAAAATGATGGGTGGGACAATGCGTTTGGGTGCTTATCCTTGCGAGATTGAAGAAGATAGTTTAGCCCATAAAATTTATGGTAAAACAAATATTACAGAACGTCATCGCCATCGCTACGAATTCAACAACGACTACTTAGTAAAGTTTGAAACTGCTGGTATGATTGCCAGTGGCACAAACCCAGAAACTGGCTTGGTTGAAATTATGGAAATCCCTACACACCCTTTCTTTATTGGCGTTCAGTATCATCCAGAGTTAAAAAGTACAGTAGAAAATCCTTCGCCATTATTCGTTGGTTTTATTGCTGCTGCAAAAAAATATAACGAAGGAAAAAGTAGTAAATAATTTCTTGTAAATACTACAGAAATATTTGTGTTATCTGTGGCAACAAAAAAATAAATGACAAAAATAATTCTTAAAAGAAAAATAGCTTTACGCATATTCAATGGTCATCCTTGGGTGTTTGGTAATGAAGTTGAAAAGATAATTGGAGAGCCAAATGCAGGCGATATTGTAGATGTTTTTTACCACGATGATAAGTTTTGTGGTAGAGGATATTACAATGCAAAATCGCAAATTGTTGTTCGTTTATTAACCAGAAAAAAAGAAGAAATTAATGAGCAGTTTTTCTTTGATAAAATTAAACAAGCCTGGGAATATCGCCAAAGAATTGGCTATGTAGAAAACTGTCGTTTAATATTTGGCGAAGCCGATGAAATGCCTGCTTTAATCATTGATAAGTTCAACGATTATTTTGTAATTCAAACTTTATCTTTTGGAATGGATAAGTTCAAACCCTTTATAGTAAAGGCTTTGGAAACAATCTTTAAACCAAAGGGCATTTATGAACGCAACGATGTGCCTGTGCGTGAACTTGAAGGCTTGCAACAATACAAAGGGTTTTTATCTACACCATTCAGCACCAATATTATCATTAATGAAAATGGACTGAAGTTTAATGTTGACATAGAAAATGGGCAAAAAACTGGCTATTTTTTAGACCAGCAAGACAATAGAAGAGCCATTCAACATATTGTAAAAGGTGCTGATGTTTTAGGTGCATTTACTTACACAGGCACATTTGAAATTCACGCTGCACACTATGGTGCAAAATCTGTTTTTGGAATTGATATTAGTGAAAATGCAGTGGCACAAGCCAATAAAAATGCAGCTCTTAACGGCTTAGATAATATTTGCAAGTTTGAAGCTATGAATGCCTTTGATGTGTTGAAAAATTGGGGCAAAGAAGAAAAAAAATATGATGTTGTAATGCTTGACCCACCTGCGTTTACAAAGAGTAGAGAAACTATTTCAAAAGCAATTACTGGCTATAAAGAAATTAATTTGCGTGGAATGAAACTCATTAAAAATGGTGGCTTTTTGGTAACATCAAGCTGTACCAATCTGGTGCAGCCAGAGCTGTTTTTACACACCATTCAACAAGCTGCAAAAGATGCACGCAAAAAAATTAAGCAAGTTGTGTTTAATGCACAAGCTGCCGACCACCCCATTGTGTGGGGAATGGAAAACACCAACTACTTAAAGTTTTTAATTGTTGAAGTGAGAAATATGTAAAAGCATTGGGTTTAAATTTTTACTGGCTTTGTAATTTTAAAAAGATACATTTGGTTTACAAAATCTTAAAAATAAACACAATGAAAAAATTGCTGCTAATTATTGGTTTTGCATTGAGCTTAATGAGTGCTAAAGCACAAAACAAATATTTAGATTGCTCAAGCGAATGGCGATATTTAACTGTGGGTGGGTTACCAATGTCATTTGTACTACATACAAAATATTTAGATGGAGATACATTAGTAAATAATAAGGTGTTTTTTAAAGTTTATTTTAAACATAGATATGCTAATCCGATTAATTATCCTTTTATAACATCATATACTTATTCTTTAGATACCAATAAAGCTTTTTTATATTATTTGCTGAGAGAGGATAGTATGCACAATTTCATTGGATGCTCCTCAACAGGTCAAATTAATATGCTGTATAATTTTGATTCCATAACCCATCTAAATATTAATGATATTTTTCCTCAAAATACATCTTATCTCCCAGACAAATGTTTTCCTTTCGATGGTTATAATGCAGCGTGTACAGTAGATCAAAAAGATACTTTTTATTTAGGTACACAAATGTTATTGGGATTAAAAACCAATTCGAATATTTGGAGTAGTTATTTTGGAATAATAGAAGGCATAGGAAGTGGAGATCCGTTTTTATGTAGTTGGGATGGTTGTCCTGATGGACCAGAAACTCAATTGCATTACTATAGAAGGCAATCAAATACATTACAAATAATAAACACATTTCCTTTTGATTCTTTTCCCAAGCCAATCAGAATAAACACTTGCTTACTCCCCCTCAAACTCCTCTCCTTCTCTGCACAAAAAGAAAACAATAATGTCTTACTAAACTGGCAAACAACCAATGAACTAAATGTGTCTCATTTTAATATTCAACGCAGCAGCAATGGAAAAGATTTTACAGGCATTGCCAAAGTAAATATTGGCACTTCTTCCTACTCATTTACAGATAAATTAACTACTAATTACTCACTACCAACTACACTCTATTATCGCCTGGAAATGGTAGATAA
>JANYEP010000096.1 GCA_025363075.1 Chitinophagaceae bacterium | reverse complement strand
GTTACAATTTGTAATTACCCAACACCTCTTTCAATTGATTATACTCCTGGGGTTCAAACTACTAACCTAAGCCCAACAACTTTCGACTCAGTTCATTATGCATATCAGGCAAGCTCTGTAGGTAATTTAACTTTTAAATGGACGGTTCAAAAAGAAACCAGTGTAGGTTCTGGTGTATTTGGCACTGCTGTTTACAACACAGATTATTCATATCAAAATGGTACAGATAGTACATCAAAATATGCTAAAATTAAATTTATAACAGCAGGATTATATAAAGTAACTATTTTCTTCAGCAATAGCTGCCAACCTAAAACAGCCGTGCAGTATGTTGCACTAAGACAACCTATCAGTGTAAGTGCTGGTACTAATACAGGTTTGGTAGATTCTGTTTGCCACACTGCCAATTTCTTTGGTATTACTGGTGCAAATGTTAGTGGTGGTGGAGCGGTTGGTCAAATTTGTTGGACAATGGATGGAACAGGCGATAGTTATTTCTCTCCATCTTGTGGAGACCCTTCTACACCAAACATTTTTAATCCTATTTTAACTTTAGGACCAAATGATAAAGCCCTTGCTTGCGACACCGGATATAAATTTACTATCACAATGTCTGCATCTGGTGTAAGACCAACAGCTTGTGCTTCTTTCACCAGCTCTCGCAAATTATATGTACGCCCTTGTGTAACACTTAATGATACTAGTTTTAATAGTTGTTCAGGTACTGCATTAAGTTATCATATCACTAATCCTGGTTTGGTGAATGCTAATATGACTTGGACAGTTGATGTAATTGCAGGTGTTATTTCTCCAACTCCTCCTGCCAGTGGTTCAGGAAATATAATAACAGATGTAAATTTCGGAAATGGGATTGTAAGATATACTGTTTCTCCAACAAAAGATGGTTGTCCTGGAAATCCTTATTATGTTTATGATACTGTACGTCCTGTAGCTGGTGCACCTACTGTAACTGTATGGCGTCCGGGCAATGCTGCACATAGTATGTGTAGTGGCGATAGAGATAGTATTACATTGATTGGTGATACACCAACAGATTTATTTAACTGGACAACTTTTAGCAACCAAGGTATTATTACAGGTAATAAAAATGGTACAAATAAACCAGGTTTAATAGCTGATACACTTTTCAATACAAGCCCTGCTGGTACAACAGATACAATGAACTATTGTGTTAAAACTGTTAGTGCTTATGGCTGTCCTGGTCCTCAAACTTGTGTTACAGTAATTGTAACTCCTGGACCAAATATTGCAAAAATTACCAATCAGCCAGCAAGCCATGCAACAGTATTCTTGTGCGATAGTAGTTGTTTTACCATTAAACACAGTAGTCCTGGAGCTTCGGGTGTTGGTACTTTAACAGTAACCAATGTTACTGGTGGACCAGTACCATTTCCAACTATTGACAATGACTCATTAACTGTTTTGTGTGGACTAAAACCAAATTCTCGCTACAGAATAAAATGGAGGATTGACCCTAAATTATTAGGTTGTTTTTCTTCAACAGATAGTATGGAAATTTTTGTGCATGACTCTCTACCTAATATTTCTTTAGGAAACGATATTGTTTTGTGCGATGTAGATGGTGTTACCCCACGTACTGTAACTTTGACAGTTACACCATCTGGTCCAACAACCACGCCTTATGCTTACTATTTTTCAGATGCTCCTTTTAATGCTCAAACAGCGGTTACTCATAATTTCACCTTTACCAACCGGGGTACCTATAACGTTTCGGTTAATGTAAGAAACAATGTTTGCCCCGATAGAACAGATGCATTATTGATTTATGCATTTGGCAAACCTTTGGGAGCAGCTGTTACTATTGCACCAGCACAAAGTAGTTATTGCCAAGGCAGTTCTATATCACTTACTGCAAATATTGATGCAACCTTAAGCGATATTTCTCATTGGGAATATACATTATCTGGTCCTCCAGGTACAACAACTGTGTTGCCAACTACAGCAAACCCTTTGTTGCAAACCGCTACTCAAAGTGCTAACTATAAAGCTTTGCTTTATTCAAAAGGATGGAGCTATGGTTGTAAAGATTCTATTTACACAGCAGCACCACTTGTAATTGTTGATAGTGCAACAATTGCTGGTACAATTACAGCAAGCGATACTGTAGTTTGTACGCCAAATACTGTGGTTTCTCTAACATTATCTGGTTATAGAGGTAATTCATCAAATATTCGTTGGATACAATCTACAACAGGTGGTACATCAAACTTTGGAGCTCCATTTGCAATTGGTAATCCAATTTCTGTATCAGTTTCTACAACAACTTGGTATAGAGCAATTGTTCAAAATGGTAACTGTACAATTGATACAACTTTACCAATTAAAATACAGTTGCCTGGTGCAGCAGATATTGCTCACACTGGTAATGACACTATTTTGTGTGGAGCAACTAACATTTTATTAACTGGTAATAACCCAGTAATTGGTAGCGGTTCTTGGCAAATGGTTTCTGGACAGTTAAACTCAGGTGGTACAGGTTTTTCTTTTGGATTACCGCCAAATGATGTTACAACTACCAATCCTGTAAATGCAAATATTACGTTACCGGGTATTTATAAATTTGTATGGTCTATTAAAAACCTAAGTTGCCCTGGTAGTTCTGATGCTATCACAGTTATTAATAGAGCTCCTATACAAACTAATACAATTATGCCTTCTGCTGATACTGTTTGTAGTGGTACAACAGTAACTTTTGCAGGCTCTACACCTACAAATGGTAGTGGTGTATTCACATATCAATGGCAATATTCTACAGATAATGGAGCAAACTGGATTACTGATGGAACAAATGGTGCTACCTATGCTTACACAACCTCTACAGATGTTTGGGTACGTAGATTTGTAAAATCTGATTCTTGTTATGACTACAGTGCTATTTCAAAAATAGTAGTGCAGTCAAAAATTCTGAATAATACAATTACTCCAGCTTCACCTTCTGTTTGTATTAATACACCAATACCAACATTCATTGGTAGTATGCCAACTGGTGGAAATGGAATATACACTTATACTTGGGATTCAGTTTCATCTTATAACCATCATTATGCTAATGGACTTTGGGTAAATGCAAATAATACTACCCAGAATTATACGCCAGGTGGTCTTTTAACTGATACATTCTATGTTCGTCGCCCTGTTACTTCTGGTAAATGTATAGATACAAGTGCTGTAGCATTTGTGATTCCTAACCCAGATGCTAAGGCAAATTTTAGTAGCACACAATATGTTAGATGTGCTCCATTTACAATTTCTGTAATACCATTTAATCCTATACTAAATATCAATTACACTTGGTATGCAGATACAGCTGGAGTAAGATTTCAGATAGGTGTGGGGGCAGCATTCCCTAGCTATACTATAGCAAATGGTTTGGATAGCGTTAAAATAACATTAATTGCGACAAGTACTCAAGGTTGCAAATCTGATAGCTTAAGTAGATGGTATTATACTTCAGCAACACCATTCCCTTCATTTACAGTGTCAGCAGACAGTGGTTGTGCAAATAACACTGGAACAAGTACAACTACATTTAATTTCACTAATACAACACCAAATGTTGGATTGTTTACATATCAATGGCAATCTTATGCTGGAGGGACGACTGCTAATTCAACAGACTTTAATTCGATTGTATATCCTCCAAGCATTACAGGATTAGATGCTATCTATACTGCAATATTAACAGCATTTTCACCTGTTTGTGGCAGTAATACATCAACACATAATATTACTATCAGAACAAGACCGCACGTATTGTTTAGTGTAAGCCCTACATATCAATGTTCTGGTATTCCTGATACATTTACCAATAAAACGGTGGCTAACTCAAATGTTACTTATGCTTGGATATTTGGTGATGCAGGAAATACAGTTGGTTCTACACAAACCAACCCACAACATACTTATAATGTATCTACTTTAACAACAATTTGTCCTAAATTAATTGCAAGTAATGAATGTGCAAGCGATTCGTTTACCAATTGTGTGGTAGTTGCTGCAAACACTGTTACATTGAATATGTTGGTAAAAGCTACAAATAAATATAAATGTACGCCAGACACGGTAATGGTTTATAACAATAGCGTAGGCGGTACAACTTATGTATTTGATTTTGGAGATGGTACACCATCTGTTCCAACTTCAAATGGTGTGGATAGTGTAATGCACGTTTATACGCACTCTGGGCATTATGTAATAACGCTTACTGGTAGCACGGCTTGTGGTAGCGTTAGTACTACTGATAGTATTATTGCTTATGGTACACCAATAGCTGCATTTGCAATTAATCCTAATATTACAGTTTGTAAAGGCGATAGTGTACATTTTACTAACTTAACAGATACTGCAACAAGTTATGTATGGACTTTTGGAAATGCAACTACAAGTGGTGCAGCAAATCCTTTATATGCTTATCCTTCAAGTGGAACATATAATGTTCAATTAACTGCAACAAGAACTCAACCTACACCAATTGGTGGACAGGTTTCTTGTACTGCAGTTTCAAATATTCAAACTGTAACAGTAAGAGATACAATGCCTGCTGCATTTACAATTACACAAGTAGGTAAAAGTTGTTTACCAGATACATTATTGTTTACCAATACATCTGCAATAACAACCTTGCCAATTAACAATATTGCTTGGAATTTTGGTGATGGTATAGGAACTTCAACTGTAAGCCCTGCTACTTATGTTTACAGCAACTTGGGTCAATATGCTGTAACGCTAAATGTTACAAATGCTGGTGGTTGTTTCTACACAGATACACAATTTGTAAATGTTACTGCACCTGTAGGAACTTGGCTACACGATACAGGTTATATATGTGGAACAGCTACTAACCCAGCAGTTGCTCATTTTAACCTTAATGCAAATGCTACAGATAGCATTACTATTAACTATGGCGATGCTACACCTATTGTAACAGTGCTTTACTCAACATTTGTTAATCCATTTACACATACTTACACAGTAGGTGGTACTTATTATCCAAATGTTACATTGAAGTCAGCTAATGGATGTACATATTTTGTAAGTGCTTTTGGACCAATAAGGGTAGATTATGTAAAAGCATCTTACACTATTAATCCTCAAGCTCAAAGTTGTGGTAACACAGTATTAAGTTTCACCAATACATCGCACAACGATCAATTGTCAAGTTCACCTGCTTACACTTGGATAATTGATGGTGTTACTTACAATTCAGTAAATCCAAGTGTAACATTTAACACTACTGGCACTTACAATGTTTTCTTAAAAGACTCATCAATAAGTGGTTGTGTTGACACTGTTGCTACTACACCAGTTTTTGTGAAAGTAAATAATATTCCAAATATTTTAAGCATCACTCGTCAAGATACTGTATGTGCTGGATTGGTTGTGAACTATACTGCTAATGTTGGTTTAAGCGAAGATCCAATAACAAATTACAATTGGGGCTTTGGTAATGGAACAACTGGAAGTGGGATAAGTACACAAACTATTTATGGTACACAAGGTATTTTCTATGATACACTAACTGTTGTAACATCTGCTGGTTGTAAAAGCACTTTAGTTAGTAATCCACTTGTTGTAAATGGTGCTCCTATTGTTTCTATTAACCCAAGTACAGACACTGCAATGTGTTTAGGCAATAGCATAAACTTAACAGCTTCAAGTTCTGGTGCAATACCAATTGCTACCTACGATTGGATTCCTGTTAATGGAGGATTGAATGTTACAACTGGTGCAATTGTTATTGCGACTCCTACTGTATCTACTAAGTTTATCGTTACAGGAACAAGTGCAAATGGATGTACTGACACTGCAAGTATTAATATTTCTATAATACAACCTTACACTATCAACATCAGTGCTTCTCCAAACGATAGTATTTGTTTGGGTGAAACTGTTGTGTTAACAGCAAGTGGTGCAGGATCTTATTTATGGTCGCCTGCTTCAGGTTTAGATACTATTCGTGGTAATCGTGTAGTAGCAACACCAACAGCAACTACTACATATACTGTTGTAGGAACAAATGCATCGAATTGCTTCCCTAACACATCTGCCTCTGTATTAATTGCTGTGGGTGATACACTTCGTTTGAGCTTAGGATTAGATACTGTTGTGTTGCAAGGCGGAACATTATACTCATTAAATCCAACAATTGTTAATGGACCAGTAGGTATTTGGAATTGGACAACTTCTACAGGAACTCAATCAGGTTTAGACTGCTATAATTGCGGAAATCCTATTGCAACAGTTGGTGCAAATACTTGCTACCACGTAGATGCAACAAGTATTTATGGTTGTAAGGCTTCAAGCGATATTTGTATCATAGCATTCTGCGAAGCAAGTCAGGTTTATATACCAAATGCCTTTACTCCAGACGGAAATGGTGTTAATGACTACTTCTACATTACAGCAGTTGGAATACCTAAAGTATTAAGTTTAAGAGTATTTAATCGTTGGGGTCAGGTGGTATTTGAACGTTCAGGATTTGTGCCAGATGCACTTGGAACACTTACTCCAAATACTTTAACATCTTGGAATGGTAAAATAGGAGGGGTGATTGCACCAACAGAAGTGTACGTTTACACTTGTGAAGTTGAATGTGCTAATGGAACAAAATTCACTTACTCGGGTAATGTTGCACTAATTAAATAATTAACCTAAAGCATTTTTTGTTATGAAAAAAAATATAGTATCATTTGTTTTATTCTTGTCTGTTTGCCAAATAGGGTTTAGTCAAGATTTAACTTTCTCACAGTTTTACGAAGCTCCCCTGCTACGTAACCCTGCTTTAGCTGGTATTTTCAATGGCGATATAAGAGTTAAGGCAAATTACAGAAGCCAGTGGGCCAGTGTAACTGTGCCATATAACACAACTGCAGTGAGTGCTGAGTACAAAATGCCTTTAAATAATGCAGCAAGCGATTGGATGACTTTTGGGTTACAAGTAACCAATGATGTTGCTGGTAGCATCAAGCTTAGAAAAACTTCTTTGTTGCCTGTAATTAGCTTCAATAAATCATTGAGTCAAGAAAATGATAGTTATTTATCAATTGCGTTTATTGGTGGTCCAACAAGTACTCAATTTAATCCATCTAAACTTAGCACATATACAGATGCCACTTTAGATCCAGCATTAGCCAATGCATCTGGTTATACATATTGGGATATGGGTGCAGGGCTTACTTACAGCAGCAATTATGGCGATGAGATTCGATATTATGTTGGAGCTGCAATGTACCACATCAATAACCCCAAATTGAATTATGCAGCTGGCAATACAGATGCAAGCATTTTGGGCAGAAAATTAGCTATTAATGGAGGAATTACTGCACAAACAAGTGATAACAATAAAATAATTGGTTACGTAGATTATTTTAAGCAAGATGCTAATGAACAGTTTTTAGCTGGAATGTTATATGGAATTGAGTTAAATAAAAGATATGAAGATGATAAAACGTTAGGCTTAAATCTTGGAGCAATGTTTCGATGGAACGATGCAATTATACCTGTTGTAAATCTTGATATTTATGACTGGTCTGTTGGCTTAAGTTATGATGTGAATATTTCTCGTTTAAATACTTATTCTCAATATCGTGATTTACAACAGGTATAATTGCATCGTTCCATCGAAACATTGCTCCAAGATTTAAGCCTAACGTT
>JANYEP010000042.1 GCA_025363075.1 Chitinophagaceae bacterium | reverse complement strand
TCAATTTCTTGTCTTATTTTTTTTACATCATCGGGCATTGGCATATAAATGCCACCACCAATAAAACAAGCTTGTGGCTCTAAATGAAAATAATATCCTGCACTCATTGCAACTTTGCCTCCTTTGCTCAAACTCATA
This sequence comes from Chitinophagaceae bacterium, assembly GCA_025363075.1. GTDB lineage: Bacteria > Bacteroidota > Bacteroidia > Chitinophagales > Chitinophagaceae > CAIVPM01. The sequence goes on along the minus strand of JANYEP010000042.1, from coordinate 5,699 downwards.
CCCATATTGGTTTTGTAAGGACTTTTATCTTTGCTAAACCTTACATCCCTGTTTATTCTAAACACACATTTTTTTGGTTCAAGCTGTGCAAGCGTTTCGTCTTTTGCAGCTATCCCTTTTAGCACATCTGCTGTTAAGTTTAAAAAATCTTCTTTGGCAAATTCGTAAATTTTTCTATTGGTATCAAACCACTCTTTGGTATTGTTCTTTTTTAAATCCTTTAAAAATTTAATGGTTGAAGTTTGTAGCATATCCGTTTTTTTATGAGTTGGAAAGATGAAAGGCAAACATAATTATTGTTATTTAATGAATAAAGAAAACTCATATTTGCAAGGATGAATTGGAACAATGTTATAGGGCAAGATGCAGTAAAAACTCATTTGCAGGATATGGTGCAACACAACAGGCTGAGCCACGCTTTGCTATTTCTTGGAAAAGAAGGAAGTGGTGCATTGCCTTTGGCTATTGAGTTTGCCAAGTATGTGGTGTGCCAGCCAAAAGCTGCACCAGTTGTTGAAGATTTATTTGGTGGAATGAGTGCAATGCCTGCAAGCAACAACGATGAAATGGAAGCAGCAATGCAAAGGGCAGAGCAATTGATTCATCCCGATTTGCATTTTTCATTTCCCGTTATTCCAAGAAAAAGTGGCGACAAACCCACCAGTGCCGATTATATAAAAGAATTCAGGGAGTTTGTAAAAATTGCCCCTTATGGCAATGTGTATGACTGGTTGCAAAACATTAATGCAGAAAACAAGCAAGGAAATATTACTGCCGAAGAATGCAACGACATTGGTAGAAAACTAAGCCTAAAAACCTTTGAAGCAGAATACAAGGTTTTAATAATGTGGATGCCAGAATATCTGGGTAAAGAAGGCAACAAATTATTGAAGCTAATAGAAGAGCCACCACCCAATACTTTGTTTGTTTTTGTTGCTGAAAATGAAGAGCAGATATTGCCTACAATTTTAAGCCGTTGCCAATTGGTAAAGGTACCCCCTTTGCACACTGCTGAAATAGAGCAGGCATTAATTGAACGTGCAAAAGTTGCCCCAGAAATGGCAAGACAAGTTGCTGGCATTTGCGAAGGAAACTATCGTGAAGCCCTGCAACTGCTGCAACATAGCGAGGAAGACTGGCAGGATTTATTGAAACACTGGCTCAATTATACAATTAAGAGAATGTTGCCCGAGCAAATAAAATGGGTTGATGAAATAAGCAAGATTGGCAGAGAAAAACAAAAACAATTTCTGCGATATTTTAACCACCTTTTGCAGCAAAGCATCAGAATAAAAGTGTTGGGCGTAGAAAATGTATTGCTACCCGAAAATGAAAAAGATTTTGCACAACGCCTCAATAAAATTGCCAGTGTGGGCCAGCAGGAAGCTATTGTAAACGAGCTGGATAAAGCAAGTTATTATATTGAAAGAAATGCCAATGGCAAAATGTTGTTTCAGGCATTAAGCATTAAACTGTTTCACATTATTCAAAACAAAGTAGTGGTTGAAATGTAAATATTTTACGTTTATCAATCTATATGTTGTGTTCATATAATCCATTATATTTTTACTATTATGAAAAAAATATTAATAGCTATTTTAGCAATACCAATAATATCGGTAGCCCAAAATCAGGATGCTGTTTTTATTAAAAAAATGAGTGATGACATTTTAACAAATGGAAAAGCTTATGATTGGCTACACCATCTCACCAAAAAAATTGGCAATAGAGTCAGTGGTTCCTCAGCTTTTGACAAAGCTACTGATTGGGGCAAAGTCACTATGCAGGAAGCAGGTGCAGACAATGTGATAATGCAGGAATGTAAAGTGCCACATTGGGTGCGTGGCAATAATGATGAAGTAAAAATAATTAGCATAGACAATAAAAAACAAAGCCATGTTTTAAATGCCCTTGCACTTGGAAACTCGATAGGCAGTAGCATTGAAGCCAACGTAATTGCTATTAAAAGCTTTGATGAATTAGACAAAAGAAAAGATGAAATAAAGGGGAAAATAGTTTTCTTCAACTATGCTTTCAACCAAACTTATGTAGAAACTTTTCAGGCTTATGGCGAGGCTGGAAAGTATAGGTATTCAGGACCATCAAAAGCTGCACAATATGGTGCTGTAGGTTGTTTGGTTCGTTCTTTATCTGGATCAACAGACAACTTTCCACACACAGGAATGATGAAGTATAACGATTCGTTTCCTAAAATTCCTGCTGCTGCACTTGGCTTGCAGGATGCCAATAAATTGTGGGATATGTGTACTAAAAACCTGGTTAAGGTATCTATTAAAACACACGGAAAATTTTTGCCTGATGTTACTGCCTACAATGTAATTGGTGAACTAAAGGGAATAAGTGCTGCAATTAAATACATCACTATTGGTGGGCATTTAGATAGTTGGGATGTTGGTGAAGGAGCCAATGATGATGGTGCTGGCGTTGTGCAAACAATGGAAGTATTACGCGTGTTTAAAGCAATGAATTATAAGCCTAAAAATACCATCCGATTTGTATTGTTTGCCAATGAAGAAAATGGCTTAAATGGTGGAAGAAAATATGCAGAACAAGCACTTGCGAAAAATGAAGAACATCTATTTGCCCTTGAAACAGATGGTGGTGGTTTTACACCAAGGGGTTTTAGTTTAAAGTTGAATGAAGAACAGCTAAAAAAAATTCAATCGTGGATCGACTTGCTACAACCCTACGGTACACATAAGTTAGAGGCAGGTGGAGGTGGTGCTGATATTGGTCCTTTAAACGAAAAATTACACACGCCCATAGCAGAATTGTTGCCAGATAGTCAACGCTATTTCGATATTCACCACACAAACAATGATGTGTTTGAAAATGTAAATAAAAGAGAACTTTTGTTGGGTGCAGTTAATATGACTGCTCTAATTTATTTGATTGATAAATATGGATTATAAATAATTAAGATTTTGACCATAAAAAAGTGGAATGACTTTGAAGTCATCCCACTTTTTTATTTATATCAACCATTAGGATTTATGTAATATTATTTTTCCATTTGTTCAATCACAGCTTGAGTTACACCTGTAAAACTAAATCCTCCATCGTGAAAAAGATTTTGCATAGTAACCATTCTTGTAAGATCGCTAAACAACGTTACACAATAGTTGGCACAATCATTTGCATCTGCATTACCTAACGGACTCATTTTTTCGGCATAATTAATAAATCCGTCAAAGCCTTTAACACCACTACCTGCAGTAGTTTTAGTAGGCGATTGAGAAATGGTATTGATACGAACCTTGTTCTTTACACCATAGTGATAGCCAAAACTTCTTGCGATGCTTTCCAATAAAGATTTTGCATCTGCCATTTCATTGTAATCAGGAAAAACTCTTTGTGCAGCAATGTATGTTAAACCAACAATACTACCCCACTCATTCATTGCATCCATTTCGTATGCAGTTTGACAAACACGATGTAAACTCAATGCAGAAATATCGAGCGTTTTATATTCTAATTCGTGATTTAATTTTGTGTAGTGATTCCCTTTGCGAATGTTCATACTCATACCAACACTATGCAAAACGAAATCTATTTTACCACCAAAATGTTCCATTGATTTTGTAAAAAGATTTTTAAGGTCTTCCATATTTGTAACATCAGCACCAATTACTGGAGCATTACACGCTTCGGCAAGTTTATTGATTTCGCCCATTCTTAAAGCAATAGGAGCATTTGTTAAAACAATTGAAGCTCCTTGTTCGTGGCACTTTTGAGCTGTTTTCCAGGCAATAGATTGGTCGTTTAATGCACCAAAAATAATTCCATTTTTACCTTTAAGTAAGTTATTAGACATAGTTGAAAGTTTGCAAGCAAAAGTATAGGTTAAAGTGTATTAATTATTTTTTAGAATAATCAACTTATACTTTTGTTGTATAGAATCGAAAATTAAGTAGTTGCCATTTGATAGTAGAATAACTGATTCGTTTTGCATAAAAAAATATTTGGCGTATTGTTATAAACGATGCTTTTAAAAAATTATTATCTGTTACCTGTTTCTTAAAAAGTTTACATTATTCCAAATCCTTATTTTTATCTCCTTAAAAATATTCAATGCGTATTATATCTTACAACACAAATGGCATTCGTGCTGCAATAAAAAAAGGATTGGTTGATTGGTTAAAAACAAATCCTGCCGATATTATTTGTATACAAGAAACTAAGGCACAACAGCAAGATGTTGATATGACTGAAATTGAAAAACTGGGTTATGAATCATATTGGTTTTCGGCACAAAAAAAAGGTTATAGTGGCGTATGTGTTTTAACAAAAATAAAACCTACGAATGTTGTAATTGGCAATGGTTTTGAAATGAGTGACTTTGAGGGAAGGGTTATCAGGCTTGACTTTGGAGACATTACTTTATTCAATTGTTATTTTCCAAGTGGTACCAGTGGCGATGAAAGGCAAACTTACAAGTACCAATGGCTAGAAGAATTTTTTGGATTTATTAATGAATTAAAAAAGACAAGAAAAAAAATTATTATTTGTGGGGATTACAATATTGCCCATAAAGAAATTGACATTCACGATCCTAAAGGCAATAAAAAATCATCTGGTTTTTTGCCTGAAGAACGTGCCTGGATGGACGCATTTTTAGCAAATGGTTTTGTTGATACCTTTAGGCATTGCAATGCTGATACTGCACATAGCTACAGTTGGTGGAGTCAACGTTTTCCAAGTGTGCGTTTACAAAACAAAGGCTGGAGAATAGACTATATCTGCGTTTCAAAGGAATTGGAAAAACAAATTAAGGCTGCAACAATTTATCCTGATGTTAAGCATAGCGATCATTGCCCTATTTATTTGGAGTTGGGTGTTTAGCAAAAACCTCAGTCTGCACTTACATTTGCAGCGAAATAATCAAATATGAAATTAGTAACTTATCTAACGAAAGAAGGACACGACCAACTTGCTTTTTTACACAATGGAAATTTATACAATGCCGATGCAATGCATCCAGAATTGCCAAGTTCAATGTCAATGTTTTTGCATTATTGGGATGATTTTTTTCCAATTGCACAGCAAGTAAATGCAGCAATCATTGACGGTAAATTATCAAGCAATTCAGCAGTTGAATTTGCTAATGCAAATGTGTTAGCACCAATTCCTTTTCCTACAAGTTGCAGAGATGGATACGCTTTTCGCCAGCATGTTGCAGCAGCTCGTAGAAATCGTGGAGTGCCAATGATTGAAGAGTTTGACCAATATCCAATATTTTATTTCACCAACCATAATAGCATTCAAGGTCCTGGAGAAATTAAATGTATGCCAGACCATTTTGACAAATTAGACTTTGAATTGGAAGCAGCAATTGTTGTTTGTAAAAATGGCAGAAACATAAAAGCAGCTGATGCAGATAACTATATTGGTGGCTTAATGATTATGAATGATATGAGTGCAAGAACCTTGCAAATGGAAGAAATGTTGTTGAATCTTGGACCAGCAAAAGGAAAAGATTTTTCAACAGTTATAGGGCCAATGTTGGTTACTCTTGATGAGCTTGCACCTTATGAAATTGCTTGCAAAGAAAATCATATTGGCAAATCTTGGAATTTAAAAATGACTTGTAAAGTAAATGGTATTCAAGTAAGCGAAGGCTCTGTAACTGTTGAAAAATCTTTTCCTTTTGCTGGTCCAAGATTCAACAACATTTCTTC
>JANYEP010000035.1 GCA_025363075.1 Chitinophagaceae bacterium | reverse complement strand
AGTATCAACAAAAGTAATAACAGGTTTATTGAATTTCTCTGCCAAACGCATTAAACGTAGAGCTTTACGATAACCTTCAGGATTTGCCATTCCAAAATTTCTATACTGACGCATTTTGGTATTAGCACCTTTTTGTTGTCCAATCACCATCACAGTTTCTCCATCAAGCTGTGCAAATCCACCAACCATTGCCTTATCATCTTTCACGTTTCTGTCACCGTGAAGTTCAACAAACTCAGTAAATATTTTGTCAATATACTTCAAGGTATAAGGCCTATCAGGATGACGGCTAAGTTGTACCCTTTGCCAAGGTGTAAGATGTTCTGTAATTTCTTTACGCTTTCCTATAATTGCTTCTTCAATTTTTGTAATGCCGTCGGTTAAATCAACCTTGCTTTTTTCAGCAGCGTGTTTTAATTTTTCTCTTTCTTCATATAAGCTTTTTATAGGCTGTTCAAAATCCAAAAACTGTCTATTGGGGTATTGTGGCATACTATAATTTTAGTCGGTAAAAGTAAGGGTTGATTTTTTTTAAGAAAATTTTTGTTGGTGTAAAAGAGTTCCCTATATATTTGCAACCCAATCAAAAATAATCACAAGTTATTTTGAAAAGGATCGGTAGTTCAGTTGGTTAGAATGCCGCCCTGTCACGGCGGAGGTCGCGGGTTCGAGTCCCGTCCGGTCCGCAGATTAAAAAGAAAAAGCCTTGTAAGTCAAATACTTACGAGGCTTTTTTAATATTGGGGTAAACATAGGGTAAACAATTTCAAATGACCCTATTTTAATATTTCATTAATTGCAAAACACTTGCTTTCTCAAGTCCTGTATAAATACAAAACTCTTCAACTGATACAAGTTGATGGCTTTCTTTTTCAAACTTCTTTTTTATTTGGCTAATTAGCTTACGACCATACCTCTCACTTCGACCAGTTACTACTTGCACATCCTTTGGATAAATACATAAACGTTCCATTGCTTAATGATATTAATTTAATACACTATCTATACACTATCCATACACTATCTATACTTCTGCTATGGATTTGCTTTACAAAAATAGTAAGTTTTTCTTAGGAATAATAAACACACAACGGCTAAATCGGCACAAATGACAAGTTGTTGAAATGCTTATGAACAAAGGGTTTCAAAGATTTATAATTTTGGTGTATGAAACAAATTACAAAGTTTTTACACTTGGTTTCTTTCTGTGTTTTTGGGTGCAAAATGAAGCATAAACACAGCAAAAATTGATACTGAAGTTGTAGTAACTGAAACATTATTTATTCATCATTAAAAAACAAATAAAATGGCAAGACAAAAAGGGATTGTAAGATTTGAAGGCACATTAGATAATTTGACCTTCTACAAAACGCAGGATGGACATCTTGTGAAAACAAAAAGCGGTGTGTCGGCAACAAGAATTGCAACAGACCCAAAATTTAAGAGAACACGAGAAAATGGCTCTGAATTTGGAAGCTCTGCAAGTGCTGGAAAATTGTTGAGAAAAGCGGTGAGAAGTTTGATGCTTACAGCATCGGATAACCGAATAACATCGAGGGTTACGCAAGTAATGAGTATCATTAAAAACTTTGATACTACTTCGATAAGAGGGCAAAGAAATGTTGCTGTTGGTCTTGCAACATCGGGTGCAAAAGGGGAATTGAAAGACTTTAATTTTAATATGAATGCGGTGCTTGGTTCAATACTGTTTAAACCTTATACAGTGAACACTACCACTGGTCATATTGATATTGCTGGGCTTGTTCCTGCAAAGGATATTTCATTTCCTAATGGTGCTACACACGTTACTATTAAAGGTGCTTGGGCTAAAATTGATTTTGCTGCACACACCACAGATATTGAATTTACCAATGCTGTGAACTTGGTAATTGATAGCACTACAAGCCCTGTAAACCTTGTTCCTACTGCTGTTCCTGTGGGAACTGGTGTGAACTTCTTTTTATTGGCTGTAGAGTTTTTTCAGCAAGTAAATGGGGTGCAGTATGTGTTGAGCAATGGTGCTTATAATGCTCTTTCGATTATTAATGTTGTTTAATGAGCAGTTAGGACAAAGTAGTTATAAAGTAAAAGTTGCAACCTTAGAAAGTTGCAACTTTTTTTATGGTGTTATTTTAACTTGAGGTTTCAACAATTCATCAATAGCTTTTTGTATTGTATCTAATAACATTGCACTGTCTTTGGCCCTTTCATTAAGTTTAAAATTTTCGCCTATCACCTGCCAAGTATTAGTTTTTCTGTATAAGTGTTTCCTTAGCATTATTTCCTTTTGGCTACCCACAACTTTAAAGGTTATTAGGTTGTTGGTTTTGTTCAATACTTCAACCTTAGCCCTGTAAACTTTTTTGTAGTGCAGATGCTTGAATTGAATGTAAAATACTTCACTCATTAAACGAATGTAGCCGTTTTACAATAAAGCTGCAAAGCCCTAAAAGGGCAATGCAGAAAGGCAACGCCTGCCTGATGGATAAACGAAAACGAACCAACCAACAGTAGCTAAATGAAAGGCACGAACACCAAAAGCTGGGCGATAGAAAACACCAACCCTGCACAAATGACGACTGAAAGCCAAAGCTGGCAAGGCTGGAACTGGAAAATGGCAATGGCTTAATGGGCAAATTGCCAAACGAGAACGAGTGATGATGCGAAGCTGTTTTTGCATAACTAAATTTTTTATAAGCAATCATTAGCGAAGGCAAATAAAAAACCAAACAGGATGCGGAATAAATGAAGGCTTTGTGTGTAGGCTCTTGTGTTTATGCCGAACTGGTTTGGTTTTTTAATGTCCTCTTTGCCGTAGCTATTTTTGCTGTATAAAAATATTAATGCAAAGACACTAACGCCTTGCAGTAGCACGTTGAAATATTGCCCTTTTTGCATCCATTATTAGCAGCAGATTTTGCTTGTAGTTTTTTTCGAGTTGTTCCAACTGTTGCAAGGCTTTTACATTTTTGTTGTATTGTTTTTTTTCTGCAAATGCTGTTGCAGCTTGTTCTTTTATAAATGCTTTAAACTCGAATAACCGAACAAAAGGAATAACTGAACCAGTGTGCAAATGATGAAACTTTTTTGATTGCCACAAACCCCAACACAACCAATATAAAAACTCTTTTTCTTCATCATTTTTTGTAGTAATTACAAAGCAATTTGGGCAAGGGTATTCGAGTGGCTTGCCACTATTTAAACCTTTGTTTAAAATGAAAAAATGAGGCTGTGCAAAGCCATTTTGATTGATTGGATTGAAACATTGAATTGAGAAAGTAAACATAAAAGCTACCACTGATTTTTACTAATGGCAGAAAACCACTATTGACCAGCGATAGGCAGTAAAAAATGTAGCGTGGGTAAGGAAGGCAAGGTTTTTATGCAAGAAAAATACTACCTGTTTCTTGCCAAATTTGCGATAGCTATGGCAAGTTAAAAACAGGGGAAGATTTTTTTGCAAAAACCCAAAGGCAAGTGAAGTGAAACGTAACGAAGACCTTGCCGACTGCATAGAATTTATTTTTGCCGTTCGCTGGGCATAAGTGAAACAAACTCTCTGATTCCATTTCAAAAAAAGAAAAAAGAAAGAAAAATATCAAATTCTTGCAGCGTTAGAAAGGGCTAAACACTACAGAAAAATAAAGCAATTGCATTGATGTAGTATAGCAGAAAAGCAAGTGCCTGACTGAAAGGAACGAATAAATAGCAAGGGGCTTTGGTAAATTTGCGAAGCCACCAAAACCAATGCAGCAAAGGCTTGTGAAGTGATTGAAGAAAGGCTGTTGCTTGTGGTGCTGCGATGGGCTGAAATGAATGCACTGCAATGAGTGAAAGGTGGTGTAGTGAAACGAAACCCTGTAACGTAATGGAAGTATAATGAATGAAGCTGATTGCATCACAAGGTTTGTAGTATAGCTGCTTTATTTTACTGGCAAATGAAAATGGGTTGGGTGGGTAGCAGAGCCAAAAGATGAAATTAAACTACAAAAGACCAATAGAATTACTACTGCTCGTAAAACAATGGGTTGGGTTAGTGTAGCCAAGAGAACAACGGCTGTATTTTGGAAAAATACTTGTGTTGGCTACTTAACATAAAGTGATTATGTGATTTTTTTTGTTCTGTATGCTTGCATTGGCGTTGTTAAAAAAATTGCATAATGGCACTTTATGTTTAAGTATGCTTCTGGCAATTTTTGTACTGCAATAAAGGAATGGTGGTGGTGGTTGGAATGACTGTCTTTTTTATTGCTATGCTTGTGTGTTTGGATTGGCTGTTTGGTATGTAACGAAGTGAAATAACAAAGTGCCAAATAGTATAGCTGCATTGCAAGTAAAAAAGTATTGCAGTTAAAAATTGACAGCAACACAAAATGTAGTATTGATGTGGCTTGCAGCGTAGGACTGCATAAGCCGTTGTTCTCTTTAGCTGGGCTGGGTGGGTTATCTTTCCTATTTCTTGGGTTCTTGTCTTTTTTGATACATCATCGGAAATACACCTTATACGATTTTATTTATTGCCAAGAATTATTAGTTCAATAATTTTTTTAGAAAAATTTTTATACGGATTATCGTATTTGTTATATGGTAGTGATTTGAAAATGAAATTATTTTTATTAAAACTACCACCAGTAATAGCACTTTTATACTTTACAAGTTGGTCTATAATTATTTTTTTTTGTGAGCTTAGATTTTCATTTTTGGAAAACTCAGTTTGACTAAAAAAGAAGTCAATTTGATTAGAAAGGTTTCGAAATTGTGATATAAAACTTTGTTTAACATCGTTATTCAATGGTTGTATTCCATAGTTTAGTACAAATAGATTATGTATATTTTTTGCTATTTCTTTAATTTCTTTTAACTGCTCAATATGAAGATTTTTTTCGATTCTTGCACTCTCGTTTGAAGGTTGAATAAATAAAGCTAAAAGAAGTGCTATGACAAGGGTAAGAATAAGGTTTGCAAATGAAATAGGGTCAACCTTGTCTTTAAAATCTATATGAGTAAATCGTTCAATAAAAAAACCAACAAATATTCCTATCAAAGTGAATAGTAGCTGGTTTCTATACTGTTTTAAATATTTCATTATTATGCTGCTTCTGCTTCAGAAATATAAATTTTTATTTCATCAATTAAAAGTGGTTCGTCCTCTGATTTAAATTCTAATATTTCAAACACTTTTTCTTTTCCATATAGACGTGCTAAACCACCAAACGCCTCTTCTAAAAATGATGTTGCATATCCTTCTGTGTTATCTAAATCAATTACAATATCGTAACCTACATTGATAGCTTTTTCAAAGGCAGGTTTAAGAACATCCTTTAAAAATTGCTCACCAGAGAAAGGTCCTTCATCAATATTTCTTGCACCAGGTGCATTTGTAAAGTCGTTTGCAATTGATATTATTTCTTGTGTTGCTACCATTGTATTCTCTTTTTATTGTGGTAAAATTTCCCAATAATAAAATGTTCCGTTTAATTTATGTTTTAGTTCAAAATACGTACCAGTGTTCAATTTGGCATATACATTGTTCGCTATGATATGCAAATTATTTATATTTTTTTCTTTGAAATCGTTGTAAATTTTAGGTATCCCTTTGCCTCTATGTTTTAGACCAGTGCTACTTACTATTTTACCATTTAGTATATCTTGCAGAATATCTATATTGCTTTTCAGTTTTACAGCAATAGCAAATTTAGTGAGATTTTTTATTTTT
>JANYEP010000015.1 GCA_025363075.1 Chitinophagaceae bacterium | reverse complement strand
AACACCAGTATAGAAAATAGGTAATAAATCCACTGCACGAGGGCTATGGTTATCTGGCAATAAAATAGTTCCAAATATTGCATCGTCCAATGCAGTACCAGCAACAGCCGGAGAGCCTTTTAAACTATATAAACCAGCCTTACCATTTCTAAAATCAAATGCTCCTAAAGAATGAGATTGAATACGCAATGCTCCTAAACCAGGAACAGCAGTTCCAAATTGTGAATCATCCATATACAACGCTAATTCAGGATTGCTGAAATAAGGAGCAAATTGTAAATCATTGTTTGGTGTAGTTGCATTCCATTTGTCTTTCATTCCAACAGGAATAACAGCTTCATTGGTTAATGGCATACCTAAACGAGATACTTGAATCCAATTACCACTTGCACTTTCTGTACCAGTACTTGCGTCAAAAGTTCTCATTTGTCTTCTGTAAGATGAAGCATAAACTCCAATTACAAAATCACCATCCAAAATACTTGTTGCTTGCGAAGTTGTTTTTCCAGCTTTTTGCAAAGTAGAAATAGGCACTTCTATACAAAGGCTATGACAGTTAAATTTCTTTAACCCATCTTTTCCATTTGTTCTGAAACCACCAAGGTCAAATGCACCACCAAGATCAACAAAGAAAGGATCATCAGCTGGGCCAGCAAATACTTTTTCACCAGTAGTTGCAGTTGCTATAGCACCTGTCATTAAAGCATCATAGCTGCTTGCACCTAAACCAACTGTTCCATCTTCAATACTGCGAGGACCAATATTTGGTGGAGGTACAATACCGTTTGTTACAATAGTTTGAAACGATGCACCACCATCAATGCTACGCTCTAAATTGTAAGTTGTTTTTTTGTTTTGTTGCCCTAAACGAATATTGAAAAACGTTGTTGGGTCTTGATTTGATTGTGTGAAAGTGAAACGATAAATAATATCATCACCAGTAGTGGATGTATTATTATCAATATGAATTTCATAGCGAATATTTTCGCCAAATGTGTACCAATTTGGACCTCCAGCAGGATGCTCAAAAGGAATGTAGTTGGCAATTAATACAATTTTACTTGAATCGCACGGACTTCTAAAAGCATACAAATCTGTGTTGTCTGCTAATGGGTCGTTTGAAATCAACGGTGCTTCTCGGTGCGAGGAAGCCATAACGGTTTGGGTAAGCACTAAGCCTACCAAAGCCATCGCTATATTTTTAATTATTCTTTTCATTTTATTTAAGTTTTTTTTAGTGAATTAAAACCTTGCTTGTTGTGTGTAATCATAACCTCTCCAGGGTGTTTGCACATAAGGGAATGATGATTTGAAAGTGGTATCGTTTTTAGTTGGCCCAGCAGTAAAAGAAAGTACTTTTACTAATTGAGGTGTAACTGGACTTCCTGTTCCAGAGTAATCATCATACCATAAACCAATAGCAGCCAAAGCCACGCCAGACACAGCTTGTAGTTCAATAGTAGTTACATCATCTTCCAATCTTCTTCCATTAGGGAAACCATCCATATTTGGTATAAATTGAAGATTAGCATTGCCAGCATAAGTAGGATTTGTTAAACCCAAAACAGCAGCTTGCACAATACCTAAACTGCTAAAGTTAGGATCGTTTCTTGGTGTAGGAGGCACAGCCATATTTAAACGTAACATATCACCAAGTGTTGGCAAAAAGTTATTGATGAAAGGTTTGCCAGCAGCCAATGGATTACCACCTTTACCTGTTGCTAATTGGTAAGGAATAACATTAGGAACTCCTGTATAAAAAATAGGTAATAAATCTACAGCACGTGGACTTGTGCTATCTGGCAATAAAATTGTTCCAAACAAAGCATCATCTAATGCAGTGCCTGCAACAGCTGGGCTTCCTTTTAATCCATACAATCCTTTTTTACCATTTCTAAAATCAAATCCACCTAAAGATTTAGATTGAATTCTTAAAGAACTTAAAGAAGGAACGGCAAATCCAAATTGTGAATCGTCCATATATAAAGCCAATTCAGGATTTTTAAAGTAAGAAGCAAATTGTAAATCATTACTAACAGATGTTGCATTCCATTTGTCTTTCATTCCCACAGGAATAACAGCTTCGTTGGTTAATGGCATACCTAAACGAGATACTTGTACCCAGTTACCAGAACCTGCTGTTGTATCACCTTGTAAAGTTTTAATTTGTTGGCGTGAGGCACTTGCATAAACACCAATAACAAAATCTCCATCTAAAATATTAGCTGCCTGAGAAACATTTTTACCATCTTTTTGCAATAAATTAATAGGAATTTTTAAAGCAATCGTGTGTACGTTAAAACGGGCTACGCCATCTTTAGGTTTGTTTGTTGTACTATTTGATTGACGGAAATTACCAACATCAAAAGCACCAGCTAAATCCACAAAAAATGGATCATCTACTGGACCACAAAATACTTTTTCACCAGATGTTGCACTTGCAATAGCATTAGTCATTAAAGTATTGTAATTAGTGTTTAAACCTGCACCACCATTGATACTGCGAGGTCCAATGTTTGCAGGAGGTACAACACCATTCATTACAATAGTTGTAAATGTGCTGCCACCATCTAAACTTTTCTCGCATTTGTAAACAGTTTTTAAATTCTGTTGTCCCAGGCGAATGTTGAAAAATGTGCTGCCATCCTGGTTTACCTGAGAGAAAGTAAAGCGATATAAAATATCGTCTCCACTTGTGCCAGTTTGGTTTTTAATGTGAATTTCATAACGAACGTCTTTGCCGAAGTTGTAATAATTAGGTCCTCCTTCTGGCAATTCAAAAGGAATGTAATTGGCAATAATCGTTACTGTGTTGGGATCATCAGGACTACGAAAGGCATACAAATCTGTGTTGTCTGCCAATGGGTCGTTTGAAATCAATGGTGCTTCTCGATGAGAGGAAGCGTTTGCTGAAATGCTTAATAGCACTGCAGCAAGCGGAAGGAATAATAGTTTCCATCCACTAAGAGGTAGAGATTTTTTTCTCATTGTGATTAAATTTAAAAATGAAGAAATAAGCAACAGATTGCTGCTTTTTAAAACACGCTAAGGACACTTACGCTAGAAGACAAGGGATGGTTTTGCAATTGCAAAAAAAATCTTAAAAATATTTTGTATTATTAAAAAAAAGACAGCTTGAATATATTCATAAAAAAATCCTGTCTTTATCAGGATTGAAATGTGTAAGGATGTACTAAGCAAATAAACACTACAGCAAATAAAAATAATCAGGATTTAGATCTGCACAAATGCTTTATACAACTCGCAATGACCAGATGCTGTTATGCTATAATTTTCGCTTGGAAGTACTAAAAAACAATCTCCTTTTTTAATATTGATATTAATATTTGTACCATTTACAACTGCTCCTCCCTCAATGGCAATAAATATTTCTGGCGAAGCTGATAAAGCCTTGTAACTATTGCCAGCATTGAGTTCTATCTTACTGATATCAAAATCAGGAACGGGACAATGGTATTTTTTTTCAATTGTTCCTACACTTTCTCCTTTCATTACTTTGGGAACAATAGGTTCAAATAATGTGTGTTTCATCAACTCTGGAACATCAATATGTTTTGGTGTTAAACCACCTCTTAAAACGTTGTCACTATTTGCCATTAACTCAACATTTTGACCTTCGAGATAAGCGTGAGGAATTCCTGCTGCCTGAAAAATACCTTCGCCTTTTTGCAAGCCAACAATATTGAAAAGATAAATCGAAAAAACGCCTCTATCAACATTTACAACTTCGTCATTTTCTTTAAACAACTTTGCAGCCCACCAACCTGGCATTGATTTATTGAGTTCACCATTTTGTTTTCTTCGCATTTCTCGTTTAACTAAATCTACTAAAATAGTATCAACTTCCTCCTGACTCATTTCCATCAAAAACCTATACAATTCTTTCAATCCTTGCTTCTTAAAAATGGGTATTAACAAATTGAATTCTTTAACTTCCGTCAATCGTTGTTCAATAGATTCCAAACTCATAAAACCGTGCAACAACCAAAATTCACCTAAAGCAATCATTACCTCAGGTTTATGGTTTTTGTCCTTATAATTTCTGTGTGGTGCATTAATGGGAATTCCAGCAGCATCTTCACGATCAAACCCTTTCTCTGCTTCAGTTTTAGAAGGATGCACTTGAATGGAAAGCATTTCATTTACATCTAGTATTTTATACAAATAAGGCAATTCTGCAAATTTGTTAAATACTTCTTCTGTTAAAATATTTGCAGTATTTTTTTGTATT
Organism: Chitinophagaceae bacterium; assembly: GCA_025363075.1. Lineage (GTDB taxonomy): Bacteria > Bacteroidota > Bacteroidia > Chitinophagales > Chitinophagaceae > CAIVPM01. The sequence goes on along the minus strand of JANYEP010000015.1, from coordinate 4,192 downwards.
GCTTCAAACAAAGAAATTTCTTCATTACCTAATTGTATCATTGATGGTGCAGATGGATGAGCCCCCATCCAATATTCTGCACAAGGTTTATGTTCTTTATTTTCAAAATGCAATAAGTTTGGAATATAATCAAATCCGCCCCAGGCATAGTTTTGTACTTTTCCTTTAAGTTTATAAATTTTGCTTTGCAATAAGTCTGACATAATATGAATGAAAAAAAGTTAATGAATCAACAAATAGGCAACAATGGAGAAAACGTTGCAGCGTCCTATTTATTGCAAAAAGGCTATACTGTTATTGAGAGAAATTGGCGATTTAAACATTGTGAAATTGATATTATTGCCTCAAAAGAAAATAAGCTTCACATTATAGAAGTTAAAACACGAACCAATAAAAAGTTTGGAAATCCAGAAGAAAGTGTAGGAGAAAAGAAAATGAATACACTGAAAAAAGGTGCTGAGGAATATTTATTTCAACATCAACAATGGCAGCAAATCCAGTTTGATGTTGTTGCCATTAAAATGAACAGAGAAACTATTGAAGAAATATTTTTAATAGAGGATGTGTTCTTTTAACACAAAGCAATTTTAACAAAAAAGCCCTGCAATGCAGCAGGGCTATTAGTTTCAATAAATATAGATTTAATATTCGTCTTCATTAAACATAAAATCATCTTGGCTTGGATAATCTGGCCAAATGTCTTCGATGCTTTCATAAATTTCGCCTTCGTCATCTAATTCTTGCAGGTTTTCAACAACCTCAATAGGAGCACCACTTCTGATGGCATAGTCAATAAGTTCATCCTTTGTAGCAGGCCAAGGTGCTTCTTCCAAATAGCTGGCAAGTTCAAGTGTCCAAAACATATTCTAAAAAATTTGTGCAAATGTAGCCGTATAAACGAGATTACCAAATGCTTTATATTTTATTTGTGTATTGGTAAAATTTGCAAATCAAACTGTAAGACACTTAATTTGCAGCAAACAGAAATGATGTCAAAGATTTTAGTTACTGGTGGAGCTGGTTATATTGGTTCTCATACAATTGTTGATTTAATTGAAAATGGTTTTGAAGTTATAAGTGCAGATGATTTTTCTTGCTCGCATAAAACAGTGTTTAATGGCATTAAAAAAATAACAGGAAAAGATGTTGTGAATTATGCAATAGACCTTACAAATTTTGATGACACGAGAAATATTTTTTTAGAAAATAAAGATATAGCTGGTGTTATTCACTTTGCAGCATTTAAAGCTGTGGGAGAATCAACAGAAAAACCACTCTCCTATTATCATAATAATCTTACTTCATTAATTAATGTTTTAAAATGTATTGATGAGTTTGGAGTAAAACATTTTGTTTTTTCATCATCTTGCACTGTTTATGGAAACCCAGATGAATATTGCGTTACAGAAGATACTCCTCAAAAAAATGCAGCATCACCTTATGGCGTTACCAAGCAGTTGGGTGAAAGAATTATAGAAGATTATTTACATACGTCAGCTAATTCAAGTGCGGTTTTATTGCGATATTTTAATCCTGTAGGAGCTCATCCATCTGCCCAAATTGGAGAGTTGCCAATTGGTAAGCCAATGAATTTAGTGCCAGCTATTACTCAAACGGCAATTGGTATTTTACCAAAAATGTTTGTGTATGGAAATGATTACGATACAAGAGATGGAAGTTGTATAAGGGATTATATTCACGTTTGTGATATTGCCAATGCACACACACTTGCACTACAATATTTAATTAATAAAAACAATCAATCAAATTGTGAAGTTTTCAATTTAGGCTCTGGTGCTGGAGTTACAGTTTTAGAAGCTATTAGAGCTTTTGAAACAGTAACTAATCAGCAATTGAATTATGAAATTGGATCAAGAAGAAAAGGTGATGTTATTGCTATTTATGCAAATAATAATTTAGCTAAAGAAAAATTGGGCTGGAAAATAAAATATGACTTAAACAATATGATGCAAACTGCTTGGCAATGGCAATTGCATTTAAAAGAAAACGGTTAATAATATTTTAACATTCTTTAATTTAAACATTCATCAAACAAAAAAGTCTGCGTAGCACACTACAATTACATTTGCAACAATTATATTTAATGAAAAAAGCTATTTTATTTTTACTAATTAGTTTCTCAATATCAAGTTTATCTTTTGCTCAAAACGATCCTAACGCAAAAAAAATATTAGATGCAGTAAGCACTAAAGTAAAATCATTTAAAGGTATTACAGGTTCATTTTCCATTAAGTCCATAACATCAAAAGGAAAAGATAATGGCGTAAAAACAGGCTCTGTCTCTATTAAAGGGCAGAAATATATTTTAAAGCAAGGCAAGGTTGAAATCATTTGTGATGCTGTAAAAATCTACAATTACGATGGTAGCAAAACCGTCACCATTACCCCAGTTGAAGAAAGTGGACAAACATTAAGTCCTCAAAATTTATTATCAAATTTTTACGATAAAGATTTTACGTACAAATTGATTTCAACAAAAGATAATTTTCACGAAATACAATTAGTGCCAAACGACAAAAGAAAAAATTTCTCGAAAGTTACAGTGTTTGTTGACAAAGCAAAAAGTATGATTACCAAAGCTAAAATACTCGACAAAAGCAACAATACCATTGAGTTTACCTTGAACAACGTAAATACAAATGCTGTTTTAGCTGACAACATTTTTACTTTCAACAAAGCTCATTATCCTGCTAATATTGAAGTGCTTGATTAAGGAAATTCGCTACAAATTTTCCAAAAATTTCATTGTATCAACACCGTCTGCATAGTCACTTAAGCTGGGTTGTTGTGCTTTACCAAATTCAATGAAACCGTTACCAACAATACATTGTATGTCATCGTTGTTCTCAATTTTAGGTTTTAATTCAGCAAGATTTTCGTAGTAGCTATAATGCACTTGGCTAATTGCAGAAAAGATTGCATCATTCTCACTCAACAACACACTTCCATCTGTCATATAAAATTTGTTGTTCATCATTAGCATTGCTAATTGATAGTCGTAATTGTGTTTATACTTATGCAAATCTGTAAAGTAATCAAACTGTTTTAGAGCATTTATTAAAGCAGTAAAATCATATTCTTTTGGCACATATAAATGTGTAACATTTCTGCAACCTTGACCAAAATATAATTGTATATCTTTTGCTAAAAAATTCAATTCATCATTACTCTCATTACCTGTTAAAACTGCAACTGAAGTTCTGTTTCTGCGAATGATATGTGGATATTTACTAAAATAAAATTCAAAATATCTGCTGCTATTATTACTACCAGTTGCAATGTAAGCATCGCATCCTTTTAGTATTTGTGCAAATAAAATAATAGTACTAAAATCTTTATCCCATTCATTCATTTTCTGCACAATATGTTTTATCAAAATTTCATCTTTTGATGATGGTTTTATTGCAACATTATGCCCACTCATTAGCACACATAAAAAATCGTGAAAGCCAACAAGAGGAATGTTTCCAGCCATAACCAAACCCACAGTTTTATGAGAATTATTAGCTACTTTATAATTACTTATCCAAGCCTTTAATTTATCTTCATCAAGAAAATAATTACAAATATTTTCTAACGCCAATTCTATAAAATCGTTGGTAAACCAAGCGTTTCTGTAGGTAGCTTCTTGCTTAATATCTTGCCATTCTTTTGGGTTCTCTTGAAAATAATTTCTTAGTTTCAATAAAATTTTTATTCTTTGTTCATTATTCATTTAATAATTTCTTTACTTTTATTTCCTTATTTATCAAATTAAAAAAACAAAAATACTCTTATGGCTATTAAAATTACCGACGAATGTATAAACTGTGGTGCTTGCGAACCAGAATGTCCTAATAATGCGATATATGAAGGTGGTGTAGAATGGGCAATTGCCGATGGAACTTCTATCAAGGGAATGTTCAATTTAATGGATGGAACATCTATAGATGCCAATGCAAAAAATGCACCTTTAACAAGTGATACTTACTACATTGTGCCAAATAAGTGTACAGAATGCCAAGGCTTTCACGATGAACCACAGTGTGCAAGTGTTTGCCCTGTTGATTGCTGTGTGCCAGACGAAATGTATGTAGAAACTATAGAAGCACTAATGGAAAAGAAAGACAGAATGCACATTTAGTATAAATTTTTTCTAAAACAAAACCCTCTCAAAAAAATATGAGAGGGT
>JANYEP010000007.1 GCA_025363075.1 Chitinophagaceae bacterium | reverse complement strand
CTTATTCCCTTTATCACGGCTTTAAAAAGCACCATCATAGGTTGTTACCTTTTATTTTATTTACAGTTGGAATCTTTTTTTTATTGGCAAAACAAATTTTTCACAAGTGGCATTTGTGGTTGCTTTTTCCTGCTGTTGTTTTAATTGTTGCCAGCCATTTTTTAAACTTTAAGTTTTGCAGACATCACAATCACGCCCATAAGGAGGATTGTGATCATTAGAAATTTACCCCATAGATCCAGTTTTTTACCCCAGACATTAATGATTTAACCCTCGTTTGCCAAAATTTAACCCTCAGTATTGATGTTTTAGCCCTCGATATTGATTTTTTAACCCTCAGAAATCAAAATTTAGCCCCCAATATTCATAATTTCTTCCCTATTTCCTCTCCTCACACAATTCAATAAGCACACCATTGGTTTTTTTTGGATGAAGAAAGCATACTAATTTATTATCAGCACCCATTTTTGGCGTTTCATTTAGTAAAATAAAACCTTCGCCTTGCAAGCGTTTCATTTCTGCTTCAATATCTTCAACATCAAATGCAATATGATGTATTCCCTCACCCTTTTTTTCAATAAATTTAGCAATAACACCATCAGCAGTTTGGCTTTCCAGTAACTCAATTTTGGTTTCGCCCTGCTTAAAAAAAGCAGTGTTTACATTTTCGCTTTCAACTGTTTCTGTTTTATAGCAATTGGTATTTAATAACTTTTCAAACAAAGGAATCGATACCGAAAAATCCTTTACAGCAATGCCAATATGTTCTATTTTCTTCATAAAATTTTATTTCATTTCGATTAATGGAAAACAAATCGAACGTTTTCGCTAAAAAAACAAAATTATACAATGCCCTGCCTACATTTGCATATTAAGCAAGAAAACAATAAAATTTTATGTTAAAGTTACCTGTGTATTTAGATAATAATGCTACAACCCCAATGGATCCAAGGGTTTTAGAAACAATGATTCCATATTTTATGGAAAACTTTGGTAATGCTGCAAGTCGTAACCACCCATTTGGTTGGGCAGCAGAAGAAGCTGTCGATTATGCTCGTGAACAAGTGGCACAGTTAATTGGTGCAGACCCTAAAGAAATTATTTTTACAAGTGGTGCAACCGAGGGAGATAATCTTGCTATCAAAGGTGTGTACGAAATGTATGCTTCAAAAGGCAATCACATTATTACAGTAACTACAGAACATAAAGCTGTTTTAGACACTTGTAAACACATTGAGAAAACTGGTGGAGAAGTAACTTATTTACAAGTAAAAGAAGATGGTTTAATTGATATAAAAGAGTTAGAAGCTGCCATTAAACCTACTACTATTTTAATTTCAATAATGTATGCAAATAATGAAGTTGGCGTAATTCAACCGATTAAAGAAATTGCAGCATTAGCAAAAAAGAATGGCGTTTTATTTTTTAGTGATGCTACCCAAGCTGTAGGAAAAATTCCAGTTGATGTTATAAAAGATGGCATTGATTTAATGACTTTTACTGGTCATAAAATGTATGGGCCAAAAGGAATTGGAGCTTTATATGTTCGTCGTAAAAATCCACGTGTAAAAGTTACTGCACAAATGGATGGTGGTGGCCACGAACGTGGAATGAGAAGTGGTACTTTAAACGTACCAGGCATTGCGGGTTTTGGTAAAGCTTGCGAATTGTGCAGGTTAGAAATGGATAAAGATGCTGCTCATACTTCTGTATTGAGAGATAAATTAGAAAATGCTTTATGCCAAATTGAAGAAAGTTATGTGAATGGCAATAAAGAACACCGTTTACCACACGTTGCAAATATTTCTTTTAAGCATGTAGAAGGCGAAGGTTTGTTAATGGGCTTTAATAAAAATATTGCGTTAAGTTCAGGCAGTGCTTGTACTTCAGCATCACTTGAGCCAAGTTATGTTTTAAAAGCTTTGGGTTTGGGTGATGATTTGGCACACAGCAGTTTGCGTTTTGGTTTAAGCAGATTTACAACCGAAGAACAAATTGATTATACAATAGAACAAATTACAAATACTGTTTTGAAATTGAGAGATATGAGTCCTTTGTGGGAAATGTATAAAGAAGGAATTGATTTGAACAGTATTGAATGGGCACATCATTAATATGTACGATTTTTGATTGAGGATTTACGATTTGGTAAAATTATCTATTACTAAAATTTGCATTATGACAATAATTAATGTAACAAAAGAAGTTATTGAAGAACAACATTTGAACAATGGATTTAGTGTGCAGGTAATGGAAGATGGTGCAATTTTTATTAAACCAATACAAAAAAGTAAAGCAAGAGAAAATTGGGCTACACAAATAGATAAAGACATTCAATTAAATGGTTTGCCTAATATAGATTTTAAAGATAATCTTGAAGAAATAAAAGATTGGACTTGGTAAACTTAAAACAATATAATATTTATTGGGTTGAATTGAACCCAACATTTGGAGCAGAAATTAATAAAGTTAGACCTTGTATAATTCTCTCACCAAAAGAAATGAATGATAGGTTGCTGACTGTAATTATTGCACCAATAACAAGTACAGTAAGAACATTACCATTTAGACCAAATATAAAAATTGATGGTAGAGATGGACAAATAATGTTAGACCAATTGAGAGGAATTGATAAAAGAAGATTGAGAAATTTAATTTGTTCTGCTAATGAAAATGTAATAGAACAAATAAAAGAAAACATAGTTGAAATTCTTGTAAGCTAAATGGCTTGCAATATTTGATTAAAAATTAAAATAAAAAATTATGGCATATTCAGATAAAGTTATTGACCACTACAGCAATCCTAAAAACGTAGGAACACTTGATAAAGCAAGTAAAAGCGTAGGTACTGGTTTAGTTGGTGCTCCAGAATGTGGAGACGTTATGAGACTTCAAATTGAAGTGGACGATGCAACAGGAATTATTAAAGATGCAAAGTTCAAAACCTTTGGATGTGGCAGTGCTATTGCGTCTTCAAGTTTAGCAACAGAATGGTTAAAAGGTAAAACTGTTGACCAGGCAGTTACTATTGACAATATGGATATTGTTGAAGAGTTAAATCTTCCTCCAGTAAAAATTCACTGTTCAGTTTTAGCAGAAGATGCTATTAAAGCAGCCATTAACGACTATCGTGTAAAGAATGGTTTAGAGCAGTTGGTGTTTGAAGAAAAGGGAGTTCACTAAATAATGTTGAATTTTGAATTATAAATGCTGAATTATTTTTCTCATTTAAAATTCAAAATTTAAAATTCAAAATTATTTCAAATGGTTTCTACAGAAAATAGTATTTACGTTTCGGATAAAGCAAAAGCAAAAGCAATAAAGTTAATGGAAGAAGCTGGCGTTGCCGATGATACCTCTTATTTTTTACGAGTTGGAGTTGTGGGTGGTGGTTGCAGTGGCTTAAGCTATAAACTTGATTTTGATAACGAAATAAAACCAATGGATCAGGTTTTTGAAGATAATGGAATAAAGGTTGTCTGCGATTTGAAAAGTTTTCTTTATCTGGTTAATACCGAACTTGATTTTAGCGATGGATTGAATGGAAAAGGCTTTTATTTTAGTAACCCAAATGCGAGTAGAAGTTGTGGTTGTGGAGAGAGCTTTGCAGTATAGATAATTGTAAATAAAAATAGTGAATGTAAAATAGTATATTCTATATTTGGTTTATGAAGTATGTTTTATTTTTTATTTCCCTTGTAACATTATTTGCTTGTTCTACCGAAAAGGAACTGAATAATAGATATGTTGGCAAGCATATTAACGAGGTAAAATTGCCTACTAAACAACTCCCCAAAATAATTGATAGCTTAGGTTTTAAAGTCTATTGCTATAAATATCAACAACCTAAGATGGAAACAAACAATACAGATTATAATGATTTAATTGATGTTGAACAATATTACATCGTTGATACTTCAAATAACAGAATAAAAAAAGTAAGATATTTAGAAACTTTGTCAAAAATTTTATGTTATAAGAGGGTTGAAATTGATGCGAATAGAATTACTGCAAATCGAACTTTCAATCCAATGAATAGAAAAGTAATAAGAGCCTTTGATTTAAAGGTTGATTCCATAAAAAATAGAAATTAATAGTTCATAACTCAAAATTTAAAAAATATGTCATTCACACTCTCACCTTTACCTTATGCACACAACGCATTAGAGCCACACATTGATGAATTAACAATGCAAATTCATCATGGTAAGCACCATCAAGCTTATGTTACAAATTTAAACAACGCTATTGCTGGTACTGTTAATGAAGGAAAAACCATAGAAGAATTAGTTGCTGTTGCAGGTTCAATTTCTCCTGCTGTTCGTAATAATGGTGGTGGGCATTGGAATCACACTTTCTTTTGGGAAAGCCTTGCACCAAATGCTGGTGGTACACCAACAGGAGATTTAGCTGCTGCAATTGATGCAGCTTTTGGAAGTTTTGAAGAATTTAAAACAAAATTTGCTACTGCTGGAACAACTCGTTTTGGTAGTGGTTGGGTTTGGTTAATAGTAAAAGATGGTAAATTAGAAATATCCTCTACACCCAATCAAGATAATCCTTTAATGGATGTTGCAGAAGTAAAAGGAACACCAATTTTGGGAGTTGATGTTTGGGAACACGCGTACTATTTAAAGTATCAAAACAAACGCCCTGATTACTTGGCTGCAATTTGGAATGTTATCAACTGGAACAAAGTTGCAGAAAGATTTGCTGCTGCGAAATAGCTAAAAAATTACTCAAATAAACAC
>JANYEP010000245.1 GCA_025363075.1 Chitinophagaceae bacterium | reverse complement strand
CTTGGGTTTGCTAGAGCAAGGCATACACTTAGAAGGCATTTCAAAAAACAATAAATTCACTTATCTCATTGGTGCAAGAAACAGAAGTAATAAAAATTTATTAAGCACACAGGAAACGCAGGGAAATTATATTCCTTCATCATCCGATATTCAGGGATTGTTTAATTACACCATCAACAAAAAGTGGAGCCTTGAATTGTTTGGCAATTCATCCTCTACAAAATTTACTTTAATTCCCGAATATGCAAAACTTACAACATCAGTATTTACGCCAGTTTTCAGTGCTAATCTTGGGTTAGATATATATTTTCAAGGTATAGAAAAAGATGCGTACTCAACTAATTTTATTGGGTTGGCTGCAACTAATCAGGTAAATAAAAACCTTAAATTAAAATATTTGGTGAGTATGTTTAAAGATAAGGAAAGTGAAAATGTTGACATCACTGGTGCTTATCTTTTTGGTGAAAGAGATTACGATAAATCAAGCTCAACATTTGGTTTAATCACCAATCCTTTAGGTGCAGGAGTTGACCAAAGTTTTTCGAGAAATAAATTAGACATTACTATTCTCACTGCAACACAAAAAGGATATTACGATAATAAAAAACACCATATTCAATGGGGTGCAAGTATTGATCAGCAAAAAATAAATGATAAGTTAAATGAGTGGGAATATAGTGATAGTGCAGGTTACAGCATTCCATACAATCCTGATGTATTAAATTTCAAAAAGGTTTTAAAGGGTAATGCAGATCTTGATGTTACCAGAACAAGTGGCTACATCCAGGATAATATTATTTTAAAAGATTCAAATGATTTTATCATCAATGCTGGTGTACGCTACAATTATAATACACTCAATCATCAATTTTTGATTTCGCCAAGAATCGGTCTTTCGTTTAAACCAAAAAACTGGACAAAAAATGTTGTGCTAAAAGCTTCTGTTGGTTCTTATAATCAACCTCCATTTTATAGAGAAATGCGAAGACCAGATGGCACACTTAACACCCAACTGAAAGCACAACAAAGTTGGCAATTTAGTACAGGCTTTGAGTATAATTTTAAATGGATGAATCGTCCTGCGAGGATTTCTACAGAAGCTTATTACAAAGCAATGACTAATGTTGTGCCTTATGATTTAGATAACGTTCGTGTGAGGTATTTTGGAGAAAATAATGCAAAAGCCTATGCAACTGGTATAGAAATGAGGCTGTATGCTGAGGTTGTTAAAGATGCTGAAAGCTGGTTGAGTATTGGGCTAATGAAGACTCAAGAAAAAATTGATAACTTTTTTTATAGAAATTATTACAATGCAGCAGGGCAGTTAATTACACCTTCAACCAAAGACCAGGTTGTAACAGATAGTTCTACAATACAAACTGGTTGGCTACGCAGACCTACTGACAGGCTTGTTACTGTTGGTTTATTTTATCAGGATTATTTGAGTACAAATAAAAATATTAAAGTGTATTTAAGTGCATTGTACGGAAGCAATTTACCCTACAATATTCCTGGTAGCGTGAAATATAGGAATGCCTTGATTGTTGATCCATACATAAGGATTGATATGGGCTTTGCTGCTTTACTTGTTGATGGTGAAAAAGCTAATCGCAGAAGTCATTCTCCATTTAGAAATTTTAGCAGCATTTGGGCAAGCCTCGAGTTGTTTAATGTAATTGACAGACCCAACACTATTAGCTATTTAATGATTAAAGATTTTCAAAATAACACATTTGCAATACCTAACAGACTTACCCCAAGAATGGTTAATTTAAAATTGATTGCAAGGTTTTAAATACTTAACGCAAAGGAGGGGTATTTACAAATAAAAAAGATGACAGCTTTAGGCTGTCATCTTTTTTATTTTAATGAATTGAAATTTTATTGAGTTCTTCTCACCCTGAAACTGCAATTGACAGGGTATTGTGTAGTACCACTACTAGAATCAACTACATTACCAGTAACAGTTCCTGCGACAAATTGCCCAACTGCCCCAAATTCAGTAATATTTATTGTTGAAGAATAGCCAAATGAATTAAAATAATTATAATTCCCAAAACGCTGACTTAATTGAATATTTGCAGAGTAATTACCCACGGTAGTAATATTATTATTACCAGTGTAGGCATAAAGGTAAATCAAATTGCTCCCATTTACAGGATTTCCCCATAATGAGGTTGCAGTAAAACCATAAGAATAGCTATTTATATATGTATAGTTATTAGCCTGAAAGCTTGTATTAAAATATTGGCTTGTACTTAAACCACAAGCCTGGACTGTGCTTACATCTACAAAATTATTGCTTATTGACAATGTTACTGGTGTTGCATTCTGCTTTTGATTAATGGTGTCTTCTGCTACAAAATTAATACTAGTAATATTTGAGCAGTTTGTTATAGTTCCTGTAATTTGTCCGTTCACAATTTGGAGTGTATAATTATTATTTCCGTTGGGAGATGGAATGGTAATATAAGCATTCCCACTTACTGGGTTATTATTACAATCTTTAATGGTGCCAATAAAGGAAATATTATTAGAAGGAGGCATATTAACAGCAATGACCCCTGCATTAAAATCGCTTGTAAAAGGATCAATTTGTGTAGAATCTACGAGTACAGGGTAATAACCATAACAAATTGGTTTAACATAAATTTTTCTTATAAGTACTTTATTAGCTTGTACAATAGCATTGATTGTTGAAGTTTGTGAATCTGTTGTAGTAGTAGAATCTCCAGTAAAACTTACATAAAAACTTGTGAGAGCATTTCCATTTTGGTCAACAAAAGTTGCAGTGTAATGAACAAAGTTCTGCACACCACAAGCAGCAATTTGTCCCACATTAAATGTTCCTGCACCAGTAACATTTACAGTTGCTGAGGTTGTATTTTGTATTAAAGTTGTTAAATCAAACACATCAACTGTTGCTGTGCCTATTGGTACACTTGTGCAGTAAGTATTTGAAAGGTTAAATAAACTATTAGCTATATGAGCATAATAAACATTGTTGTTAAAATGTATGACAGCATAGCCATTAATAACTGGGTTATTAATACAATCTACCACTGTTCCTTTTATGATAATAGTTGTTGGCAGTGCTAATGATATAACTATGTTGCCTAAGTTCGTATTTTGTGTAAAAGGACCAACTGTTGAAGTGTATAATGTTGTGTATGTGCTGCCACAATAACTATTACTTTCCACTTTAATAATGATATTTTCATTAGCAGGAATATTTCCTGTTAATGAACCATCACTTGCAGTATAGCCGTGTCCACCACCCCAGCTATTATTTGCTGGTAACATCCAAACGTGATAGTTGTTTAGTGGGTTTCCATTTTGGTCAACAAAAGTTGCAGTTAGTGTTATTGGTCCACCACCCCAATCACAATTCCACCAAGTAAAATGGCTTACAGTCCCTACATAATTATTACCCACTTTAGTAGCTGTACCTTGCTCTACCCACATACCTTTTGTTTCATCAAAAAACCACAAAGGAATTGTAGCTGGTGCTTTGCTTTGTGTAGCTGCAACAACTGGAAAAGTAAGTGTAGCAGTTTTGCCAGTAGCCAATTGCAAAGCCTCACCATTGCTGCCATTTAGCTCTACTGCCATCATTCCATAGCTTGTTAAAACCTGCTCGTTGTTGCTTGTATTAATACCCCTTAAATCTCCAGGCATTTCTTTGTAACAATCTTTACTTGTGGGGTCTAAAAAATATGCAGAGACCTTTACAGCTCCTGTGTATGAAGCACCAGATTTTGTAACAACAGCATTTACAGGAAACACAATTGAACCACCAGTTGCAACAGTAATAGTTCCTCCACTAGCATTGGTGAAAGTTCCACTTTGTGTTTTCTTTACCAGTTGAATAACAATATTGTTAATCACTTTTTCCTTTGGCATAATGGTTCTGCTTCCAGCAAAATAGCCATCTTTAGTAGCTTTGATGAAGCCAATTTTTTCTCCAAGCGATGCTTTAGGAATAATAAAGCTACCATTTACATCGGTAGTTATTGTAGTTGAACCAATAGTGATTTGCACATTGTTTAATGCAGTTCCAGTTTGGTCTGTTACCTTACCAGCAACCACAGTGGTAATGGTTTTGCCAGTTTCATAAGGCACAATAACATTGTTGTTGTTTGCATCATTTTTCTTGCAACTATTGACTGCAAAAAATAAAACTGCAATAAAACTCAATTGAATCAACTTTTTCATAATGCTTGTTTTTGGTTTGTGATAATATTTTAAACTATGATGCAACTTATTTTTAAAACGCTGCTTGAATAGCAAAATATTTTTTTAATAGATTGTTTCCAAATGTAATACGCTTTTTACAAACAAAAAGGTTGGGTTTTGGTTGACTTTTTTTGTGAGTATTATTAAAGATGATGTAAAATTTCAATTTTGGGCATAAAAAATCCCCGCAGGACGAACCAAGCAGGGATATTATAAGCAAGCAACCGAACACTAATTTTCGTTTTTAAAAACAAAAACGAAATGCAATGTTAACGAATGTTAGTTAATAAAATGTTTTTTTGTTAATTTTTTTTTAAATCCAGTAAACTATAAACGATTTTTCATTTTGGTTCGTTCTTTGCGAAGAGGGCGTAGTTTTGACGCCATAACAAATTTTATCACTGAAACGTTTTCTAAAAATATTAAAAAGAACAGCATTAGTAATTGTTTTACTGATTGTTATTGCAGTAATTGCTGTGCAAACTTCTATTGTTCAAAACTGGTTGGTGGGCATTGCCACAAAACAATTGTCTAAAGATTTAGGCACAACAGTTACCGTTAAAAGTGTTGACTTTAGCTTGTTTAATAGAGCAAATATTAATGGGCTATTTATTGCAGATAAAAACAAAGACACAGTTTTATATGCAGGCAACTTAAACATTAGCATTACCGATTGGTTTTTCTTCAAAGACAAAACAGACTTGAAATATGTTGGATTGGAAGACGCCATTATTAAATTAAATAGAACAGATTCAGTTTGGAATTATCAGTTTATTATCAATCATTTTACCTCAACCGATACCACAAAAAAGAAAGGTGGTATGAAGCTAAGTTTGAAAGAAGTAAACTTCAAAAATATTTCAATTGTAAAAAATGATGCTTGGCGTGGCGAAGAATTAACAATTAAATTTAAAGGATTAATTGTTGATGCAGATTCGCTGAACCTTAGCAGCAATAAGCTTTTTGTTGATAGGGTTGTAATAAATAAACCTTATGTCAATATTCAAAAATTCAAGGGTAATAGACCGGCTAACTATGTGTTCCCACAAACTGTTGATATTGTTGACCCCGATCCTTTGTTGTTAGTAATTAAAGACGTTGCCATTAAAAATGGCATACTTGCCATTAATCACGACTATGATAAACCTGCATTAAATTTTGACGGCTCGCACATTTTATTATCGCCATTAAATGCAGATTTTAGTAACTTAAAAATTCACGGTGATACATTACTTGCTAAAATAAATATTAATGCAAAGGATAGAAGTGGTTTTGAATTGAAACAGCTGAAAGCCAATCTACGCTGGATTTCTGGCTCAATGGAATTTAAAAAATTGGATATTTTAACCAATAAAAGCCATATTACAGATTACTATGCAATGAGGTTTAAAAACTTTGATGATGATTTTGCTGAGTATGAAACTAACGTGGTGATGGATGCACGTTTTAATAATTCTAATATCAATAGTGATGATGTTGCTTTTTTTGCACCAAGCTTAAAGACCTGGAAAAAAGAATTGAATTTATCGGGCAACTGGTTAGGCACTGTTGCAAATTTTAAGATAGAAAAACTATTTGCAAAAGAAAAAGGCAATGGAACAACAATAGCTGGAACCCTTGCTATGAAAGGCTTACCTGATATTGATAAAACGATTATTTCATTTGCTGATGGTAATATAAAAACCAATCACCAAGATTTGAGTGCCATTATTCCTTCGCTTAAAAATGTTACAACACCCAACTTAGATGCTTTAGGAACAATTCTTTTTACGGGTAATTTTAATGGTACTACAAGCAAGTTTAACACCAATGGAATACTATCAACTGCACTAGGAAATATCACTACTAATTTATCAATGGAATTGCCTCAAAAAAAAGATGCAACTTACAAAGGCGAGATAGATATTAATCAATTTCAACTTGGTAAATTTTTAAATGAGGATAAGCTTGGAATAGTTGATTTTACTGGCAAATTTGAAGGTAGTAGCTTTGATGTAGCAAAATTAAAAACAAAGTTTGAAGGTAGTTTTGATAGCCTTCAATACAATGGATATACTTACAAAAAAATAACGACAACCAGTAGTTTTCAAAAAAAATATTTCAATGGAGAGTTAAAAATAAATGATCCAAATTTTAACTTAAATGGACAGGTAGAAGCAGACTTTGGGAAAGCTATTCCAAGTTTTAATATTCTTGCTGATATTACAAAAGGTAACCTACAAGAGCTAAATTTTACGAAAGATGAATTGCATTTAACAGGCTTGTTGGATGTGAATTTTGCAGGAACAAACATTGATAATTTTTTAGGTACAGCTAAGTTTTTAAATGCCACTGTTAGCAATAAAAATAATAAAATAACATTCGATTCGTTAACCCTTACTTCTGGTTATTTAGACTCGGTTAAATATTTGCATTTTGCCGCAAATGATTTTAATGCAAATGTGAATGGTGATTTTAAAATTTTAGATTTATCAAATTGCTTCCAATCATTTTTACATAATTACTATCCAGCCTACATTGCAGCACCAGCAAGCGTTGCACAGAATCAAAAATTTGCAGTAACGCTAAATACAAGTTATGTTGAACCATACCTACAACTGTTTGACAAAAACATCAAAGGCTTTAATGATGCATCTTTAACTGGGATTATTGATACAAAAAACAACTTGTTCAATGTGTCTGTTTTGTTACCTTTTGGTAAATACAAAAACTATATCATTACCGATGCTGAAATAAATGGAAAAGGCAATAGAGATACACTTAATTTGAAGGGAACAATCGCTAATTTTCAAGTGAGTGACAGTTTAAGTTTTCCCAATTCTAATATCTCAATTGTTTCAAATAATGATTTGTCTGATATTTCCATCAAAACCAGAGCCAGTAATACTTTAAACGAAGCAGACCTCAATGCAAATGTTGAAACTTCGCCAAATGGTATCAAGATAAAATTTAATCCGTCATCATTTATTTTAAATGAAAAAAAATGGAACTTGGATAAAGAAGGCGAAATTAGTTTTACTAAAAACTTGACTGAAGCCAAGAATGTAAAATTTGTGCAAGGATTTCAAGAAATAACATTGGAAACAAAACCAGATGAAGGAGGAAATACAAGTAGTTTAGATGTTAAATTGAAGGATGTTGTTGCTGGCGATATAGCATTTTTAATTGCAAAAGATGTGCCTATTGAAGGTATTGCAAATGGTACTATTCATGTAGATGATGTGTTTGGCAAACTAAAGGCAAATAGCGATATTAAAATTGATCAATTTAGATTGGGAGAAGACTCTGTAGGGCTTGTGCATATTGTATCAAACTATAATAGCAAGGATGGAATTTTATCAACAAATGTTGAGTCGTTCAATAAAGATTTTGATTTTTCTGGAAGTGGATTATTCAACCTAAGAGACAGTGGTGGCACACCTATTAGCACTATTTTAAATTTAAGAAACTCAAAAATAGATTTAGTACAAAAACTAATTGGCAGCGATGTTTTTAGCAATCTTACTGGTTTTGCAACTGGTAAATTAGCTGTTACAGGTAAGTCATCTGCATTGAGTTTAGCAGGAAAAATTAAATTACGAAATGCTGGAATGAAAGTAAACTACACACAGGTTTATTACAACATTGATTCTGCTGATATTTCATTTGATGAAGATGGTATTGACTTTGGAGAATTTAACATTAAAGATACATTGGGACATATTGGTGTTGTAAAAGGCAAGTTGTATGAAAAGCACTTTAAAAATATGTACTTCGACTTTGATTTATTTACCAATAGATTACTAATGTTAAATACTAAAGCTGTTGATAATAAACAGTTCTATGGCAACGTAACAGGAAAAGCTGCATTAACTTTTAGAGGGCCAGAGGATAATTGTAAAATGACAATAAGTGGTGAAGCAACAGACGAATCTCATATTACGCTCCCTAATGGAAATAGTAGAGAATCGAGCGATGCCGATTTTATTGTATTTAAGCCAATAGGAGAGGAAATTGTTGATGCTAAAAAGCAAAGCAATTTTAATGTATTAGTTGACCTTGATTTAATAGCAAATAATAAAGTAAACATAGATGTGGTGCTTGATGAAGCAAATGGAGATGTGATAAATGCAAGAGGAAATGGGAGGTTGAAAATGCGAGTGGGAACTACAGAAAGAATGGATATGCGTGGCAAGTACAATATTGAAGATGGAAGTTATAATTTCAACTTTCAATCTATTGTAAGAAAGCCATTTTTATTGAGCAAGAATGACAATAACTATATTGAATGGGATGGAGATCCAATGAATGCTAACATACATATTGATGCTATGTATGAAGCAAAAAATGTGAGCTTAAAGGATTTGCAAACACAAGCATCTTTTAGCACTACCACATCTAACTATCGTGATGATGTTTATGTAATTGCTTCTTTAACTGGCAAATTAACAAAACCAGATTTTAGATTTAAGTTTGATTTTCCAGCGAATAGCCCTATAAAAAATGATGATACATTTGATAGGTTTAGAAGAAAAATGGAAAGCGATGATAACGAAATGTTGAAACAAGTTACTTACCTGATTGTCTTTAACTCTTTTGCTCCTTATGGTGATGCAAGTGTAGCACAAACTAACTTTTCATCTATTGGGCTTAATAGTATTTCGGCTCTTGTTACTAAACAAATCAACAAGCAATTCACTAACTTATTATATAAAATTACAAAAGATAAAAGCCTTCAATTTGATTTGGCTTCATCAGTTTATAGTAGTGGCGATTTGTTTTCTCAAGGTATCACTGCAACATCAAATACATTCGACAGATACAATGTAAAATTTAAAATTGGCAAAAGTTTTTTTAGCGATAAAGTACGTTTAACATTTGGTAGTGATTTTGATTTTAATTTCAGCCCAAACACACAAACAACTGCACAATCTGGCAACTTTCAGTGGCTACCAGATTGGAATGTGGAATGGAGTTTGAATAGCGATAAAAATGTATTGCTAATATTATTTAGTAAAAATAGTTTAGATATTAGTGGTAATAACCTTGGTAGAAGAAATCGCCAAGGAGTAGGTATTACTTACAAAAAAGACTTTAATAGCAGTCCATTTGAAAAGAAGAATAACCAAGTTCAAACTTCAAAATAATCTTACCTTAAAATTCCAGTTGTTCGGGCAAAGTATATTTTCTACCAGCGTTAATTCTTTTTAAATAAATCATTACAGGCGAAAAATATTCAACCATTGGTTTTGCACTCATACCTGTGCGAATGCTGCTTTTTAATAATTCATTCCAATCAACACTCGCCCCTTTATTCATAATATTTTTTAAGAAAGCACCAGTAGCTAAACTACCCCAATAGTTGGTTGCGTGTGGGTCTTGATGCAAAATATTTTTTGCTATGTAATTGTGAAATTGAAACACCAATGCATTCGCAAATGAGTAATCATAATATTGTGCAGCATCATCTGTAATATGTGTTTTGCTTGCAGCATCACAATATTCTTCACCACGAGTTGTTGGTGGCACAATGCCTTGAAACTTTTTCACCAAACTCCACCATTCTTTATTATACTCATTTATAGGGAGGTTTTTGGTGTACAATTTATACTCAAACTCTGTCATAACGCCACTTCCCCAAGGAATACGAACTATGTAATCTAAAGCATCTTTCAATAATTTTAAGGTGTCGTTTGTTGGTTGATTTTTTTTAATTAAACCAAGATTTTCAAGAAAAGATTTTTGCAAAGAAGCAAGCCCAATCATTGTTCCAAATGCTTCGTGATAACCACGATTTGCACCAGTACGCAACACAATAGGAATATTTTTATTGCTGTAAGACTGGTAATAATAAATGTGACCATACTCGTGCAAAACGGTACTCCAATAATCGGTTGTTGGTACAATGCTTTGTAATGAACGAACATCTTTATCCAAATCTAAATGCCAAGCAGAAGCGTGGTTGTTTTTGCTATATCCTGCATTTGCAGGCACAGGGTATAAACTACTTTTTTCCCAAAATGTTTTTGGCAATGGGGCAAAGCCAAGGCTTGTATAAAATTCCTCTCCTTTGCGTGCCATCCACTCTGCACCTTTTGCTTTTAACACAGAATCAATGTTGAGAGATTGCACATTTACCAACTCGCTCCAGTCTTGCCCCCAACGATTAGGCAACCAATGTGCAGGAATAAAATCAGGCACATCTTGCTTATATTTTTTTGCCAGTTCATACCTCGTCCAAGTGTGCAACTCTCTATACAATGCCCAGGATTCTTTTATAAATTGATGGGTAATTTGTAGTATTTCATCTGAGCTTAAACCATATTCTTTTGCATTGTAATCGAAGAAATCTTTATAGCCCAATGGTGTTACACTTGCATTGCGAAGTATGCGTAAACTATCCATTCCTTTTTTTAAATCTTTACCAACTTCTTTACTTGCTTGCCATACTTTTAAACGATCTTTTAAACTATCACTATTGCTCAACACACTGTCAATATAGCTTGTGTTAATGGGTTTGCCATCAACACTAAATTTAAAACCATATAGTTTAGAGGTTTGTTGGTTCTCTGTAGAAATTCTTTTAGATACAATGTCAGCAGCACTTTCAGGACTTCCACCAGCGTTAAAAAGAATAGCTTCAAACTGTGTGATTTGCAGTTTTGTTAATTCTTTTTTTAAAGAAAGATATTTTTTTACAGAATCAATATTGGCTTTACTACCAGTAAAAGCAGCCAGTTTTTTTCCAGCTTCATCGGCATTGTGTTGAGCCATTGTATCGCCAGCAACAATGTGAGTGAGCATTTCCCATTGTGCTAAACCATCAGCATATCTTAAATCTTTGTAGTAAATGTTGTAAGCATCTAAGTATTGCTGTGCCTGGGTTTGAACAGTATTTGCTTGTTGAGAAAAACAAATATTAGTTGCAAATAAAATGCTGAGAGAGAAAAAATATTTTTTCATTGTGCTGTGTGTTTAAAGTAGTAAACAAAATTAAGTTTACTTTATTTTAATACTTTATGTTTTTTTGCAGCACAAAACCAGCTATGTAATAGAAGTATAAATTCTCTAAGGTTATTCTTCGCCACTTTCTGTTGAAACACCTTCACCTTCTTCAGTAAAACCTTCAAGTGTTTCTTTTAAATCATATTTTTCTTCAATGTCTGCAAAGCGGTCGCCAAGCAAGCTCTTAGCACCATATTGTTGAGGTCCAATTCCTTCTTTTCTAATTAAAGCAGGGTATAATAAACGCGGGTCTTCTTCTTTGGAAATATTAATTAACTCAACCAAAAAAATCCATTTTTTTTCAAAGTCATATTCGTAAATAAACCTTTGATTGGTATCTTTTATTTCGCTGCCAATGGTTGTTTCGTGCATTAGTAATGGCTGTGCAACATAGTCTCTATTGTAGGTTTCAAAACTAATTTCTCTACCTCTTTGCCAGTTGTCGTTGCTTCTGTAAAACGTTGCCTGATGCTTGTTATCAAACTCATAAGACTTAAGAATATTGAAATGCAAATCAGTAAAAAAACTGGTATGCTTAACAGCAATATCTCTGTAAACAGATTCATCTTCTTCTAAATAAGCCCTGAATTTTAACACTGCCATAATGGATAGATTTTGATAGGCGAATTTATGATAATAATATCGGCAATGCTTAATGTGTATAAAACTTATCAAAAAATAAATATTCCCAATGAAGTTTGTAAAATAGTATTCGCAAAAATTAAACATTGATATATGTTTGTAATCCTTTGCTATAAAGAAAAATTAAAGATGATATCTTTCCCTAACTGTAAAATAAACCTTGGACTCAATGTTGTTGAGAAAAGGGATGATGGCTTTCATAATATTGAAACTGTTTTTCTACCTATTAACATTAAAGATGCACTTGAAATAATTGTTGCTGAAGATGCAACAAAAGATATTTCTTTTACCACAACTGGTTTAACAATTGAGGGCGACATTAAACAAAATTTATGTGTCAAGGCATACAAACTTTTGAAAAAAGATTTTGATTTGCCATCCATCCAAATGCACTTGCACAAAGCGATTCCAATGGGTGCTGGACTTGGTGGTGGTAGTGCAGATGGAGCTTTTGCTTTGATGTTGATGAATGATAAATTTAATTTGAATTTATCAAATGAACAACTCATTAACTATGCTTTGCAGTTAGGAAGTGATTGCCCTTTTTTTAGTTTAAATAAACCTTGTTTTGCTACATCACGTGGCGAGGTTTTGAAAGCAATTGATATAGATTTATCTGCTTATCAAATTATTGTTATCAATCCCAAAATTCATATTTCAACTGCGTGGGCTTTTGGCAATATTGTTCCATCAAAGTCGAAGAAATCTGTTGAAGAAATTATTCAACAACCTATCTCAACTTGGAGAAAAGAATTGATCAACGATTTTGAAAAGCCAGTGTTTAAAAAGTATTCAGCTGTTGAAGATATTAAACAAATACTCTATCATCACAATGCAATTTTTGCTTCAATGACAGGAACAGGAAGTACTGTGTTTGGTATTTTTAATAAAACAATAGATCCAGCAATATTTAATTTTCCTGCAAATTATTTTGTGCAAATACTTACCCATTAAAATCATTTTAACCCATTTGTTTTGAGATATATTTTAGCAACCATAAAATTTATTTTCAGCATTTATGGCTTTGTAACATTTGTTGCTATTATGTTTTTGGTACTCCCTTTTGTTTTTATAGCAGCAATGTTTAGCATAAAAGGTGGAAATATTATTTACAGAATTTGTGCTTTGTGGGCAAGACTTTGGTACATATCAGTTGTCATTAAACACAAAGAAATTTATGCTGCACCACACAATAATAACAAGCAATATATTTTTGTTGCAAATCATATTTCATACTTAGATATTCCAATTGCATTTCTTTCAATTCACCAACCTTTTAGGGCTTTGGGGAAATACGAGATGGTTAAAATTCCCGTATTTGGTTGGATTTATAAAGCAGCAGTTATACAAGTTGACAGAAGTGATTCTACAAAACGTGCAAAAAGTGTAAGAGCCTTGAAAGCTGCACTGGCAAAGAAGATTTCAGTTTTTATTTTTCCTGAAGGAACTTTTAACGAAACTACAAAACCCTTAAAAGATTTTTATGATGGTGCTTTTAGAATTGCTATTGAAACGCAGACCGATATTAAACCAATCATCTTTATTGATACTGTAAAACGACTACATTATAACAGTATTTTTAGCTTAACAATGGGGCAAAACAGAGCCATTTACCTTGAAGAAGTTTCTGTGCATAGTTTAACATCAAAGGACTTGGTGATGCTCAAACAAAAGGTTTATGAAATAATGGAAGAAGCATTGTTAAAGTATAAATAAAATAGCCCAAGTTTGAGCTTGGGCTATTTTATTTAATTGAAAATATTTTTAACTCACGCCTTCTACCACAACGTCTTTCACTATTTTTTGTACCAATCCTTGCAACACTTTTCCAGGTCCAACCTCAATAAATTTTGTTGCTCCATCTGTGTGCATTGCTTGAACAGTTTGTGTCCATTTAACAGCACCAGTAAGTTGTGCAATCAAGTTTTGTTTAATTATCGCTGGGTCTGTAACACCTGTTGCCACTACGTTTTGGTAAATAGGGCAAGATGGGTTATTAAAATGTGTAGCCTCAATAGCATTTGCTAATTCTTTTTTTGCAGGTAACATTAATGGTGAATGAAAAGCACCACCAACAGGCAAAACCAATGCACGTTTTGCACCAGCAGCTTTCATTCTTTCGCAAGCAATTTCAATGCCTTTTATAGAACCGCTAATTACTAATTGCCCTGGACAATTATAATTTGCAGCAACAACAACTTCATTGGTTTCATTTTGAATGGCTGCACAAATTTCTTCTACTTTATCATCAGCTAAAGCCAACACTGCTGCCATTGTACTTGGGTTTTGTTCACAAGCTTTTTGCATTGCTGTCGCTCTAATACTTACCAACTTTAAAGCATCTTCAAAATTCAAAACACCATTTGCAACCAATGCTGAAAATTCACCAAGTGAATGACCTGCAACCATATCAGGCATTGGATTTTCAATACTCTTGTATGCAACAATTGAGTGAAGAAAAATAGCAGGTTGAGTAACATTGGTTTGCTTGAGTTCTTCATCTGTACCTTCAAACATTACCTTGCTTATATCAAATCCTAAAATATCATTTGCCTGTTGAAAAAGCTGTTTAGCAGCATCACTACTATCAAATTGGGCTTTGCCCATTCCTTTAAATTGAGAACCCTGACCAGGAAAAACAAATGCTTGTTTACTCATTATTAGAAAATTTTAGAAAGCAAAAATAAGGGAACGAGTAGTTGATATAAATTCAATATTATCGGTTGCTTTTTGTTCTGCAAACAATAAACTGATCAACTTGGACGTTCTTGTTAAAGCATATTCTGCACTTTGTGTAGATGTAGCAATTTATCCCCGTACACTACACCTCCATTTTTTGGAGTTTGAAAACAACAATATCTATCCCCTAAGTAAACAATGGTTGGTAAATAAGATATTATTTACTAAATGGCGATTAGCTTTTTGTTACTTAATATATAACCCCAAATCAAAATCAATAAAATGAAAAAACCATTACTCCTTCTAATGTTATTGTGTTCTGTGTTCATCACAAGAATAATAGCACAAACTGCTACAACTGTTGCTGTAAATGGCACAAGTTCTACCAGTTCAATCAGCAACAATATTGTAACTGTTGTTGACCCCAATTTAACCATCTCATCAGATGGAACAATTGCTGGATTTGTTGTTCAGATTACTGGTAGTTATACCAGTGGTGATGTGTTGAGTTATAGTGGTGCATTGCCTTCTGGCATTAGTGCAGGTGCTTTTAACACAACATCAAAAAGTATTCAGTTTACTGGAACTACAGATGCTGCCAGCTGGCAAGCATTTTTAAGAACAGTAACTATCAGAACAACATCTGCAACTTGCTATCCAGAACAAAGACAAGTAAGTTTTATTGCAGGGGCAAAATTTTATAATCCATTAAATGGACACTTTTATCAATTATCACCTTCAACTTCAAACTGGGTAACTGGTTACACGAATGCCAACAACAGTTCATATTTTGGAAGACAAGGTTATATGGTAACTATTACTTCTGCTGCTGAAAATAGCTTTGTTTCTAAAATTTTGGCAAGTGATAGTTGGATTGGTGCTGCTGATGACTACAATTATATTAACACTGCAACAGGCACTACAACTTATGCAAATCAATCTGCTGCTGAAGGACATTGGTATATTGTTACTGGCCCTGAAAAAGGAACAAACTTTTCTAATGGAAATGGCAGCCCTGTAACGGTTTCAGGTCAATATCATAGCTGGGCTGGTGGCGAACCAAATAATGCTGGTGTAGAAAATTTTGGTGAAATTTATGTTGCCAGTGGCACTTGGAATGATTTGAATGGTTCACAAGGATATTATACAGTTGTTGAGTATGGTGGAATGTCAACAGACAATACATCTGCACAAGTTGTGTTTACAAGAAACTTAGCAATAACAGGAGCTCCATCAGGTACAATAACTGGTGGGAATATTACTGTATGTTCTGGCACGAATAGTACAACACTTACATTAAGTGGTTTAGCAAGTGGCGGCTCTGTTGTTAAATGGCAATATTCTTACGATAACTTTTTATCTACTGCCATTGATATAGCAAGTAGCGCATCTACAACTTATACCGTAAATAATATTTCACAAAATACCTATTACAGAGCAGTGGTGAACACTTCAAGTTGTAGTGGTTTAGGAACTTCATCAACTTACATTAATGTGAGCAATGCTGTTGCAGGAAATATTGTTGCAGATAATAACACTATTTGTAATGGTGCCAATGTAAACTTTACTTTAAATGGATATAGTGGAAGCATAGTAAAATGGCAGGTTTCAACAACAAGTAATTTTTCTTCTGGCGTAACAGATATAGCAAATACAACAACATCTTTATCTTACAATTTGGCAACAGCAGGAACATATTATTTTAGAACTGTAGTGTTAAGTTGTTCTAATACTGTTTACACAAGTGGTTATACTATTAGTGTAATTTCTGGTACTGCACCAGTAGGTGGTAGCATAAATAGTGTAGGATATTGTGGTGGCTCAAACTCAGGCACACTAACACTTTCAGGCTATACAGGTACTGTTTCAAAATGGCAATATTCTACCGATGGTGGTGTGGTGTGGACAGATGTTGCCAACACTACAGCTACATTAAGTTATTCTGCAATTAGTGCAACAAGAAGATACAGAGCAATACTAACCAATGGAAGTTGTGGCACTGCAATAAGTGGTGTCGGTATCATTACAATTTATCAGGCATCAGTTGCAGGAACTGCTGCTGGTACAACTTCTGTTTGTAATGGCACAAATACTTCTAATGTTTCTTTGAGTGGAAATACTGGAACTATTCAATGGCAATCATCACCAAACAATTCAACTTTTGCAGATATTGCAGGTGCAACATCATCGCCATACACAGCAACCAATTTAAGCAGTACAACTTACTACAGGACTGTTGTTACAAATGGTGTATGTAGTGCTGTAAATTCAAACACAGTAACCATTACAGTTAAACCAACATCAACATCAATAACCAATACAACCATTTGCTCAAGTGCATTGCCTTATAGCTGGAATGGTCTAACATTTAATGCTGCTGGTTCTCAAACAAAACATTTAACGAATAGCGTAGGTTGTGATAGTGCAGCTACTTTAAATTTAACTGTTAATTCTCCAAGCTTATCAACAACGAATGTTAGCATTTGCTCATCATCATTACCATATCATTGGAATGGATTAACATTAAATGCAAGTGGCACATCAACAGTTCATTTAACAAATAGTGTAGGTTGCGATAGTGCAGCAACATTGAATTTGACAGTAACAACATCAACCTCATCAACAACCAATACAACGGTTTGCCCAATTGATTTACCTTACAGCTGGAATGGTTTAACATTTAATGCAGCAGGCTCTCAAACAGCACATTTAACAAATGCAGATGGTTGCGATAGTGCAGCAACATTGAACCTTAGTGTATCATCAACTTCATCAACTAATATGAGTGTTTGCCCAAGTGCATTACCATATACCTGGAATGGATTAACATTCAATACTGCGGGTTCACAAACTGCATATATCAGTATTGGAAATGGTTGCGATAGTTTGGCAACATTGAACTTATCACTTCTTGCAAACTCAACATCTACAAGCATTGTAAGCATTTGCCCAACAGCATTGCCATACACCTGGAATGGATTAACATTCAATACTGCGGGTTCACAAACTGCACATTTTACCAATGCTGCTGGCTGCGATAGTGCTGCTACTTTAGGATTGATTGTGTTGGCAACATCAACGTCAACAACTAATACAAGCATTTGTCCAAGTGCTTTACCTTATAGTTGGAATGGTTTAACATTTAATGCTGCTGGCTCTCAAACTGCACATTTTACAAATGCAAATGGTTGCGATAGTGCTGCAACTTTAAACTTAACTGTTAAAGCAAACACAACATCAACAACCAACACAAGCATTTGCCCAAGTGCATTGCCTTACACCTGGAATGGTTTAACGTTTAATGCTGCTGGCTCACAAACTGCACACTTTACAAATGCAGCAGGATGCGACAGTGCAGCTACTTTAAACTTAACAGTAAAAGCAAATACAACATCAACAACCAATGCTACTGTGCCTTTCGGTGGTTCATATACTTTTAATGGAACAACATATACCACAGCAGGAACATATACAATTCATTTAACAAATGCTGCTGGTTGCGATAGTGCTGCCACATTGATATTCTCAATTGACCCTAAACCAGACGCTGGTGCAGATCACAGCTTTGCTTGTGGTAGTGGTATTTTAACTGATACTATTCGTGGAAGCCTACCAACAACTGGAACCTGGACTTCAGTGGCAAGCAATCC
Organism: Chitinophagaceae bacterium; assembly: GCA_025363075.1. Classification (GTDB taxonomy): domain Bacteria; phylum Bacteroidota; class Bacteroidia; order Chitinophagales; family Chitinophagaceae; genus CAIVPM01. Next base: position 4,527 of record JANYEP010000245.1, on the reverse strand, counting down.
TTCAAGTGCAACTTTAAGTGCAACAGATAGTGGTGTTGCTGTGGTAACATTACCTACTGCACCTTTTGTTGGAACGATTAGTTTTATTTACACAACAGGTGGTGGTAAGGATACAATGAATATTAATATGACTGCACCTTCTGGCAATCCTGCACCTGCGGTAAATATGGGTACAAATCCTATTTGCAAAGGAGCTACAATGCAGATGTGTCCTACAGTTTATGGATGGAGTAATTATCAATGGTATAAAAATGGAGTAGCCATTGCTGCACCAAATGGCGTTGCAGCTTGCTTAACTTTAGATTCAACAGGAGCAGGTTCATATACTTTAGCAGGAACAAACGGAAGTGGTTGCTGGTCTGCACAATCTGCACCAGTTGTAGTAACAGTAACAACTTGCAACACTACCTGCAATGCAGGATTAACAGCACCTTGCTTAATCACAAGTTATGCTTGCACAGGTTCGCCAACAACATTAACTTATGACTTAACAACAATAACATTAACTTGTACAAAACCTAATAATACAATCTTGGAATGGCACACTGGCAATCCTGCAACAGCAGCCAATGTTGTATCTCATCCAACAACAGCAGCCATAGGAAGCTATTGGGCTGTGTATAAAGATACCATCAATAACTGTTATGCAAATAATGGTTATGCAACACAAAATGTAACTGTTGATACTTGCAGCAACAATGTTACTTCTGGTGTGGGTGGTGGTTTAGAAACAAAAACATTGGGTGATGCATTAGCTGTAAGATTATATGGAAATGCTATTCATAGTGTAGTAACAACAAATGCTTACAACAACAATAATAAGTTCACGCAAAGTGGTGCAATAGTAAATGGTGCAAACAGTTTAACGTTAAGTTCTTTAGTGCCTGCAAGTGTTGAAAATACTGATGCAGCCTACATTACAACGCCAACTGATCTTACCAATATTACCAATGCTGTTGAAGTGTTGGCAATAGATTATACAAAGGCAAATACTACTAAGGCTGTAACATTTGCAACAAAAACTTTAGGTGATGTATATGCACACACTAAACCAATTTGCGATAGATTAAAAGGTGCAAGTTTACTGGAAGTAAAAACAGTGAATGTAAGAGGTCGCAACCTTGTAGCATACAAGGTGCAACAATGCAGTGGCGAAATAGAATATGCTATTAACCTAAGTGCAGGAACTGCTGCAAACCGCAACAGCATTAGCTTACAAAGCAAATGGTTTACTGATGACTATCAACAAGACGAGAAATTATACAACTTCCAATTGTGGGCAGTAAGCTATGATATGGCACAAAGTATGGCGAATGATATTCTTCAAAAATTAGAGGCAAATGGCACTATTACACAAGTAAATACTGCTAATGATTTACCAGCTGCTTATGTATCAAAAGGCAAGAGAAATGAAAACACTATTTCATTAACCATTCAAAACAACACAACGGCAACTACTGGTTATTTTGAACTGAAACAAAAGCTTACAGAAACAAGTGCTGAGGTTGTTAAAATAGTTCCTATCACTAATCTTGCAGCCAATCAATCAACAGTGCAGCTTGATGTAAAAGATGCTTATGAAGCAACCATCAGTTTATACATCAACAACAATAAAACCGATATGTTGTATTTGAATGACGGCACTTGGAGCAACAGTTATAGTGCATCAACTTCATTGAACAATTTCACTGTATCAGCAGATGGAAATACCAATGCAAATGCAGATGAATATCGCTTAATGAGAAATGTATCTTTCAGTGCAAATACCAAAGATTATTTTAGTGTTTATAAAACCATTGGAACTGGTTGCAATGCTTTAGACATTAGCAGCTACAAGAGTATTAAGTTTAATGCAAATGCAACAGGAGCAGGCTCTGTAACAGTTACACTTGTTAGCAATAACATTACAGATTGGAAAAACCAATATAGCTACACAATGAATTTAGAAGGCAATCAAGAGTATGCTATTTCACTTGCTAAATTCAAGTCAGGCAAGTATAACACACCTGTAAATGCCAATGAAATTACAGCAGTAAACTTTAGCTTCAACAATAGCCGTGGCGTGCCAACTACAATGACAGCAAGCATCAGCAATGCAAGGTTTAGTAAAATAGATGTTGTGAATGCAAGTTTAACTGCAACTTTGGGTATTTATCCCAATCCAACAACAGGTAAATTTACAGTTGCATTTACCAGCGATGCTGCACAAGCTTTAGTGTTGAAAGTTACAGAAGCTGCAACAGGCAGAGTTGTTAAAACACAATTCATCAATGCAACAAAAGGTGTTAACTCAATTGCAATTGATAATAGTTTAGCAAGTGGTTTATACATCGTTACTTTAGAAGGAGACAATGTTAAATATAATGCTGCTAAATTGATGGTGGGAAAGAAATAAGTTAATTGGTTAATAATTGATAGCAACAAAGGCCGCCTACGGGTAGCCTTTGTTGTTTTTATGGTATTATTGCATAACTACTATAGCATCCTTTGCTTTGTTGTAAAAGCTTTGAAAAGAGACGCTGCGATGACGAAAGTCGTTTGAACTACTATCCTTGCAAGGATAGATACAAACTTTTTTTCGCAGCAACGTCTCCTAGTTCATTAGACGATTTGTTTAATAAGGGCAAAATAGATTGGTGAAAGCAACAATACAAAAAGCGAAGAGAGTGGATTGTGCCAATAACAATACAAAAAGGCGAAGACTAAAACGCTTATTTTCAATAGTGAAAAAATATTTGGTAGTACGCCTAATATCATAAATTTTCGCGTTGGCAGTAATTTTTGAGAACAACCTTGTTTGAAAATTCAGATTGTAACAAATATCTTATTTAGACGTAACAAGTTAAGACTATTGCAAATCATTAAATCTTAAATATGAAAACTACAGCATTTATTGTAACATTATTTCTGTTTTTGAGTACTTTTATTGGCTGTAAAAAAACTACAACAGACGATGGTTTACCTTATTATCAGTTTACAGATAATGATAAATTGAAACTCGTAAGTTCACTAACAAACAATAGTATTCTTAAATACAAAAATCAAGACAATGATACAATAAATTTTTATGTTCGAGACTATCAAAGTGGTAAAACAGATTATTCAACTGGAACTTTTTCTGGTGGAAACACAACTTATTTCCATTACGACAGACAAAAAATTTTAATGCAATACACAACTCAAGGTTACACTTGGTCTGACTGTGAAATTAACATTGAAAAGTATCCTGTTGGCTCTAACTATCAGACTCAATACCCAATTGTAGGGACACCAACATTTAGGGCTTATATGACTTTTCCTTTATGGAATGGCTTTAATGGAACAGACACTTTTAGCAAGACAATAAACATTGACTTTGGTCTTTCAGTTTCAAGTATGACTATCAACTCAAAGACTTATAATAGTGTTAGAATGATAAATTCCAATAAACTACAAACATTAGAACCGAACATTTTGCCACCAGCAATTCCAAGAAATGTAAACGTTATTTATTATGACCAAAATGCTGGAATTATTGGTTTTGATGATTTGAATGGGAAGAATTGGAGATTACAATAAAACTACTGCCAACATCTGGTTTTGCAATATTGGGGCTTGACTTTGGAACTTCAACTTTTGTAATTTTTTTGTGCTTCAGTTCCAGCTGGACGTTATAAATTTGGCGTATGAATAAAACATTAGCAATATTGCAACCATTGAGCTTCAGCTATGGGCTGACGGGATGCTGATTCCCCAACATCGCAAAGCCCTGTTCGTTGGCAGTAATTGTAAAATCTCCATTTAAAATATCATAAATGATAAAACAATTTTGGCTGTGTTTTCTTATTTTTTGGACTTTGTTAAATTTGACTTCTTGTAAGCAAACAGAGAAATCAAAACCAGCTAAAGTGGTTCTACAAAACAAAGACACTTGTTATTGTGGTAATATGGAACCAATGCCACCACCACCACCTGCAAAATTTGTTATTTCGACAGACTCTATATTTCATAAAGAAGATAATAATTTTCAACTATTTACAGTTTCACTTATTGCAGACAAAACAGTTGACATTGAAGGAAAATACATTCAAATATTTCATATCAAAGCAAAGAATAAAAATAAAAGCGAATCTTATGACTTTGCGTTGCCGACCAAGTACAATAAATATTGGAGCAAGTTTCATATTTATAAGGATACTAAAAAAAAGACATTTGACATCGGCTTTGAAAATACTGACAGCAATTTTGTTCATTTAATGTATTCTATTTACTTAGACACATTACCTTTTAACAAAGGACTAATACGAGTTGACTTTAAAGAACAAAAACTAAAATTAAAAGACAAAACGAATTGACAGAAAACAACTACTGCCAACATTAGGTTTGGCATTATTGGGGCTTGACGAATATTGCCTCAACATTTGTTCGCTACTGTGCTTTAGTTTGGGCAGGACGTTATAAATTTGGCTTATGAATAAAACATCAGCAATATTGCAATCATCAACTTCGGTTATCGGCTGACGGAACTCGAATCCCCCAACAACGCCA
>JANYEP010000226.1 GCA_025363075.1 Chitinophagaceae bacterium | reverse complement strand
GTCCCTAACAGCACAGGTGCTGCAAAAGCAATAGGATTGGTACTTCCAGAGCTTAAAGGCAAACTTGATGGTGGAGCTCAACGTGTTCCTACTATCACAGGTTCTGTTACAGAATTAACTGCAATTCTTGAAAAGAAAACTACACTTGAAGAAGTAAATGCAGCAATGAAAGCAGCAAGCAACGAAAGCTTTGGATATACTGAAGATGAAATTGTAAGTAGTGATATTATTGGTATTTCTTATGGTTCATTATTTGATGCAACACAAACTAAAGTTGTAACTGTTGGCGATCATCAATTGGTGAAAGTTGTAAGTTGGTATGATAATGAAATGAGCTATGTAAGTCAATTGGTACGCACAGTTGGTTATTTTGCAGGATTAATTAAGTAAACTTTACTTATTATAAAATGAAAAGCCACAAGTTAATTACACAACTTGTGGCTTTTCTTATAAATGAATTTTAGTCTAATAATCTTCCTACGGTTTCAATTAAATCTTTTGCAGAAAATGGCTTTGTTATGTAGCCATTTGCTCCAAGTGATAAGCCATAATCAATATCAACTACATCGGCACGTGCTGATAAAAAACAAAAAGGAGTGGTTTGGGTTGCAGTATTTCCCCTCACATTTTTTAATACCTCGAAGCCATCCATCTCAGGCATCATTACATCGCAGAGAATAATATTGGGATTGTTTGTAGATAAGGCCTCTAAGCCAATAGCACCATTGGATGCTTTAATGCAGGTGTAACCAGAAATTTGTAGAATAGTACAGATATTGTTTAAGATAGCAACTTCATCTTCAATAACTAATACCGTTATATTTTTCATTTGCTGTTGTAGGGCAGTTTAAGTGTAAATATACTGCCTTTATTAATACTGCTTTTAACATTTACAGAACCTTTGTGTTGCTCGGTAAAATATTTTGTAACAATTAAGCCAATGCCTGTACCACTTATATTGCCTGTGTTTGTAGCTCTAAAAAATGATGTAAACATCTTCTCCATTTCTGCAGATGGAATACCAATTCCATCATCAATAACAGAAATTGTGTAGTAAGTTTTAGAGAATGCAATTCTCACTTTTACGTTGCTTTTACCTGATGAATATTTAAAGGCATTTTGCAATAAATTTTGTAAAGCGTGTTGCAAAATATTCTCGTCAATGCTTGCTACTATTGGGTTTCGCTTGATTATTAATTCTGCTTTTCGCCCATCTTTCCAAGTATTAAAACCATTGTTGATAACATTATTTACAAAACTTACAACATCAGTTTCGCTCGGATTAATTTCAATTTTTCCTGCTTCAATTTTGCTAACCATCAAAAGGTCTTGCATAAAAGCAGTCATCTTTTCTACTTCATCAATAATCTGTTTTGTGTAAATAGAAACCTCATCAGTACCTTTGCCAGCTTGTAGCATCAAGTCTAAAATTTCGGCACTTGAAGAAATAACAGTTAATGGTGTTCTCAACTCGTGAGATACCATATTTACAAACGCAGTTTTTAGTTCATTCAATTCTTTTTCACGCTTCACCAATTCTAAAAGCTGTGTCTCCTGCAATTGTTGTTTTGTAATGTCTGTTAAAGTTGCCAAAACGCCGTGTTTATTTGCTTCAACGTTAAAAGAGCTTTGTAAATTGTACTGTAGGCTCTTTTCTTTTCCATCTTTTCCTTTTAACAACAATAATCCATTTTTTTCTTTGGCTTCGCCAGAAAGAATGGCAAACATTTTTCCATACAATTCATAACGTGTAATGGATAAAACGTCGAATATAGATTTGCCCTGATATTCTTCAAACCTTTGACCTGTGAGATTTTCCCAGGCTTTGTTGATGAATTCCAATTTCAATTCACCATCGGTCTGCATTACAATATCGTTAACATTATTAAGTGTAGAAAAAAAATGTTCGGATGCTTCTTTTAGTTGCGTTGACAATTCTTTTTGAAAGGAAATATCAATGCTTTGTTCAATTACCGATTCTACTTGTCCACTGTTATTTAAAACTGGATAAGTAGTTCTTAAATAATATTGTTTTTTCTTAAATGGAGTAATTGTCAATTCTTCCCAGCTAACAGGCTTCTTTTCTGCAATGGCTTTGTTAATATTTTCTGTTCTGAATATAGCTGTTTGTGCAGATAAATTGGCGTAAGAAAAATATTGAGCCAATGTTTTTCCCTTTGCCCATAAACGTTTTTCGTTGTTGTTTATGTATGCTTTATTTACAAATACTATTTGTGCTTTTGTATTAAAAATTGCAATTTCTGTAGGCAAATAATGTAAGGCATTTTCAATGGCAGAGGTTGTATTATCAATTGCTTTGTAATCCAATGCAGACTTAGATTCTCTGTAAATCCAAATATGCCCTTTTAACTCATTTTGTTTAAATATTGGAATGTAATCTCTAATAATGGTTTTGCCCGTTCTTAACTTCCATTTTTCATCTCTGATAATCTCTTGTTTTGCAGGAATTTCTTGTATTGATTTTTCAAAATTAGTAGCGTTTTCAAACTGCATACTAAAGCTATTTGCATTATCAAGAATATTGGAATGTTGTAGTTGTTGTGGTGTTAATCTGATGTTAAATAATTTGCAAAAAAGCGTGTTTGCAAATTCAATTTCTCTGTTGGCATTTTCTACTAAAACGGCTAACTCAACTGTTTCAAAAATAAAATCCAAGCTTTGGTCAAGCTGTAGGTTGGATTGTATAGTTGATTTTTGAGTCATAGTTCTTTACGTTTTTAAAATCTTCCGCATCAATTCTGCTTTCGTTCTCACGCCCATCTTTCTGTAAACGTTTTTAAGATGGTCGTTAACTGTTGTTGATGAAATGCCTAATACGCTTGCAATTTCTTTGTATGATAAACCTTTTAGCGATTCGTCAACAACTTGTTTCTCCCTTGGAGTAAATCCATAATTGCTTGTTTCAAGAGCAACTGTTTGTTTTTGTATTTGCTTAAATAATTTTAAAGCAACTTGTGGCGATAATAATGCTCCACCATTTCTAATAATTTCAATTTGATTCATTAATTCCTGCACTCTAAATGGTTTCACAACATAGCCATTAGCACCACGTTCAATGCAGTCATAAATTGTTCTTTCGTCGTCGGTTCCAGTAATTACAACTATATACACTTCGTTCCAAAGTTGGCGTATATAAGTAATACCTTCTTTGCCCGAAATACCTGGCAATCCTAAATCGCAAAATACAATGAAAGGCTCGTCGTAGCTGTTTTTACGGTCTAAAAACTGCTCAACGCTGTTAAGGCTAAAGGAGAGGAGTGTGTCTTTTTGGGTTGCAATAAATGCTTCCAAGTTTCGCCTTAAAGTTGGATCGTCTTCAATTATTCCAATAGTTATCATTTAACGAAGATAGAGAATACTTTATCTCAACAAGAAAGGATATTGAATTTCAAAAACGAACTGTGCTTAACTTTTTTCAAAAAAACTGCAAGGGTAACAAAGTTTGGTAGATACCAAACTATTTTGCGTTTATGTCTTAATGGAGTTTCAAAATCGGCTTTAATAAAAAAGGATATTGGATTTTAAAGCCTCCTTAAGACTAAACAGCCTGTTACTGTTTTGCCAAACAAAAGTGTATGTATTTTAGAAACTGATAAATCCCTTGAATA
>JANYEP010000221.1 GCA_025363075.1 Chitinophagaceae bacterium | reverse complement strand
TTTGCAGATTAGAAGTTCCTCTATGAAAGTAGACTTCGTTATCAAACCAAGGTGGTTGTAATTTAATATATCTATTGAAATCTGAAATGGCACTGGTAAAATCTTCTAAATTCTCTTTACACTTACCCCTCAACAAATAAGCTTGAGCTAATTTTAAATTGTATTGTCGGTTTTCTTTGTTTCTATTAACGTACTCCTGTGACATTCTTAAATTTAGTTCTATTTCTATGCTTTTATTTAAATCAACCATAGAATTGATGTAATCGCCTTGGTCAAACAAATATTTAGCACGTTGGTTATAAATGTAAACGGGGTGATTTGTGCCTTGTATATCTAAATAAAGATTGTCCCTATTATCAAAATATTTGTAATTATCCACAACACACCCAACCAGCTCATCATACACTTTTCTTGAATTTTTATCTTCAATATCCTTACTGCTTTTTGCAAGTTTTATTGATTTATTATAATAATAAATTCTTTCACTTTCAAAACTATCGGGTATAGAAAATTTATAACTTCCTGTATCACTATGTCTGATGTAATAGGATTTCATAAAATAATAATCATTATTAAATTTAAACTCGATTATTATTTCACCATTAGAGGAGTCTTTATTAATAGTAATATTATTCGTATATATTGATTGCCAATTGATACTATGTCTTTCTCCGAAACAATATAGTAAAAACACTGGGTTTGAAGGAATTAAAGAAGAGGAATCCACATAAGTTTTGTTGTTTTTTTGAATGCTATTATTTACTTTGACTTCTTTTTTTTTGATTATATCATCTTTAATATCATTCCAATTCACATCGACCAAGTCCCCATATTTTTCTCTAAAGCTATTAATGTTATTAGCTTTTAACGAACCAATTAAACTTAAAAAAATACTTTTATAATCAGGCATTGTTAAATCTGAGTTATCATTGAAATCACGGGTGCTTTCAGTTTTTAAATTATTTGGATAGACCAATAATTTATCCTCCTCTAAGACAACCTTACCTAATTTAGAAATAGCACTTAACCCAAATAAAAGTGGTGCTTGCAGATTGTTTACAATACTTGCTTCTACATTTTCTAATATCAATCCATTAATAGAAACTTTTCTTAAAATTATTTTAGTTCCTTCTTCAATATCTCCATTGGCAATTCTATATTTTACTTTGCCCATATAATCTGCTGGCGACAACAACCCTTGCTTCTCTAAAAACTTTGCTTCTGTTAATGAAATAGACACATCTGATGCTCCAGTATCAAAAATGAAATTCATTAAAATACCATTCACTTTGCAGGGTATTTTATAAACACCATTTACTTTTTCTAATTTTATTATTGTTTGGCAATATCCGTTTTGGATATTTAAAACCAAAGCTGCAATTAGTATTAATAGCTGTTTAAATAATTTCATTTTGTAAATTACTATAGTTTGCGAATGAACAAATATATTGCTATCATCAAACAAAATAAACTTGATTCTTAATTGAAATACAAAAGCCCAAAGGCTGCGGGATTGAAGTGAAAATCCTTTTGAGAGGTACGAACAAAAGATTGCAACGAAAGCCCCGAACTATTGTTGATGGGTAGATGAAGGATGGCAGCCCCAAAGACAAAAGATGACTTACCCTTCTGTTTCCTCAAACACAATATTATGCTTCTCCAATTCTTTCATCACAGGTTGGTAAATGCTTGGTAAAATTGGAATGTGCAAACCAGTTTCATTAATCTTTTCTTCTAAAATTAATTTAGCTGCAATGCCCAATGGCAAACCAACAGTTTTTGCCATTGCAGTATGTGTGTTGTTTTTGCCAATAACCTTTAACAGGCTTTTTAATGTTTTTGTTTTGCCGTTTAGTTGGTATTCAAATTCGTGCAGCATCACAATCATATCTTTATCGTTGGCGGCAAGCACTAATTTCTTTTCCAAAATAAATTGCAACACATCGGCAGCACTACAAAGCCCAATATTTATAAGGGTTTCGTTGTCATCTAAACCCAAATAAAATAGTTGCTTTAAACTCAAATTGGCTTCATTCATTTTTACAGCAACCATTTCAGCAGCGTTTTCTTTTACCTCATCTACATCAACAGTATTAAGGACTCCATCTTCATTAACTACCATTATAGTTTGCTCGGGTAGTTCTCCTTCTTCCATTGCTTCTTCTTCAGCTTCCATAATTTGCATTAGCTTTTCCATTGTTTCTTTGGCAGCGTTGAGGCGTGTCATCATCATTTCATCTAACCAATTATTGAATCCATTTTTATTGAAATGAAGTTTAAAAAACTGAGCAATAGTCATTCCTGTTGTATCGTAAATCTTGTCTTCATCGGTAAGTTTTAAATCAACAATATTTTTCCAGCCAAAGCAAAATTCAGGATGCCTTAAAGTGGTTCTCACAAAGGTTTCTATGCCTTGCAACCCATAGGTATCAATGTAGCCCAAAGAATCTCTATTGGGATAAAAAGCCAATGTTTCTGCGTTGGACAATGCAACAATATTTGCTGCATCAAACAGGTTTTCATAGGTAATATTTTTTATTTTTCCATTCTCCAAAAAAGTTGCTCCTGCCTTGCCTGCCATCACTACATTGCGTGGGTTCCAGCTTATTTTATAGTGCCAAGGATTATTGTCACTTTCTGGTGCAACCAAGCCACCACAATGGGATTGAAAAGATGTTATCTTCCCCCCTATTGAATGAATATGATGAATGATTTGCATTGCACTCATATGGTCAATACCTGGGTCTAAACCCATTTCGTATAAAAACAAAATACCTTTTTCCTTTGCCTGATTGGCAAGGGCTTTTGTTTGCTCATCAATGTAAGAAGCTGTTAATAAATTTTTGCTAAAAGCTATACAGTCCAATGCTATCAGGTAATGCAGGTGAGGTGGCATTAAAGAAATAACAATATCTGCCTCAATAATGAGTTGTTTTCTTGCAGCTTCGTTTTCTATATCTATTGCAAATGGGACTACATTTTTGCTAGTGCCTATTTTACTTTTTGCATTCTCGTAACTGTTGTCTGCAACTGTTACATTCCAGTTTTTATTATCGGCAAGTGTTTTTAAATAATCTATTAAAACCGTGGCAGATTTGCCTGCACCAAAAAGCAATATGTTCTTCATTTTTCAAAAATAATATTGTTACATTAAAGTATGGGATATTTATCATTCTTAGGGCATAAGTAATCACACTAAAACTATCTTATAATATTTTTTTCTCGCAGAAGGAACAGAAAATGCAGAATTTGTAATGCAATTTCTGCGTACTTCCTACCGTCTGCGAGCAATATTTTATCCGTTTAATTTTGAAGAATTACTTAAAATATTATTTGTTTATGTTCATCTATTTTTAAAATGAAACTTCATAAAAATTGGATAGCTGTATTAATTATCAGACTACCGACATTTTGTCTTGTTTTGCCAATTTAAAGTCTTAGAATACCCAATTTTCTTGCCCAATTGTCCACCTCAATAGTTCAAAAGCGTTCCCCAACAGTTCAAAAGCATCCCTCGACAATTCGCAAGCGTCCCCTGATAACTCAAATATGTTCCCTGACAATTCAAATACGCTTCCTAATAGTGCAAATATGTTCCGCAATAATTCAAACCCATTTCTAAGTTGTTCTATATGGCATTTTGCTGATTCGTTAACGCATTTTAGCATTTCAATCAAGGGGCTTACTGTTTTTTTAGCTGCAATGTTTTTGTTGTTTTTCTGTTTATAAAAATTAACGTATTCAGTAAACCAATCAACTCAAATTTGCACACAAATAATAATGGCTCTAAAGATGAAAAAATTTAAAGTATTGTTCTCACTATTAATCGTTTTGACAACATTTACAGCTACACAAGCTCAACAAAAATTTACTGTAAGTGGTAGCATTAAAGCCAAAAAAACTGGCGAAACTATTATTGCTGCAAGCATTCGCCTACTGGGTAGTAACATTGGCACATCGAGCAACGAATATGGCTTTTACTCTTTAACCTTGCCCAAAGGAAATTATACGATTATATACAGCAGTGTGAGCAAAATGCCAGATACACTTACACTCAACTTGGATAAGGATATTGTTCAAAATATTTTTTTAAAAGAAGAAACAACTACGTTAAATGATGTGGTAATTAAAACAACTCGTGGTGGTCGTAGTATTCTTGGCTCGCAAATGGGTATTGAAAAATTAACTCTTAAAGAAATAAGCAATATTCCTGTTCTTTTTGGGGAAAAAGATGTTTTAAAAACCATTCAATTATTGCCAGGAATAAAAGGTGCTGGCGAAGGTAATAGTGGTTTTTTTGTGCGTGGTGGTACATCAGATCAAAACCAGATTTTGCTGGATGAAGCCAATGTTTACAATGCTTCTCACCTGCTGGGTTTTTTCTCAACATTCAATAGCGATGCTATAAAAGATGTAACTATTTATAAAGGTGGAATGCCTGCACAATATGGTGGAAGATTGAGTAGTGTGCTGGATGTGAAAATGAATGATGGCAACAACCAAGACTTAGGCTTTAGTGGTAGCATTGGTTTAATAAGTGCCAAAGCCAATCTTGAAGGACCTATTCAAAAGAATAAATCTTCTTTTTTAGTGAGTGCAAGAAGAACTTATGCCGATGCTTTTTTAGCACTTAGTAAAGACACAGCTATTAAAAATAATATACTTTATTTTTATGATTTTAATGCTAAAGTAAACTATGAAATCAATGAGAAAAATAGGCTTTACCTGAGTGGATATTTTGGCAAAGATAAACTTGGTTTTAGTGGGCAGTTTGGTATAAACTGGGGCAATGGAACAGGCACATTAAGATGGAACCATATTTTTAATAAAAGGTTATTTTTAAACACATCCCTCATTTTTAGCAACTATAACTATGAGGTAAGCATTGCTAGTGGGCAAAATAATTTTTTAATATTCTCTCAAATACAAGACTGGAACCTTAAACAGGATTACCAGTACAGCATCAACACAAAAAACAATTTTAAGTTTGGATGGAGCAGTATTTTTCATAAAGTGAGACCAGGGGAAATACAAGCAAGCAACACTGCAAGTGTAAACAGCAGCCAGCAACCACGCAAGCAAAGTTTAGAAAACGCTGTTTATGTTTCTAACAACTGGAAAGCAAGCAATAAACTCTCTGTTGCTTATGGAGCAAGGCTTACAGCATTTAGCGTGTTGGGTGGCAGCGAATATTACAACTTAGATAAAGATGGAAATGTAATAGACACAATACAAGTTGCAACAGGAAAAATTCTTCAAACCTATTGGAATATTGAGCCTCGTTTATCATTTGGTTACCAGTTTAACAACACTGCATCTGTAAAAGTTGCTTATGTACGCAATGTGCAAAGTATGCATCTTATCAGCAATAGCACTAGCTCATCTCCTACTGATAAATGGATAAGTAGCAGCAATAATATTAAACCAGAATATAGCGACCAAGTAAGCTTTGGATATTATAAAAATTTGTGGGATAATAACTATGAATTAACGCTTGAAACTTACTACAAGGATATGCAGAACATTATTGATTACAGAGATGGTGCAAATATTTTTTCATCAAAAAGTATAGAACCACAATTGCTATATGGCAAAGGAAGAGCTTATGGATTGGAGATGATGATGAAAAAGAAAACTGGAAAATTAACTGGATGGATAAGCTACACACTTAGCAAAACAGAAAGAAAAATTGATGGTATAAATAATAATGAATGGTACAATGCAAGACAAGATAGAACACACGACATTGCTATTGTTGGCATTTACAAACCCAATAACAAATGGACTTTTAGTGCAACGTGGATTTTTTATACTGGCGATGCTGTTACTTTTCCCAATGGAAAATATACTGTAGGTGGCGTAACTACTTACTACTACACCAACAGAAATGGTTACAGAATGCCTAACTACCACAGGCTCGATTTAGCTGCTACACTACAATTGAAAAAAACACGCAAATGGAGTAAGGAATTATCGTTTAGCATATACAATGCTTATAGCAGAGAAAATGCTTATGCAATTTCGTTTAGAGATAACAAAGACAATCCCAATATTACAGAAGCAGTGCAAACAACATTGTTTAAACTAGTGCCAAGCATTAGCTACAACTTTAAATTTTAAATCATTTTTTTATCCATATTAATTGAAAAATATGAAACAAATATTCATACTTCTATCAACAATAATCACAGCCGCTACAGCTTGCCAAAAAGTTATTAATGTAGATATTAACGACTCTGATAAAAAGATTGTTATTGAGGGTAGCGTATCAACCAATGTAAATTTAGGTAGTCAGGTTGTTGTATCTCGCTCAAAAAATTTTAGTAACAACAATAGCCTCGACTATGTAAGTGGTGCTATTGTAACAATACAAGAAAACAATGGTGTTGCTGACACTTTAAAAGAAAGTTCTCAAGGCATTTATACCAATAAAAATATTGTTGGCAAACTAAACAGTACCTATCATTTAGTAGTGAATGTTGGTGATAAAACATTTACTTCAACATCTGTAATGCAGCCCAAAGTTGTAACGCTTGATACACTTACAGTTGAAAGTTTTGTTTTTGGAGGTACAGTAAATAAAACAGTTCGCCCAGCCTATTTAGACCCAATTGGCGTAGTTAATTTCTATAAATTTATTCAATATAAAAATGAAAAGCAAGTAAAGAGAGTTTTTGCTTTTGATGATAATATTACTGATGGCAAAGTTGTTACAAGACCCTTTATAAACCCAGATGGAGATTTAAAAACTGGAGATACCGTGCGAATGGAAATGATGTGCGTTGATAAAAATGTTTATCAGTTTTGGTACTCATTAGAACAATTTGCTGATGGGCAAGGAAATAGTGCAACACCTACCAATCCTGTCAGCAATATAAATGGTGGTGCATTGGGCGTTTTTAGTGCAGAAACTTATAACACAAGAACCATCATCATTCCTTAGGTTTATCATAAACAAAATAGCTTTTATTATTTTGTTTCTTTTTGGGGGCTGTCATCATTCGCCAACACATCAACATTAGTTCGGGCTTTTCGTTGCAATCTTTTGTTCGTACCTCACAAAAGGATTTTCACTGCAATCCCGCAGCCTTCAAGCAATAGAAATTCTATGTGGCAAATGCTGAGGCAATATTCGTTAAGTTTTAATAATGCGAAACCATATGTTGTAGGCAGGCATTAGTGTTTCTTTAAAAATCTGAATCCAAAAAATAAAAATAATACTGATACTAACGCCATTAAAAGTCGCCCAAAAGGTGAGTTATTAAATCCTTGTTTATCGTTTATGTAGTCAAGGTTGACATATTCCTGTCCTTTATAAACCAAACTATAAATTGACAAATCTTTTTGATTATAAATTAACTTCTCAAACCAGTTTGTCGACTTTGTTTTTGATATTTTTTTTGTGTACTCATTAGCTAATAATCCAATTTCAATTGAATCATTCGTTACAATGTCAGAACAAAACTGCCTTGCATTTATCGCAGAATAAAAAATGCCCGAATTTGTAAATGAAAAGTTGGGGAATTGCCCAAGTCTCATAGTAATGTCATAATTGCCTTTACTGCTATGACTAATTTTAGGGTCTTGAAGCAAAGTCGTTTTAAAAATGAGTAAATCGTCACGACTAATAGTTCCCCATTTACTGTTGTCTGTGTATATAAAAACAGGAATTAAAAATAGTCCGCATAAAATGCAAAGAAACCCTGCTCCAATATTTTGTTTGCGTTCGAGTGTCATTTTATGCTTGCCTACAACGAGCAAGGCTTGCCATTGTTAGTTAATCATTATTCCGTCAGCCCTTAACCAAAGTTGATAATTGCAATATTGCTGATGTTTTATTCATAAGCCAAATTTATAACGTCAAGCCCCAATAATGCCAAACCTAATTGGCAGAAGTGCTTCTTTAATAAGCCTGTACTAAAACTTCTGTTGGAATATGCCAACTACTATGAAGTTGTCGAATCATTTCCAATGAAAGTTTACGTTTTCTGTTTAGTATTTCACTTGCTCTACTTTTTTGTCCAACAACTTCCGCAAGGTCGGTTTGTGTCAAACCTAATTGTTCCATTCTAAATTTTATTGCTTCAACTGGGTCTGGTAATTCAATTGGAAAATTGTCGTTTTCGTACTTGTCAATTAAAAGGCTTAATACTTCCAATTCATCCCCTTTTGAAGTTCCTTTTTTAGCATCAAACAAGGTCTCAAGCCTTGTCATTGCTAACTCATAATCTTTCTTTGTCTTAATTGGCTTGATATTCATTTTAATTTGTTTTTGCATTTATTTTATCATATTCAGCGTGTGTCCCAATAAATCTTATCCAAATCATTTGATAGTCAAAGTTGATTTTTATAATCAGTCTATAAGTGTTGCCTTTTATGTTAAAAACAACTCTATTGTCGCCAATGATACTCGCAGTTGGATATTCTAACTTGATTTCATTTGAGTTTTTCCATTCAGCACTTGATGCTTCTTGATACCAAGATTTCAACTGTTGTTCACAGTGGTTATGCTTCTCCCAAAATTCTCGAAGTATCTTTTTTGCTATAACTCTCAACTAAATAAATTTTGTCAAACAAACATAAGCAAAGTTACCGATATGGGAATATACTTTATTTTGTCTCGTTAAAATTGAGAGTGGTCAAACAGCATTTCTGCCTACGAGCAGGGCTATGTGCAGGTTGGGGAATTCGAGTTCCGTCAGCCGATAACCAAAGTTGATGATTGCAATATTGCTGATGTTTTATTCCTAAGCCAAATTTATAACGTCCAGCCCGAACTGAAGTTGAAAGTAGGAGCGAAGTTGAGGTTTACAACGTCAAGCCCCACTATTGCAAAACCCAATGTTGGCTGCTGTGTTTTCTACTCATTATTCTTTGCTTTTTCATTCTTTGTTTTGCTTGTCAAATATTCTCCTTTTACGGATGCTCTATTTCCTTTTGTGGATGCTCTATTTCCTTTTACGGATGCTCTATTTCTTTTTACGGATGCTCTAATTCCTTTTACGGATGCTCTATTTCCTTTTACGGATGCTCTATTTCCTTTTATGGATGCTCTATTTCCTTTTGTGGATGCTCTATTTCTTTTTACGGATGCTCTAATTTTTGAAAAGCCCCGATTATACTTAAACAGGTTTGGAAACAATTCGTTTGCGTCCCATAACAAAATAAATAAGTCCTGTAAGTCCACTCATAAAAATAAAAGCAACTGTCCACATTGTTTTTTCAGTTCTGTCAATTTGTGTAGAAGTCCTAATCTCATAAATTGCTAAACCAATATAAATGATTGATGCAATTATTCCAATAATCAAAAAGGGATTAGAATTTGGTTCGTGTAAAATTTTTAGCATTGCTCCAACCATAGTAAATACTAAACCAAGAAAAAAACTTACTTTGATAACTGTGTCCTTCTTCATAAAAGTCAATTTAGATTGTTTTAAAAAATAATACTATTTATAGTTGTTTTTGTTGTTAAGTTTTTTTTCTAACATAGCAGCCAACGAAAAAGGCTTGGCGTTGTTGGGAAATTCGAGTTCCGTCAGCCGATAACTGAAGTTGATAATTGCAATATTGCTGATGTTTTATTCATAAGCTAAATTTATAACGTCCAGCCCGAACTGAAGCACAATAAAGAACAAATGCTGAGGTAATATTCGTCAAGCCCCAATAATGCCAAACCTAATGTTGGCTGTAGCCATTTTTTTCAAGTTGTTCAAAGTCAATTTTGTCAAAATCAAATTCATTCATTTTATCAGTCGCACAGTAGTTTACAACAGTCTTAAACATTTTTGCTTTGTCTGCACTAACCATAAGTCGTTTATAAATATATGGTCTGTATTTAGTCGGACTAAATGTAAATATTGCAATTCCTCTTGCTGTGTCAATAATATTGATTGTTAATCTGTGTCCTTGCCAGTAGTTTTTTCTTGTCAACTCGATTTTGTTTGAAGAAACTTGTTTTACTGATAATATCAAACTTGGTTCAGGTCCTTCCATTGTAAAGTCCATTGTAGTTGTGTCTGTAATTTGAAACTTACAATGATTACCAAAGTCAGATGGATGATATGTATAAAAATCTTTTTTATACTCATAGAGTGCAATCCATTTTTTTGGAAATTGTTGGCTTATAGAATGCTTGTGAAGTTTGTTTTTGGTTAAGTTTTGCAACCCTTCAAAATAAGTGATTGAGTCAAAGTTGTCAAAACGAAAGTCAATTAAAGATTTAAGTCCACTTCTTTCATAGTTACTGTCAATATAAATAGCGTGATAAATTGTATAGTTGTATGGTGTGTCAACATATAGACTTCTTTTTAAAAACAAAGTGTCCTGTCTTTGACTCAAACAAGATAAACTTGTCAATGCAAAAGTGATTAGTAATAGTAGTTGTCTCATATGGTTACAGCCAACTCAAAAATATACGCAAGTCCCCATTCCACCAAATATTTTTGAACCTGTTAAACAATTGTTTTTCAAATATAATATTAAAATATCTACGCAGTTTCAAAACTAAGTACATTTCAATTGTTATACAAACTGCGTACATTTCAATAGTCGTTTTACACATCACCTCTCGTCAAACAAGCTACGTTCAACTAAGCAGTCTAATATTAAATATTCCTACTCGGCTACCATTTCTAACCACTCGGCTATCAAATATTACAACTCAACAGCCATTGTTAAGCATTCGGCTGCCATTGTTAAGCACTCGGCAACCATTTCTAACTACTCGACTATCAAATATTACAACTCAACAGCCATTGTTTGATAAATAAACTACTATAAAACAAAAGGCTTTCTAAATAGAAAGCCTTTTGTTTTATTTTTCTTAAAAAAGATACTAAGGGAAAATTCCAAGCTCTGTATAGCTTGTAGCAACTTTATTAATTGCATTTACATAAGCAGCAGTTCTCATATCAGGAATTTCAGGGTTAGCGTGCCATATATCCATAATCTCACGGGTTGCACTAATCATAGATTCTTCTAAACCGCTATGCACCAAATCAACTTCATCTGGTCCGTGTTGAATAAAGCTTCTTTCTGTATCGTTTACTTTTTTGCCAGTTAAATTTTCTATTTGTCCTAAGATATGTGTGTTCATATTCTCAGTAAAACGTTTTTCCATTCTACCATATCTTACGTGACTAAGATTTTTTAACCACTCAAAGTAACTAACTGTTACACCACCTGCGTTTAAGTACATATCAGGAACAACCAATGTACCCTTTGCAATTAAAATTTCATCAGCTTCAGGCGTTAAAGGTCCATTAGCAGCTTCAGCAATAATTTTAGCTTTTACTTTAGGTGCATTGTCTTTGTTAATTACATTTTCCAATGCAGCAGGAACAAGAATATCACAATCCAATTCCAATGCATCTCCATTCTTTGCAAGGTTAGTTGTTCCAGGAAAATTTAAGATAGAGCCAGTTGCTTTTCTGTGTTGAAACAAAGCTTCTTCGTTAATACCATTTTCACTGTAAATAGCACCTTCAAACTCAGCAATAGCAACAACTGTAGCACCACCTTCTCTAAAAAATTTTGCACTATGATAACCAACATTTCCAAGACCTTGAACAACTACTTTTTTGCCAGCAATACCAACAGATAGGCCAAGTTTACTCATTACTTCTGGCATATTACAAACCTCTCTAATGCCAAAGAAAACGCCCAAACCAGTTGCTTCTTTTCTACCACGAACACCACCTTGTGTAACGGGCTTGCCCGTAACGCAGCCTGCCCCATCAATTTCTCCAGGCTTTAACGATGTATAGGTATCTACAATCCACGACATCTCTCTTTCGCCGGTGCCATAATCAGG
>JANYEP010000207.1 GCA_025363075.1 Chitinophagaceae bacterium | reverse complement strand
GTTGGGTTGTTAGCAAAGAAGATTTCTTTACATCAAAACTTATTAACTTCTTAAAAATAAGAGGTAGTTATGGTGCTATTGGTAATGATAATAATATAAATCCAGAATATGTTCAAATTATAACAGGTGGTTCAAGCTATGCAACACCTGCAAATAGCAATGGATATACTTTTGGTGATGTTTTTTATCCTGGTTCTACAGTTGGTTCTGCTGTAAATAAAGGATTGCGTTGGGAGAGACAATTACAAATGAATGTTGGTTTTGATATGACATTCTTGAAGAATAAATTAACATTATCTGCTGATTATTTTGAAAAGAAAGTTGATGGTTTATTATTTGTACCTACTGCATCACTATATCTTGGTACTATTCCAGTTCCTTATGGCAATATTGGTAACACTAAAACAAGTGGCTTGGATATAACATTAGGTTACAACTCAAGTATTAGTAAATCTCTCAAAATAAATACAAGTCTAACTTTCACAGCATCTAAAAATTTAGTTACTGCAACAAATGAAGATGGTACTGCTAAGTATTATGGGCCTTCATATTTTAATGGTCAATCGCAAACTGTTACACTTTTTGCAAAAGGCGAAACACCAGGTTATTTTTATGGTTATAAAACCGCTGGTTTGTTTCAAAACGCTGCTGAAGTTGCAAGTTCTCCTACACAAACTGGAGCTCAAGCTGGAGACATAAAATTTGTTGATGTAAACGGTGATGGTAAAATTGATGCTAACGATAAAACCAATATTGGTAATCCTTTTCCTAAATTTACTATGGGTTGGAATTTGAATTTAGATTATAAGAACATAGATTTAACTGTATTTACTTACATATCTTCTGGCAACAGCATTTATCGTGCTTATGAAAGAAATGCTAACTACACAAACAAGTTTAGATCTGTATTAGGAAGATGGACAGGAGAAGGCACAACGAATGACTCTAAAACTCCACGCTACTCATTTGTTGATGCAAATAATAATGCAAGAGTTTCTGATAGATATGTTGAAGATGGTTCTTTTATTAAGATAAAAAACATACAAATAGGTTACACTTTCCCTGCATCTATTACCAACAAATTATTAAACAGATTAAGAGTATATGTTCAAATAAAAAATGCTGTAACATTCACTAAATATACTGGATATGACCCAGAAATTTCTGGTGGTGTATTAGGTTCTGGACTTGATTTAGGTGCTTATCCTCAATCTCGTACTTATGCATTTGGAATTGACATTAAACTTTAATTAATAATTAAACAAACAACTTATAAAATGAAAAAATATATAAAAATTGTAAGCATTGTTGTTTTAATTGCAACAACTTCATCTTGCAATAAGTGGGTTGATACCACTGCAAAAGATGCTTACATCATTACTGATGCAGATTATTTAAGGTCTGAAAGTGACTATAGAACAATGGCAGTAAGTGTTTACACACCCATTCAATGGCTCAATCAAGTAGTACCTATTGGAGATATTGCAAGCGATAATGCAGTTTCTGGAGGAGAAAGTGCATCAGATGTTTTAGACCTTCAACAAATTGATGATTACACCCACACTCCTGTAAACGGCACACTCGAAGATTTATGGAAATCGGCTTATGAAGGCATTAATAGAGCAAATTATTTGCACCAATACAAATCAAAAAATTATGCTGGACAAGTGGTAACTTTTGCAGGAAAAGAAGCCTTGTATGGAGAAGTTTATTTTTTAAGAGCATACTACTATTTTACTTTAGTAAAAATGTTTGGCGATGTGCCATTATTTGTTGACAAAAGATTAGGGTTAGAAGATTCGAGAACACTCAAAAGGTCAGCAAAAGCAGATGTTTACAAACAAATTGAGATTGATTTAAATAATGCAATTACAGTGTTACCTGCTGTGCAATCACAAAAAGGTAGAATTACAAAATATGCTGCACAAGCCTTATTGGGTAAGGTTTATCTATACCAAAATAAATTTGATGCTGCTGCTGCAATGTTTGACAATGTAATTAATGCAGGTGGTTTTTCTTTAGTACCAGATTTTGGTTCAATGTTTTTAGCAACTGGAGAAAATGGTTCAGAGTCCGTTTTTGAAATTCAATATTCTAACACTTCGCCTTACTACAATTGGGGTGCAGTTACCAGAGGTCAAGGAAATTATGCTGTGCAACAATGTGGCATTAGGGGTTTAAATGGCAGTGGTGCTATGCCATATGCTGCTGGCTGGAGTACCAATTTACCAACACAAAATTTAGCCAATGCTTATGCTGCTGGCGATAAAAGAAAAGCTGTAACAGTGTTGGATATTGATGCTTATGTAAATGCTAATCCTTCTTATGGCATCACGTATCAAGTTGCACCATATAAAAATACTGGTTTATATAATCAAAAATATTTACCACGAAAAGGTGAAACCTCTGGTCAAATTGAATTAAACTATACCAACAATCAACGTATTATTCGTTATGCAGATGTGTTGCTAATGGCTGCAGAAGCTAACAATAAAGCCACTGCTGCAAATGACGTTAAAGCTCAAGATTATTTAAACCGAGTTCGTAGAAGAGCTTTTGGCGATAATGCTCACGATGTTTCGAGTACTGGAACTACCTTATACCAAACTATTTTGGATGAAAGAAGATTAGAACTTGCAATGGAAGGCGATCGTTTTTTTGATTTAGTAAGAACAGGAAAAGCATCATCTGCAATTGGCTCTAAATTTATTGTTGGCAAACACGAGTTATTTCCAATTCCACAAGCCGAAATTGACATTTCTGGTTTAACTCAAAATCCAAATTATTAATCTTTTAAACAAACAAAAATGAAAATAGTAAAATATTTATTCGTTGTTATGTCTTTTCTTTCTTTAGCATCTGGTTGCAAAAAAGAAGCTTACGATGATGATAGTTTTTCAAAAAGTATTAACACACCAAGCAAACTAAAAATGCTTTTTGATATTACTCACGATAACACTGGTATTGTAACAATCACACCGAATGGAGAATCGGTTGCTACTTTTGATATTTACTTTGGTGATGGTACAATTGCTTCAGCAACAGTATTATCTGGAAAAAATGTAAAACACACATATGTCGAAGGAATTTTTCACGTGAGAATTGTTGGGCATAGTGTTACTGGACAAACTGCTGAAGCCACACAAGATTTAACTGTGTCTTTTAGAGTACCAGAAAATCTTACTATGACTGCCACTGCTGATCCAAATAATAAATATAAAATTAGTGTTTCTGCAACAGCGTTGTATGCAACATCTTTTAAGGTTTATTTTGGTGATGTTCCAAACGAAGTGCCTCTTCCATTTTTACAAGGAGATGTGATAAGCCACATTTACGCTGCACCTGGAACATACACTATTACTGTTGTTGCACTTAGTGGTGGAGCTGCTACTGTATCAACTTTCAAAGTAATAGTAATTAAAGCTGCACAAATAGATATACCTGTAACATTCGATGACTCAACCTATGATTATTCTTTAACAGATTTTGATGGTGCTGTAACCATTGATGCAACTGACCCAACCAATACATTAAATAAAGTAAAGAAAACTACAAAACCTGTTGGTGCTGCTACTACAGCAGGCACTACAATGGGAAATAGTGGTTTAGGATTTTATTCTGTTGTGCCACTAACTACCACTAATAGTAAAATGACAGTGAGAGTATATTCTCCTGCTGCTGGTATTCACATTAGGTTAAAAATAGAAGACCACAACAATGCAACACACTCTGTAGAAACTGAAGCAGTAAGCACTGTTGCAAACATTTGGGAAACTTTAACGTTTGATTTCAATAACCAAGCACCAGGCACAGCAGCTTTGAATTCAAGTTTTACTTTTGACAAAGCAACAATTTTCTTCGACTTTGGAAATGCTGGTTCTGGCAAGTTTTTTTATTGGGATGATGTGAAATTTATTGGAACCATTATTCCACCAACCATCATTGGGCTACCATTAGATTTTCAATTAGCACCAACTGCCTACGTTTGGACAGATTTTGCTGGAGGAAGTGTATCTGTTGTAAATAATCCTTCTGCAACAGGCATTAACACAAGTTCTGCTGTTGGCAAAATGGTAAAATATGCAGGTCAAACTTATGGTGGTAGTTTCATTAGCCTTCCTAACCCAATTGGCTTT
>JANYEP010000176.1 GCA_025363075.1 Chitinophagaceae bacterium | reverse complement strand
GTTTAATGAACCACCTCTATGGTGACTTAGCTCTACTGCTTTAAGCTTAAATTCTTGACTGTAAAATCGTTTCTTGTGTTCCATTGTTTAAAGATACCTAAACCTCGTAACTTCTTGTCCACTCAAAGGTAGGAATACCACTCGTAACGTTATTGTATTTGTTACCAAATAATTTGTTGTTTCAAGAGAAGAGTCTGCACTTATAGCTGTTGTCGAAACATTGTTTACGTTACTTGTCAAGTTTGTGTAAGTTACAAAACCACCTTGTTGGTTTGTGATGTCTTCAATATCGTAAGTTGATTTGATAACACTTTTAACTTTAAATTTTAGGTCTGCTGTTCTTACAAATTTGTGTGTTGTGTCTTTTCCATTTTCAACAGCAGCAGAAGATGAAACATATTTTGATGCTGCACTATCTGCAACTACCATATTTGCTTCTTTTCTATTGTCTGCATTATTACAACCTGCAAAAAACAAAAGAAGTCCAAGTCCTAAAATAATTTTCTGTGTCTGCATATAATTTTTTTGATAAAGATTAGTTTGTGAAGATTTTCTATAAACTTACAGGCAACGAAAAAGGCTTGGCGTTGTTGGGGAATTAGCATTCCGTCTGCCCATAACCGAAGCCCAATGATTGCAATATTGCTGATGTTTTATTCATAAGCCAAATTTATAACGTCAAGCCCGAACTGAAGCACAATAAAGAACAAATGCTGAGGCTATATTCCGTCAAGCCCCAATAATGCCAAACCTAATGTTGGCAGAAGTGCATCTAATCGGGTTTATAAATTTCCCAATATTCTTTTGGTGTTATTATTTTGGTTTCTTTATAACTTGAAAAAGTAAAATCTGTTGTATTTCCAGTTATTACAAAGTCAGCCTTACATTCATCCGCTAACTCTAAAATCATATTATCATCTTTGTCTGAAATTAGGTCAAGTTTTATAGTTGGGATAAACTTTATTGATTTAGCTTCTATGTCAGCAAGTAGCGATTCAGCCTTTATAAAAAAGTCTTGAAACTTTGAAAACTTTGGTCTTGCTAAAACTTCGTAGTATTCAGTTAACAACTCGTCTGAAACGCAGAGTTGAAACTTGTTTTCAAGAAAAAAGTCATTGATAATTAAATAGGGATAATTTCTCTGAATCAATGATGAAACAATAACATTAGTGTCAATTACGATTCTTTGCATTTTGTCTTACAGCTTTAACTTCATCAGTAATCTCGTCCATTGTCATTTTTGAAAGTCCGTATTTATTTGCAAGTTCAATACACTTACTTAGGTTTTGTCTTGATAGCTCTTTACTAACAATTTCAATGAAGTCGGTGAAACTTAATTTGTCATTCTTAATGCCAAATTTGCTGTATTCAATGTCTGATATAGAAACATTTAAAGTTCTCATTATTTCTAATAATTTATTTGGTCAAATATAATTGTTTTCTCCTGATGTTTGGAATTTGAGTATGGTCAGTTTGCATTACTGCCAACGAAAAAGGCTTGGCGTTGTTGGGGAATTAGTATTCCGTCTGCTCATAACCAAAGCCCAATGATTGCAATATTGCTGTGTTTTATTCATAAGCCAAATTTATAACGTCAAGCACAAACTGAAGCACAATAAAGAACAAATGTTGAGGCAATATTCGTCAAAGCCCCAATAATGCCAAACCTAATGTTGCCTGCTGGCGTTCTTTGGCTCTGGTCAGTTTAAATGAATTGTGTCTGCCCAAGTTATTTTTTTAAAGAGCATAAAAGACAGAACTTTCCCATTGCTAACTGGAACTCTATAAACACCTTTTGCTTTTAGTAAATAACAAGCAATTGCACTCATTTCCCAACCATCAACTTCTTCAGCAGTCCATTTAGCATTTATAAGTTTAGTGAAATTTCTTTTATGCCCAAATTCTTTAACTGATTTTATCTCTTGTTTTATATTTTCTTCTACGTGTGGGTTGTCCCAAGACCAAAGCCAAGTATTAGATATAAAAGAAAACGAACCTATATCCTCATAGTCGATGATAAGTTTTTTTATACCATTATCACTGAAAGTCAACTTTCCTGTTAATTGGTCATAATACCAATTTTGATAACTGCTTACATTATATTTTGTAGAGCAAATGTCTTGTTGTTTGTATAAATAGTCATATGATTTTTTCAAAAGGTTGTCAAAGGAAATTGTATCAAGTTCGTTTAAACTTCGACTTGTTTTTTTTGAATTTTTGTCACCACAACCAAATAGTGAAAATAGTCCCATAAGAATAATTAAAATTTTCAAATTTTTGTGTGCTGTCATACGCTTGCAGGCAACGAAAAAGGCTTGGCGTTGTTGGGGAATTCGAGTTCCGTCAGCCCATAACTGAAGTTGATAATTGCAATATTGCTGATGTCTTGTTCATAAGCCAAATTTATAACGTCGAGCCCGAACTGAAGTACAATAAAGAACAAATGATGAGGCTATATTCGTCAAGCCCCAATAATGCCAAACCTAATGTTGGCTGCTGGTTTAGTTCAAGTCGATTAAATAATCTTCATAATTATTGTATTTCTCATAGACTTTTAATTAGTCTTGGTATGACTTGTAGTAAAACACAAACTACTTAATTAAATCAATTGCAATAAATTACTTTTGTCCATATTTTACAGAATCTGCTATACCAGTATTGTATTTATAAACAAAAAACAATATTTTAGGGTCGAATGTTTTTGAGTTTGCGGAATCTTGTGAAAAGGATTCGCACACTGTCAATGCGTTTATATTAGTTGCGTATGCAATACGCCATTTTTCACATAATGCACTATAAAATTGTTGATTTTCAGCTTGCGAATATTTAGTATCTCTTTCATCGTAAACAAATAATACACTATCTTTTTTGTTGTAAAAAAGATTCTTAACATTGCAACTGTTATCGCTTCTAATAACCTTAGATAAACTGTCAATATTAAATCTCCTTGAACTATCTATTAACCTTTGTTTTAAAGATTGCTCGTGTGATTGTGATACTAGAGGGTCTTTAGTTGCGTAAATAGATTTGGTACTACTGCATTGCTTATAGAATGAAAAGCATAGACCCATTAAAACTAATGGAATAAATCGTGAAAGTTTTTTTACATCACTCATAAAAACATTTTTGACTAATTATATATTAGGTGAATTCATTCATTTGAATAGGTCACAAACAACTAATAAAACAATTTCATTTATTGCCCCAGTATCAACGTTTTTAAACCTGTTTGGCATATTCAAATTTTGAAGCATTTCTCCACTTGAACTGTATGTTATTACTTTTTTAATTGATAGTTTCTTGCTCATACAATCAACACCTATCAATTCTTTTGATTCAACATTTGTATAAGTAATATTTTCTATTACCTTTTTAGGTATTAACCATTTTGTCCAAACATATTTTTTACCATTTTCATTACTTACTAATCTTGAACTTACATAAACTTTATGACTAACCTCGGATTCGCCTATATAAATCCAATCTTTTTTTCTTTCTTGTGCATTAGCATTACTATACATTAATAGCATAAATAGGAAAACAATATTTCTCATTTTTTTCTGATTATTATGGTGTCCAAAAAACTTGCAGCCAACGAAAAAGGCTTGGCGTTGTTGGGGAATTTATGCACGTCAAGCTGGGAACAAAAGTATAATTAATAAACTAAAGTTGAAGTTATGAATAAAAGTCCACCTGCGTTCCGTCAAGCTGGAACAAAAGCTAAATAGCGTTATGCTGATGAAATGCACACCATCAAGCCCCAATAACGCCAAACCTAATGTTGTGTGCCGTTTTTCTTCCCTACAAAAATTATACAAAATGTCAATAAAATCTATGGATGAAAGATTATATTATACAGATACTATGCCTTCCAAAGTTGAATTTCTTTTAAATAAAGATTCTTTATTTTCAGAAGTTTTAGAAGCAAGAGAAATATCTAATAGTAAATTTATAAAAAACAATAAAGACTTATTAAATTCTAATAATTATAATGTTAAAACGAATGTCTATATAGATAGTTTAGACTCGGATAAAGTCTTTATATTCCATAACGTAATTGATGAATTTAAAAATGTAGTCCCTATTTATTCTTTAAGTTTAAAGTAGGTACAAATTCTATTTCTACATTTTCAAAAGTCTTAATTGTCTTATCTTGAAATATTGCAATTACAGATTTTTTACCGTCAAGAGTTCTTTGTAATAATGTATTTCGCAAATTGTAAATACGATTGCTATTATTATCGTCAATCGTCCATTCAAATTTTTCAAACTCTGGATGAGAATATTTTATTTCTCCTGTTTCGCTATTTGTTGTATAGCCATTTTCTTCAACAATTCCATTGTCAGAAATTAAATAAATATCAACTCTTGGTGGTGTCAAAGAATGTGTAATCATTTTTGAGAAGTCATTATTCATACGATTTGTTTTGTAAAACTTGGGAATTGTTTTTAATTCCCAAGTTTAGGATTTATAAAAAAGTTCTTTGGATTACTCTAACCAAATAAGGTCAAGTTTTATAGAAGTTGAACCACTTGTTATAGTAACTGTGCTTGGGTATTTTGTAGAACCTGTTGTATAGTTTGTAAAGTCAAACGTAGCAGTTCCCATATATTGGTCTGTTGTTGCATAGTCGTAGTCATACAAATCAACATCAACAGCTTGAGCTAAGTTTGATAAAACAAAAAAAGGTGCTCCACTTGTGTTTGACCAAGATTGTGGCAAGTCTGCAACTTTTAAGTTCTCAATTCTGTTTGAAGTTGCAAGACTAAATAAAGCAGTTGAAGTTCCTGAATTGGTTATTTTAAAGTAAACATCAGGATAAGTTCCGTTAAGTAAATTGTCCCAATTGTAGCCACTTGCATCGCCAGCAGGAAAACTGTTAATTGTCAATTTAGTTACACTAACTTTTGTGTAAACCTTTTCTGGAATTGAGTCCTTTTTGCTGCAAGATGCAATTGTAGCAACGATTAGAGAAGCAAGTAAAATCTTTTTCATTGTCTGAAAGTTTTAGTTTTGCTTACTCTTTTTGAAATACGGTTTTCAGCGTTTCCCGTTGTGAGTTTTGTCCAAATTAGGGGTTTTCCTAAAATGGCACACAACGAACAGGGCTTGGCGTTGTTGGGGAATTCGAGTTCCGTCAGCCGATAACCGAAGTTGATAATTGCAATATTGCTGATGTTTTATTTATAAGCCAAATTTATAACGTCCAGCCCGAACTGAAGCACAATAAAGAACAAATGTTGAGGCAATATTCGTCAAGCCCCAATAATGCCAAACCAGATGTTGGCTGCTGCCTTATTTTGTCACCAAGGAATTCCTATCCAATTTTCTAATTTCCGTTTGTCTTGATCAACAGCTAACCAAGTATTTACACTTTCGATATTTCGTTTATCATATGCAGTCAAGTACTGTAAATGAAGATTTTCGTCCTTAATTAAATTTGGTATCGAAGTCCTAATACCATTTTCTTGCAACTTAGTAATTGAATTGTAGAAGTCAACTTGGTTTTCAAGTCTTGCAGAAAATTCATCGCCATTTTTTGCTCTATAATTTAAAGATTCTCCGTCTTCTGTTCCAATATGCAAACTCCAATTCTCATTATATACTTCAATTGCGTCTAAACTTTCTCCACAGGCAGAGTCAAATTCAACTTTTTCAATTGGTTTTTCAAACAGGCAAAATATTTCTAATAATTCGCTATCGTCATTTCGCTTTTGAATTTTCCAAATCCAACCAAAAGAATCGGCGACTGTCTCACCATTGTAAAGTGGTTGTCTAATTTTAAATTCTATAATCTCAATTCTGTGTCCTACTGTTTCAAATATTTCTGACTTGCCATTTTCATAGTTGTTGTGTTCAACAATGTGAAGTGATGTGCAGTTTGAAACCAAACCACAAATAACATTTCCTAATGGTGTTTCAAAAGTCTTTGTTATGATATTTGTCTGTGTCAAATTTGAATTAGTAAGGTGTCACGAAAAGGTTGCAGCCAACGGATTTGGGCTTTGCGATGGTGGGGGATTCGAGTTCCGTTTGCCCACAACCGAAGCTGGGTTTTGATTTATTGTTAATGTTTATTACTAATGCTTGGCTTTATTCGTCGAGCCTGAACCGAAGTTGAATGTTGTAATTAGTTGATGTTTATTCCGTCAAGCCCCACTATTGCAAAACCCCCTGTTAGCTGCTGTATTTCTTACTCTGTCGTTCTATTGCATTGGACAATAGATATTCTAAGTTGAAGTTTGGTACTTGCAGCCTCTTTGCAAAGGTTGGCTTGTAGCGTTGGCTTTGTGTGCCTTTGCAATGTGGCTGCAAATGTTGATGCTTATTTTATTGCCGTTGTTGCATTGAGGGTTTTGTGTGCCCTAATTAACCCTTAATTTTTTGTGTCAATTGTGTTATTTAAAGCCATAGTTTTAATATTTTTTGGCATAAGTCGATTATTTTTCGTGTTAGACTTTCAATTTTTTCGTGTCGTTGCTTAATTATTCGGTATAGTCTGCAAATTTGTCGTAATTAATGTGCTATTTTTTCATGTTGTTGTTCTATTTTTCGTGGTCTTTGTCTTATGTATTAGTATGTATAGCAAATTTTAGCATTTGATGTTGTAATGTGTTGAAATAAAGATGTTATTTTTTGGTCAATTTCTTTATTTGTCGATATAACAAGTCAATTTTAGCGTTTGATTGTGCTATTTGTCTATATGAAGTCAGTATTTGTCGAAGCGAAAGATTAAAGTGTAAAATCAACAATTTCAAAATTTCCTCGGTTGATGTGTACAGTTTTACTTGCTGTATCGCCTGCTTCGTTGCTTGCTTCAACTGTGTAATCTCCTACTTGAATTTTTGCAAGTATGTAGTGTCCTTTTATATCGGTGGTGGCTACTTTATTTGTGCCAACAATACTTACACTTGCACCCATAACTGCTACTCCATTTTTTGTTACAGTTCCCTCAACTCCGTTGTGGTGTGTGCCTGTGTTTAAAATTTGTTTTGATAAAGCAATTTCATCAATTAATGGAACGTTAGTGTCCATAAAATAACTGGTTACTAAATCGTGCATATTGTCCATTGCTAAAGTAACTGCTGCAAAGGCTGCTGGTAAAGGGTTTGTGCCTGTTGCTGCTCTTGTTTGCACATCAATAGTTGGATTGTCTTTTATGCTATCATAAGCCGTGATTGCATTACTTAAATCGGTAATGTTTGCAGCCGTAATATTTGTAAGAATTGCAAGGTTATTATTAAGATGGTCTTTTATATCTTTTGCACGTTGAACAGCTAATGTTTTTGTGGCTTGTATGATATAAGTTATTGTATGGTCGAGATTGTTTGCTAAGGTAATATTGCCTAATTGTCTTGCTTTTACTGCTCCACGCAAAGCATATTTTATGGCTGTGTTTGCGAGTGTTTGTTTGGCTAATTTAGTGGCATCACTTGTTGTTCCTGCTGTTGCAGATTGTACTAAAGTTGCATTGTTTATAATAGTTAATGCTGCTGTGAATTTTGCTTGCTCGGCTGCGTACTCTGGAATGGTAGCAAGGGCTGTAGCATTTTTGGTGTTAAAATCTTTTACACGATTACAAGCATCTAATTTGGAACGTTGTGTGTTGTTCATAAAGTAATTTTTAGTGAATTAAAAGTAGTGTGTTGTAAAATTAGGTGGGTTTGTATTTTGTAACAATTTTTTTTTATTAATAATTAAATGTTGCACCGATGCCTAAACCCATATCGCTGTCGTAGTGGGTGGTTATGGAAATGTTTTTGGCGAAGATGTATCGAAAGCCTGTCATATATTCTTTGTCGGTGTTTGCCATAAACATAAATCTTAGGCGTTTGCTTATGGGTACATCTTCTCTCATTAATTGTATTCTTATTTTTCCATCTGTATCTAATCTTGTGTCGCTGATTATTAGCATTGGTAAGGTGTATTGAACGCCTAAACAAACTGCACTGCGAATGTCTTTTGTGTTTGATTGCCCAAATAAATTTTTTTCTTGTTCGTCTATTCCCATTTTTCTGTAACGATAATCGAAACCGATGTATGGAAATAGCCATTGCATTTTGCCTATGTATCTGCCAAAGTGAGTTTCGCTTTCGTAGCCGTGCATTTCGTGGTAACCTAAACGCCATTCGGTTTGTAGTTTCCAGCGTGTGTTTGCTAACATTGCTTCGCCATCGTTTCCATTGGTTGCAAAGTCGTTGCTGCCCATAAAATGCAAGCGTCTATCATCGGCTTTTAGTTTTCGCCAAGCATATTTGGGGTTGGGGATTAGTGGGTTTGGTGGTTGGTTTTGGTAGGTGAAAACTCTGCCCATTCCACTCATCATATGGTATAGTATGTGGCAATGAAAAAACCAATCTCCTTCTGCATTGGCTGCAAATTCGAGGGTGTCGGTTTCCATTGGCATTATATCTACAATGTTTTTTAATGGTGCGTTGTTGCCTTGCCCATTGAGTAGTCGAAAATCGTGTCCGTGCAGGTGCATTGGGTGTCGCATCATTGAGCCATTGTAAATTATCATTTTTACAGTTTCGCCCTTGTGGATTAGTATTTTATCGGTTTCGCTAACTACTTTGTTATTAATGCTCCACACATATCGGTTCATATTGCCTGTGAGTTCAAAGTGTAGTTCTTTGATTGGTGCATTGGCTGCAAGGCTTGTGTTGGTGGTAGATTTGAGCATTGCATAGTTGAGGGTTGTAATGTTGGATAATTTATTACTGTTGTAATCATCTTCTGTCATTTTCATTCCTTGCATTTTATCATCTTTTTTCTTTTTTGTATTGCCTGTTATTTCGGGATACATTACAACATTCATATCCATTTGGTTTAGGCTCATACTCATTCCCATATCGTCAAGGTTGCCATTCATTTTCATCATTCCATTCATCATTTTCATTCCTTCAAAATATTTTAGCTTGGGTAAGGGATTGGCTAATTGTATGCGACCATTGCCGAGATAGAGTGATGCTGAATATAACCTGTCTTCTGTTGTTGCTAAAAATTCGTGAGCCTTGTTATCGTTGGGAATATTTACAATAACATCGTAGGTTTCGCTGACTGCAATTAATAGTCTATCTACTTCTACAGGCTCAACATCGTTTCCATCGTTGGCAACTACTGTGATTTTGCCACCTGCATAGGTTAGCCAAAAATATGAGGATGCTCCACCATTGGCAATGCGTAAACGAACTTTGTTCCCACGATTAAAATCGTGGGCTATATTATTGAAATCGTTGGCTGTGTTTTCGTTTTTGCCATTTAATAAAATTTTATCGTAATAGACATCGCTTACATCCATTGCTGTCATTCGTTTCCATTCGTTTTTAAGTTTGGTTTTAAAGTAGCCTTGTTTGATGGCTTCGGCATAAGATTGTGTTGTTCCTTTTTTTATAGCAAACCAATCAGTTGCGTTGTGCAACATTCGGTGTATGTTTTCTGGTTTATAGTCTGTCCATTCGCTTAAAACGATTGGATAGGTGGGTAAATCGTCTATGCCTTTTCTAAATGTTTTGTCATCGGTTTTTTTGAGCATTATAAAGCTGCCATACATTCCTATTTGTTCTTGTAGCCCACTATGGCTGTGATACCAATGTGTGCCATTTTGAATAATGGGGAAACGATAGGTGTGTGTGGTGTGTGGTTGGATTGGCATTTGTGTGAGATATGGCACACCATCTTCTTTATTGGGCAGGAACAAGCCGTGCCAATGCAAAGAAGTTTCTTCGTTAAGTTCGTTATGCACTACAATTTCGGCTGTGTCGCCTTCGGTGAAAGTGAGTGTTGGCATAGGGATTTGTCCATTTACTGCAATGGCTCGTTTGGGTGTGCCTGTAAAATTTACGGTGGTATCTTTTACATATAAATCGTAGTGAACGATTTTTTGGGCAAGGGAAATGTTGGTGATTGATAGTAGTGCAATAATTATCGGCACTAATTTTTTTGAGATATTTTTATTGTTCATTTTTTAATTTTTTAAATTGATTTAGAAATTTTTTCCATATCGAAATGGTTTGTTCCAAATTTGCAAATTGCATTGCAGTGTAAACGTAATTCACTGAATAAAATATATTTGATATTGATACCAGCGTTTTTTATTGAGGGTCTGGACAGTTGTAATTGAACATCTTTTTCACGGCTATTAGGTATGATGATATAAAAAGCTTCATCTCCATTGGCTATGCTAAAATGTAAATCTGTTAGTCTTAAAATGCCAGAATATATGCTTGTGCTTTTTTCTACTTCAAATGCACCTATAACATTGTTAGTTCCTTTTTGAAACCAAAGGACATCTATGAGTTTGATAGTTGTTTGAGTGTCTTTGTCGGTATCAATTTGTGGAAATTGTGGTAGTGCAATAAAAGAAAAGCTGTTGCCATTATATGCTTTGCTTTTATCGTTGGAAGCTGGTGTAACATCGTAACCTAAAGCATTACCAATTTTTAAAAGATGGTATTGCATTTCGGTATGTAAACTTTCTTCTTGTTTTTCTTCTACTATTTCCTTTTGTCTTTTTTCAATATTTTTTTCGAACTTTTGTCGTTCTTCCAAACTCATATATTCGTCATTGCCTATTAACATTTTTTGTGTGCCTATTTCAAAACATAAACCTGCAATAGCTCCTAAATCGTTGGAAAGTTGTTGTTTGAGTTGATTGTTAGTTTGTATGAGTGTTTCTCTGATTTTTAAATACTCGCTCCAACTACCTAATTTTTTTTTATCGTTGAAAAGTGTATTAAACCCATTAACAATTGCTGTATTGAAAGGCGGTAATAAAGTAGGATGTAAATAGTATAGAATGCTTGCCACAGCAGGGCCTAAGCCTTTTATTTTTAAACTATCGAGTTTTACAATTTCTTTTACTAACTGCTCTTCTGTTTTTGCATTAATACAATTTTCTAAAAACTGACCAAAGGCAAGTTTATTGTTTTGGTTTTCGTAAATATCTGGTATGCGTAGTTTAGGTTTCCAATAAAAAGGATGTGCTACACCTACGAAAACTTGTTTTTGTTCGGCAATACAATTTAACACAAACTCTAAACTGCTACCTTTAAGATCATTTGGAAATTGTTTTTGCTTAATATCTTCAATAACTTGCAGCACACCCCTACGAATTGTGCGAAATGCTTTTAATCGTTGGTCGTTATCTACAAACCAAGTATTGTAAACACTTTGTGTATCAGCTTTATATTGTTGTATAATGGGTGCTAAATTAGTCATTGATTTTCTCTTGTTTGTTCAATTCTGCATTTAGCCAGTTTAGTAATTGTTGTTTATCTGCATTGCTTAGTTTGGCTGAAGTGTGCATTATTGTATAAGACTTTAAAGGCATTTCATTTTGTTTGATTTGCTTTATTATTCTATCTAATTTAGTTTGTTGTTTACGGCTGCTATAATTGCCCCACTCGCTAAAGTTTAAATCTTTTTTTGCGTTTTTAATGTGGCTTTCTACTAATGCTCTTGCTGGTTGAATATAGTCGTACCAACGATAGTTGGTGTTGTTGCTATGGCAATCGTAGCAAGAGTTTTGTAGAATGTTTTGAATGTTTAATGGCACACTATCTACGATAGAAAAATAAGTAGATGAAACCTGCCCATTATCTGTGTTTTGGGCAGGTTGATAGAACTGAATTAAAACAAAACAAATGAAACTAATAATAAAGATTTTTTTTAAACCCTTTTTCATTTTAAAGTTCTTTTTTCATTGAACCACAGCTTAACATTTTATTTCCGAAATATGGATTTTTAATTTCTTTAAACTCGCTAATCCATATTGCCCCTTTTCCATCATCATACATAGGGCAAAAATCTTGATAGAGTTTTTGAGATGATCCAAAGGTTTTTACTAAGTCGGCAATGTCTTTGCTTAATAAAGCAAAGTGTTCACGTTGGTGGTCAAGTTTGCCTGCATTTGAGCCTATGTGTTCGGCATTTTCTTTGGTTTCGTCTGCAATATCCATACAGGCTTTCATTTGCTCTTGAGGTATGTTTTTTATATCTATTTTGGCTAATGCTGTTACCATTGCATTACCTGCATTTGCTGCTTCTTTTGTATCGTCTTTAGTTAAAGCATTTTTTAACTTTAGATAATTGCTAACAACTTCATTGACTGCTGCATTTGAAATAGCGGCAGTATCTGGCATTTTAGTTTGAGCCTGT
Organism: Chitinophagaceae bacterium; assembly: GCA_025363075.1. Lineage (GTDB taxonomy): Bacteria > Bacteroidota > Bacteroidia > Chitinophagales > Chitinophagaceae > CAIVPM01. The sequence continues at coordinate 3,520 of JANYEP010000176.1, read as the reverse complement.
GTTGTAGCTTTTGAAGTTGTGTCTGCTTTTTGTTGTGTATTTGTGTTGCTTGAATTACAAGCAATGAATACAAGTGCCATTATTATGGCAGGGATAATTATTTTTTTCATTTTTATTTTTTTAATTGTGTTGTTTTATTGACAACATTTTTTTTTGAATATTTTTTTGAATAACCATTTTAGGAATTTCATTTTATGTTTTTGCAATTAAAAGCATTCTTATTAATAATAAGTGTGTTATTTAAGAGTACTTATTGCTTAATAAAACGTGTTGAAATAATGTTTGCAGTGCTGTTGTGAACTGATATGTTGTAAAAGCCTTTTGCCAAATTACTTAACTCTAAGTTTATATAGTTTGTGCCTGTGTTTAGTGTTGCTGAAATTTGTTTTACAGTTATACCTTGTGCATTAGTTATAAGAATTTGTGCTTTATCGGCAATTGCTGATGATATGTTTAATTGTGTGTAGGTAGTAATGATTGATGGGCTTAGACTAATGATTTCAAAGGGTTTTGATTTTCCTGTTACTACTATTATTTTAGAGGTAGAAAATTTGCCCTCTTTATCTCCAACGTTAATACGATAATATATTTTGCCATTAATGTTTTGGTCTTCGTAGTCGAATGGTTGTTTACAACGAAGCCTATCGGATTGAAACATATTGATTGTGGTGTAATTAATGCCATTGGTAGAACGTTGCACTTGAAAATTGGCAAACTCAAGAAAGCAAACAACTTTCCAATTTAGTTTGATATTATTGTTGGTAAGGCTTGTGGCGTTGAAGCTACTAAGCCTAATTGGTGTTGTATCGTTGTTGGTTTGTGATTGAGCCAAAAATGTTGTAGTAATGGCTAATAATATTGTGATTATTTTTTTCATTGTAAATAAATTAAAAAGGCGTAGTGGTTTAAAGGCTACGCCTTTAATGAAAATTATTGTTTTATTGTTTCTTGCACTTTACCACAGCTTAACATCATAGAGCCATAGTAAGGGTTTTTGATTGCACTTTCTTTGCTTAACCAATTTGCACCTTTTCCATCGTTATACATTGGGCAATGTTCGTAATAAACAGTTGTGTTATTTTTTGCAACTTTTATTAACTCGTACATTGTTGCTGAAAGGCTTGTGAAATGTTGCCTTTGATGGTCTATGTCTTTGCTTTCGCTGATGTGTTGTGAATGTAATTTTAGGTCGGCTTCGGCTTTCATATATGCCATATGATTATCGCCTAAAGTTTCCATTTTTATTGCATTGATTGCTTTTAAAAGTGTTGCTGCTTTTGCTGCTGCAATGTTGGCATCGCTTTTTACTAAAGCATCTTTTAAATCAAAATAGGCATCGTAAACAGTTTGCAAACCTTGTGCTTTTACACTATCGGTTTTTGGTGCTGTTGTTGTGTTTGCTGCTGCTGTTGCAGTGGGTGCTTTTTTATCGGGTCTATCGTATTGGCAGCATCCTGCTAAATTGTTGTATGCTGCATCGGGTGCTGCAAAAACTGCGTTGTCGTAACCTGCTAAAGCAATACGTTTTAATACTTCGTTGAGTGATGTTGTTTTTGTGTTGTAGGTAATAGCTGCCTGTTTTGTGTCGGCATTCCAAACGGCTTTTGCAATGCCTTTTTTGTTTGCTGCTTTTTCTATTGTGGCTTTACACATATCGCAATTTCCCCAAACCTGTACTGTTTCGGTTTTAGGATTTTTAACCTGTGCTGTGCAACTAATGGCAACGAAAGAAACTGCCATTAGTATTGTTATTATTTTTTTCATTTTAAAATTGTGTTTAATTATTCTCTTCAAGAAATTCTGCATATAGATTGCGTTGATATTTCTTTTTTGGGAATAATGATTTAATAAATAATGATGCCGAACGATACGGATTGAATTTGAGTGTTTCGTTTGCTTGTTGTTTTTGCTGTAAGGTTTGCTTAGTTCTCATACAAACTCGTTTTATAGCATAGTTGGTAGTTTTCATTTTACTAACATTGAACATTACAGAATTATTGTTTAAGCACTAAACCATTGGGCTTTGAACCAACAGCAATATCGGTGGTTTTTGTTTTTGTAGCTACATTGATTACTGAAACAGAAGCTGCTTTTTGATTGGTGATATAAGCAGTTGTATAATCTGAATTAAATGCTATGCCGTGAGCCCCTGCTGCTGTGGTAATGCTTGAAAGCACTGAATAAGTACCTGCTGTATTTTTATAAATAACTACTTTGCCATTTGTTTCATCGGTAACCCAAACTGTTGCATCGTTGTTGTTGTAGGCAACCATTCCTGGTGTGAAACCTAAATTGATTGTTGCAACGTTTGTCATAGTTGCCACATCTATTACCGAAACTGTTTGGCTCATTTCGTTATCTACATACATTTTATTGTTTGCACCTTGCCAAGCACCAATAGGCATATCGCCAACAGTGATGGTAGCCATAACTGCTTTACTATTTGCATCAATAGCAGTAACTGTTCCATCGTCCATATTACAAACGAAAGCCATTGTAGCATCTTTTGAAAAGGTTACCTCTAAAGGCATCATTCCTACATTGATGGTATTTTTTAATGTGTAGGTTGTTGCATCGTACACTAATACTTTGCCTAAACTGTCCATTTGTGCAGCCCAAATTTCTGTTCCGTTTGGTGAGAAGATGGCGTTGTGATTCATTAATGGTAGGTTTATTGTTTTAAGTGTACTGCCTGTTTTTGCATCTACTACTATGAATAGCCCTGCCATTCCTGCCATAACACTATCGTGTCCATTGCTTAAATCCATATTAGGAATTGCAATAGCTATTTTAGATTTATCGGGACTTATTGAAATGTGGTGTGGGAATGTGCCACCTGTTAAATTAATTGTTTGAGTAACGGCATTTGTTGAAAGGTCTATTACTGAAATTGAATTGCTGCCACCATTAACTATATACGCAGCATTGTAAGTAATATTAGTGCTTGTGTTGTTATCTTTTTTGCAAGATGTAATGATTGCGATTGTGGCAATAGCCACAATAAATAATTTTTTCATTGTTGAATGATTTGATTTGTTTAATAAAGAATAAGCATAGCAAATAGGTACGCTTGTGAAGCATAGTAAGAAATTAGTAAACTAAATCAAATTAAATAAACGCAGTTGAGAATATACAGCCTTTGTTTGTTTATTAAAGGTGGTGGGTGTATAATTGTTTTTGCAGCAGAGGTAGGATATGTAAGTGCAACAATATTGTAAGCAATAAAAACTGGAACTGTTGCTTCTGCAAAGAAATTCGGAATTTCAACAGATGCTTTTGTTTGGTTGTGTTCTCTTTTGAGTGAAACGTATTTGTGTTCGTCTTGGCAGCAACCTTTGGACTTGGCTTTTGTCATTCCACACTTTTCACATTTATTGTCGTTGGAATGATACAGGCTTGACCCCATATACTCGCCCATACAATAATGAGCGTGTATAGTAGTACCAACAGTTGTAAGACTGTAAATGGTAAGGAAGAATATGGCTACTAATTTTTTCACTTTGTAAATGTAGGAATTGTA
>JANYEP010000147.1 GCA_025363075.1 Chitinophagaceae bacterium | reverse complement strand
AAAGAGGGATAAGAAAAAGAATGAATAAGATTTTTTTCATTGCGTATAATTTAATTAGAACAAAAAGTGCCAACAATTGTTGGCACTAAATAATAACTTAAATAAACAATTTGTTACTCTTCATTTAGAAAGTTGAAAGTTATGGCAGCCAAAACTCCACCACCAAAACAACCAACTAAATAAATCCAAAGATGATTCCAATCATTGTTGTAAAGTGCAACACCCAATGCCACTGCAGGGTTAAAGGCACCTCCTGAAAAACTGCCAAAAGCCAAAGCCATTCCTAATACTGTGCCACCAATTGCTAAACCAAAATAACTGTTGCCAGCATTTGCTTTTGCAGTAGCAACATTTAACACCACAAATACCAAAGCAAAAGTTCCAAGCACTTCTGCTACTAAAGCGTGTGTTAAATGAAAAGTGGTAACACTGCCAGGGCCTTTAAGATGCGTTACTAAAAAAGCAGCACAAATAGCAGCCACGAATTGGCAAACCCAATAGGCTATCATATCAGCCACATCTAATTTACCACGAATAACTAAACCAAGAGAAACCGCAGGATTATAATTGGCTCCCGAAATATGAGCACCTGCATACACCATTACTACAAGTGTTGCTGCTGCTGCTGGTCCACCACCTAATAAGGCTGCTGAAACCAAAAAAAATGTTCCGATAAATTCAACTAAATTCTTTTTCATATACAATTGTTTGAGGTTAATAATATGCAACTTTACGACAAATTTTGGTATGAGATATTTTTTATTGCTAATGTTTATGTACATTATTTTGCACAAAAGATTAAAATTATGATTTCTATTGGACAACAAGCCCCAGACTTTACATTACATACTTCTAACAAAGAGAAACTTTCATTGAGTGAATTAAGGGGTAAGAATGTTTTGTTATTATTTTTTCCTCAAGCATTTACAGGTGTTTGCACAAAAGAGCTTTGTGGCGTTAGAGACAATATTGCAATGTATAATAATGCTAACGCAACTGTGCTTGGCATTTCTGTAGATTCACCTTTTACATTGGCAAAATACAAAGAAGAACAAGGATTGAATTTTGATTTGTTGAGCGATTTTAATAAAGAAGTTTCAACTGCTTATCACTGCATTTATGATGCATTTATTGGTTGGATGAAAGGCGTAAGTAAACGTGGTGCATTTATTGTAGATGTAAATGGAATTGTTCGATATGCAGAGGTTTTAGAAAGTGCTGGAGATATGCCAAATTTTGAAGCAATCAATGCAATTTTAACTACGCTATAATTTAATTTTTGATTATTCAAAAATAATATTTAGCTTTACTCCGTTAAGGATATTGACAAATGAAGTTTTTATATAAAATATTATTATTCACAGTTTTTATTGCTATCACATCTCAATCGAGTTTTGCTGGCAATAATGATGGCATCTTGGGCGATCAAAAAATTCGTTTCATACAGTGCTACCCAAATCCTGCAACAACTAATATTAGCTTTGAAACAAGTAATGTTTCAGATAAAAATTTGACTTTAACTATTTACAATTTCATTGGTAAAAAAGTTGAGGAAATAAAACTAAATGGCAATAAAGTCAACATCTCATTAGATAATTACTACAGAGGTTTGTATGTTTATCAACTTAGGGATAAGCAGGGTCTTTTGATTGAAAGTGGTAAATTCCAAGTTGCGAAATAATTAATTCTATTCTCCCCATTTGTAAGATTCCAAATCAATATTTGATAGCTGTAAAACTCTATCAATAACAGTAGCAGCCAATTGTTCAAAGCTCTGTGGTTTGCTATAAAATGATGGCGTTGCAGGGCAAATAATTCCTCCAGCCAAAGTAATAATTTCCATATTTTTTATATGAACAAGATTGTAGGGAGTTTCTCTTGCTACAAGAATTAATTTTCTTCTTTCTTTTAACACAACATCTGCTGCACGAGTAATCAAATCATCGCTAACTCCACTTGCAATTCTCCCTAAAGTTCCCATACTACAAGGCACAATAATCATTATATTATATTGTGCAGAACCCGATGCAAATGGTGCAGCAAAATCGTATTTTTCGTAGAATTTTATTGGATAATTTTTGTAGTCATCGTTATCCAATTCTACCTGCCATACTTCTTTTGCATTATTACTCATTACAACAGCGAGGCTTTGCCATTGGTCTTTTAAAGCAACCAACTTATCAAGCA
>JANYEP010000143.1 GCA_025363075.1 Chitinophagaceae bacterium | reverse complement strand
GGCAGTGCTACTAACTGGGCAAGTGTAAGTGCAGGGTTTGGTCATACTACAGCTTTTAAAAGCGATGGCAGTCTTTGGGCTTGGGGAGATAATAATCATGGACAATTAGGTGATGGAACAACTACACAAAGAAACAGCCCTTTGCAAATAGGTGCAGCTACTAACTGGGCAAGTGTAAGTGCAGGGTATTATCATACTACAGCCATTAAAACCGATGGCAGCCTTTGGGCTTGGGGATATAATTTTTTTGGACAATTAGGTGATGGAACAACGGTAGATAAAAGCAGCCCTGTGAAAATAGGCACAGCTACTAACTGGGCAAGTATAAGTGCAGGGTATTATCGTACTACAGCCATTAAAACCGATGGCAGCCTTTGGGCTTGGGGATATAATGGGTATGGAGAATTGGGTGATGGAACAGCGGTAGATAAAAGTGTGCCTACGGCAATTGCCTGTCCTACAGCTTGCACACCAACTACTGGTACATTTACAACAAGTGCTTGCGATAGCTACACGTGGGCTGCAAAAGGCAATAAGGTTTATACAGCAAGTAATAATACAGATACTATACATTTAATCAATGCAGGTGGCTGCGATAGTTTGGTAACGTTAAACTTAACTATTAACACAAGTACGCACAATACAACCACAACAACTGCTTATGGCAGTTATAGCTGGAAAAATACTAACTACACTGCAAGCGGTACTTATACCTACAATTACAATAATGCCAATGGTTGTGCAAGTGTAGATACGCTAAAACTAACCATAACCTCATACACGGGCTGTTTTAAGCAAATTAGTGCAGCAAGTTATCACACCATAGCCATTAAAACCGATGGCACCCTTTGGGCTTGGGGAAATAATGGGGAAGGAGAATTAGGAGATGGAACAACGGTAGATAAAACCAGCCCTGTGCAAATAGGCACAGCTACTAACTGGGCAACTGTAAGTGCAGGATATTCTCATACTATAGCTATTAAAACCGATGGCACCCTTTGGGCTTGGGGATCTAATGGGTATGGACAATTAGGAGATGGAACAACGGTAGATAAAACCAGCCCTGTGCAAATAGGTGTAGCTACTAACTGGGCAAGTGTAAGTGCAGGGGAAACTCATACCACAGCTATTAAAAGTGATGGTAGCCTTTGGGCTTGGGGATATAATGTATATGGACAATTAGGTGATGGAACAATTACACAAAGAAAAAGCCCTGTGCAAATAGGTGTAGCTACTAACTGGGCAAGTGTAAGTGCAGGACAATTTTATACTACAGCTATTAAAAACGATGGCACCCTTTGGGCTTGGGGACGTAATAATTTTGGACAATTAGGTGATGCATCAACGGCAAATAAAAGCAGCCCTGTGCAAATAGGTGTAGCTACTAACTGGGCAAGTTTAAGTGCAGGGTATGCTCATACTATAGCTATTAAAACCGATGGCACCCTTTGGGCTTGGGGATATAATGTGTTTGGACAATTAGGTGATGGAACAGTGGTAAATAAAAGCAGCCCTGTGCAAATAGGTGCAGCTACTAATTGGGCAAGTATAAGTGCAGGACTATATCATACTATAGCTATTAAAAACGATGGCAGCCTTTGGGCTTGGGGATATAATGTGTTTGGTCAATTAGGTGATGGAACAACGGTAGATAAAAGCAGCCCAGTGCAAATAGGTGTAGCTACTAACTGGGCAAGTGTAAGTGCAGGAGGATATCATACTACAGCTATTAAAAACGATGGCACCCTTTGGGCCTGGGGAAAGAATACGTATGGACCATTGGGTGATGGAACAACGGTTGATAAAAGTGTGCCTACAGGTATTGCTTGCCCTACAGCTTGCACACCCACTACTGGTACATTTATAACAAGTGCTTGCGATAGCTACACGTGGGCTGCAAAAGGCAATAAAGTTTACACTGCCAATAATAATACAGATACCATACATTTAACCAATGCAGGTGGCAGCGATAGTTTGGTAACGTTAAATTTAACTATTAACACAAGCACATTTACATCTACTAATCAAACAGCTTGTAACAACTACACTTGGAATAGCCAAACTTATACCACAAGTGGAACGTATGTAAGAAACTATAACAATGCCAATGGTTGTGCCAGTGCAGATACTTTAAGATTAACCATTAAGCAACCATCAAACTCCAGCACACCATTGAGTGTTTGCAGCAACCAATTACCCTACACTTGGAATGGTTTAACCTTTAATGGAGCAGGCACACAAACTAAAACGGGTCTAACCAATGCAACAGGTTGTGATAGTGCAGCAACATTGGTATTAAGTGTAAGCACAGCATCTGCACCAACGATTAGTGTAAGTAAATCATCTACAACAACTACTATTTGTTCGGGAACGCAAGTAACCTTTACTGCAACAGTAACCAACCAAGGTACAGCACCAATATATCAATGGAAACTGAATGGCAATAATGTTGGTACCAATAGCAATACCTACCAGACAACCAATTTAGCAGATAAAGACAGTGTATGGTGCGTATTAACAAGCAACAGTGCCTGTGCAACAACGTCAACAGCGATTAGCAATAAGACAAAGTTTGTGGCGAATGCTTCACCAGCCATAGGCACTTCAGCAGGTGGTACCATTTGCACCATTGGAGGAGCATTAACCCTTTACAATAGCAACACCCAAGGAGGAGGAGTTTGGACAACAGACAATAGTTCAGTAGCCACAGTAAGCACCATAGGAGGAGCCAATGGAGCAGTAACAGGCACAGGCACAGGCACAGCCACAATGACCTACACCAAAACAGGCAGCAATGGTTGCAAAGCAATTGCTTTAGCAGTTGTAACAGTAGCACCTGTAGCAGCCCCAGCATCTATAGGTGCCCCAGCATTAGGAATATGCAAAGGAGCAACTACCACGCTAACAGATGCCACAACAGGAGGTGTATGGGCTTGTTTAACAGCCAGTACCGCCAGCATAGATTCAGTAACAGGTGTAGTATTGGGTAAATACCAAGGTACAGCTATTATTCGCTACACAGTGAAAAATGCTAATGGCTGCATTAATTATGCAAGCATCAACTTACCAGTAAATGCCATACCAGCAGTACCCAAGGTAGCTTATGCAGCAGGCACAGTAAACCCACAAGTAGGACCAGGAGGCAAGTTTTGTGTTAATGACACCTTCACAATTGTAGGCACACCATCAGGAGGTGTTTTTAACTCAAGCAATATATCAACAGCCACAGTAGGAGCAAGTACTGGTAAAGTAAAAATGCTTGCAGTAGGTTCAACCACCATATCTTACATCTACATATCAGCAGCAGGTTGTTCCAACAGCCAAAACTTTATAGGTGTAACAACAGCCATTTGCCCAGGACATAGAGGAGCAAACGTAATAGCGAATAACGAACAAGGAATGTTGAATAACGACTTTACAATCTATCCAAACCCTGCAAGAACATCAATTAACTTAAACGTTAAAACTCTGATAGGGGCTGGAACTATTGTAGTTATTGATTTGTACGGCAAACAAGTTAAAACCCAAGCATTAAGTATGGGAACAAATACAATTGATGTTTCTAATTTAGCTAAAGGATTTTACTTAGTTTCAACCATTACCGAACAAGGAAAAACAACTAAAAAATTAGTGGTGGAATAAGGCTATGTTCGAAGTACGATTTATATAAAAGCCCTTGCACATTGTTGCAGGGGTTTTTGTTTATGCTTTGTTTTGAAAAATGAGTATGTAGTATAATTTCATTAATATTGTTATTCAAACTAGTTTGCTATGAAGTATTTACTTCTATTTTTATTTGCTTATTTCACTTGCTCAAAAGTTACTAGTCAAAGTACTTATAAGGATAATCCCAAAGACACTATTATACTAAATAAGCTACTTGATTCAGTTTACAATTCGCCAAAACCCACTTATAATGATGTGAAAGATATTATTTATCGTGCAAAAAATTTGGTTCATAAAAGCGATAATAAATTTTATGCTGGAGTGCTTATTCAAGAAGGTTATTTGTTTTACGAAAAAGCTGAATACGCCAAAGCAGCTACTATTTGGGATAGTGCAGGTAATATTTACAAACGATTAAATGCTTATCATAACTATATTAATTGTTTAAATAAATCTGGATTGTGCTATGTATATAGTAGTGATTACAAAAATGGCTCAGAACGTTTGTTTTCAGGCTTGGCACTTGCGGATAAGTATAAAGAAACATTTTATAAAGCCAACTTATGTACAAATATTAGCATACTGTATCAAAGTTTGCAAG
>JANYEP010000108.1 GCA_025363075.1 Chitinophagaceae bacterium | reverse complement strand
CCATTATATCCCCAAGCCCAAAGGGTGCCATCGGTTTTAATGGCTATGTTATGCAAACTTCCTGCACTTACACTTGCCCAATTGGTAGCACTGCCTATTTGCACAGGGCTGGTTTTATCTACCCCTGTTCCATCACCTAATTGTCCAAAACCATTCCATCCCCAAGCCCAAAGGCTGCCATCGGTTTTAATAGCTATAGTATGATTATCTCCTGCACTTACACTTGCCCAATTAGTAGCTACACCTATTTGCACGGGGCTGCTTTTATCTACCGTTGTTCCATCGCCTAATTGTCCATAAAAATTATATCCCCAAGCCCAAAGGATACCATCACTTTTTATAGCTAAAGTTTGATGACTTCCTGCATTTACACTTGCCCAGTTGGTAGCTACACCTATTTGCACAGGGCTGGTTTTATCTACCCCTGTTCCATCACCTAATTCTCCATCCCCATTATATCCCCAAGCCCAGAGGGTGCCATCGCTTTTAATAGCTGTACTATGAACATCTCCTGCACTTGCACTTGCCCAATTAGTAGCTGTGCCTATTTTCACAGGGCTGTTTCTTTGTGTAGTTGTTCCATCACCTAATTGTCCTTGAACATTATATCCCCAAGCCCAAAGTGTGCCATCGGTTTTAATGGCTATGGTATGATAAGCTCCTACACTTACACTTACCCAATTAGTAGCTAACCCTATTTGCACAGGGCTGCTTTTATCTACCGTTGTTCCATCACCTAGTTCTCCATCATTATTATATCCCCAAGCCCAAAGGGTGCCATCGGTTTTAATGGCTATGGTATGCTTACTACCTGCACTAATTTTTTTAAAGCATTGTGCATTGGCATTGTTTGTTGCTGCCCCAAATGCAAGTAGGCAAAGGATTGCAAGTTTTGTAATTGTTTGTTTCATATTTATGTATTAATAGTTATTATATGCAAAAGAGGTATTACAAGCAAAATAAATAGTGAGTAATTACTTCGTCAGAATTTCAAAAATATGGTGTAAAGACTTAATGCTCCAAAAAAATTATTACAGCAATAGTTTATACTTTTATGGGTACATATTTTAATTATCAGGCTACCGACAATTTGTCTTCTTTTGCCAGTTTTAAGCATCAGAATACCAAAATTTCTTGCCCAATTGTCCATAAGAACGCTTCAAACACGCATCAGAATAGTTCAAATACGCAAAAGAGTAGTTCAAACTCGTTCCCCAATAGTTCAAATGGGTTATCTAATAATACTGCTGCACACCCCAATTATTCAATGAAGTATCTAAATGATTCTTTAACGCATTTTAGCATATCAATTAAGTAGCTCAATAGACCTCTTCGCAAATTAACGCTTCGATAAGCTCAGCGTGACATTATCTATTGTTATTTAACGCTACGATTGTCACCCTGAGCTTGTCGAAGGGCATTGCAAAAGCAATTTCCGAAGTAGCTCAATATTTTTTTTATGAAAAAATTAACATTTGATATGCAACGTTTTAATCAATTTCTGCATCTGTGTATATAGAAGTAAAATGCTTCTATATTATTTCACAATTAAATTATTTTTTATGTCACAAAATGAAAATGGATTGCACTTCACAATGAGCTACAACGAAGTGCTAAACCTAAGCTTCGAAAAAGAAGTGCTTTTAACAAGAGACCAAGCCGACCTTGCAGCAAGGGGCATTACGGTTGCACGCATTACAGCTTTTGCAGGGCTGCGAAACACGTTTATGGCTGTGCCACAAGATGAAACTATGGTGGCACTAATAACCGTAGCCATTAATAGCCGAGATGCTGTGGCAACCAGTATGCAAATTGCTATTAGAGAAGTGGTGGGTATTGCCAAAAACACTTTTGGCGATGGCAGTGCCGATTACAAAACTTTTATGGCAAGCGATTTAAGCCGAATGAATGCTGCCGATTTAAGTTTTTTAAGCGTTACCATAGTTTCTCGTGGCAATGTTTATTTAGCCCAAATGGCACCCAAGGGTTTAACTGCTGCTATGCTTGCTGCAATTACTACTTTAAAAACCAGCTTGGATACTAAAATTAAAGATGTAGAAACTGCACAAGCCAATCAATTAATTACCACGCAAAACAGGCACGTTATTGCCAATGCTTTTTTTGATGAAATGAAGGCAATGTGCGATACAGCACAGGTTTACTATGTTGATAGAAACAAACTGAAAGCCGAAGAATATGTTATTTACGATACTGCTGGCACACAACAACAACGCAATGGCAGCGTGTTGCCTGAAGCAACCATTAGCCGTGCTTTTGATGCTGTAACACCAGATATGCAGTTTAAAATAAAGGCTTATGATGGCAACGATTTACTGGTTTACTTTAGCAATGCCGATGCAGGAAACCCAGGCACAGCAAGTGTTACAGTAATTAACAATGCCACAGATTACAAGGTGGTTACTGCTACACAACTGGGTTATAATGGGACTACTGGCTTTACACATTTTTGTATTAAAAACAGTGGTGCTTTAGAAACAGGATATAGGGTGATTGCAGAATAAAACCACCCCTAACCCCTCCACAGGAGGGGAATAAAAAAGCCTCAACATTTGGGTAAATGTTGAGGCTTTTTATTGTTATTTTCAATACTAATTGATATTAGATTGCTTACTATTTCTTCACAAACTTCTCTACAACTTTTGTTTCGTTTGATGTAATCTCTACAAAGTAAGTTCCTACTGATAGGTTGCTAACCGGTATTTGTGTTACACCATTTAAACCAATAGTTGAAGTAGTGTAAACCACTTTACCCAATGTGTTTACAATGCGTATTTGCTTAGCCTCACCATTGCTTACTCTTACATTTAAAATGTCGGTAACAGGATTTGGATAAATGATAACGTTTAAAGATGCTCCTTTAAAGTTCACTACTCTTATTGCAGAATAAGTAAACTTACCATCATTGTCTATTTGTTTTAAACGATAGTAATTAACGCCAGCAAATGGTTTAGTATCTACAAAGCTATAGTTACCTGCAAAGCCTTTGGCAGCAACAGTTCCAATAGCTGCATAGTCGTTGCCATCAATGCTTCTTTGCACTTCAAACAACTTGCTGTTTATTTCGCTTGCAGATGTCCATTTAACAGCAACGGTATTGTTTACTTTTTCGGCAGTAAAGCTGCTCAATACAACTGGTACAGTTATAGAAACCGTTGCTGGGCTTGATGTGCAACCTCCTGCACCCACAGCAACAACAGATACATCGCCATTTGTAGCACTTGCACTAAAGTCAATTGTTACAGAAGCTGCACCATTACCATTAATTGTAGCACCAGCACCACTATAACTCCAAGTATAACTTGTGGCATTTGCAACAGTAGAACAAGCATAAACAACACCAGTTTGTCCTGTTGTTACACCAGTAGGAGCCGTTGTAATTACAGGTGTTGCAGGTGTAATATTGATGGTTAAATCTAAAGTATCACTATTGGTGCAACCACTACCATTTGTTGAGTTGAAATAGTATTGTCCACTTGTGGTGTAAGTAGTACCATTCCATATATAACTATCGCAAGCAGCTTGTGCAGTATGCGATGATGTGCTGTGATTAATGGTTAAATACAATGTATCAACACTTGCACAACCATTGCTATTGTTGTAGCTGTGAGTGTAAGTACCACTTGTTGTGTAAGTATTTCCATTCCAAGTATAGCTATCACAATTTACTTGTGTAGTTGCATTGTGTGTGCCATTGTTTATGGTTAAATACAATGTATCAACACTTGCACAACCATTGCTATTGTTGTAGCTGTGAGTGTATGTACCACTTGTTGTGTAGGTATTACCATTCCATAAATAACTATCACAAGCTGTTTGCGTACTTACATTATGTGTGCTGTTGTTTATGGTTAATATCAATGTAGCAGTACTATCGCAACCAGCAGCATTTGTAGTGTTGAAGGTATAAGTACCACTTGTTGTGTAAGTATTACCATTCCACAAATAGCTATCACAACTTGTTTGTGTTGTTGATGATGATGTAGCTACATTAACAGTAATATTGGATGTTACAGAACTGTTGCAACCACTACCATTTGTTACAGAATAAGTAATTGTAGCATTGCCTGCTGCAACGCCTGTTACAACACCTCCACTTACTGTTGCAACACTTGTGTTATCGCTACTCCAAACACCACCAAGTGTAGTGTTAGCAAGGGTTGTAGTATTATTTAAACAAACGCTGTTTGCTCCAGTAATTGCAGGAACATTTGGTGTAGTATTTACAGTAATAATTTGCGAAGCACTATTTGAGCAAGTAGTTACAGCATCGGTTACTGTGTATTTAATAGTCGTTCCTCCAGCAACATTTCCAGTAACTACACCAGCATTATTGATAGATGCTACAAAAGGTGTTAAGCTACTCCAAACACCACCATTCGTTGCATCAGATAATGTGATAGTTGAACCAACGCATACAGCATTGCTACCTGCAATTGCTGATACAGTTGGCAATCCAAATACAGTTATTGTTTTTGAAACTGTAGTTAAGCAACCATTTGCATTTACAATCATATAATCTATTGTTGCAGAGCCAGCGGCAACTGGAGTTACAACTCCTGTTGTTGCATCAATAGTAGCTACTGATGTGTTTGTACTGCTCCACATTCCACCAAGAGAATCATTTGTTAAAGTAATTGTAGAACCTAAACAAACTGTACTACTTCCTGCAATTGTTGCAACTGTTGGAAGAGCGTTTATTGTTATAGGTTTTGTTACAAAACTTGAGCAGCTTGAAGAATTTGTAAGTGTGTAAGTAATATTAGCAACTCCTGCACTTACTCCAGATAAATTTCCTGAAGCATCAACAGATGCTACTGAAGTATTTGAACTACTCCAAACACCACCACTTATTGTTGGTACTAAACTTAATGTTGAACCAATACAAGCAGAATCAACCAATGTGAAGTCTGGAGTTGATGGCACAGCATTTATAGTAAATGTTGTTGTAACAGCATTGCTGCAACCTGCACCACTTGTAACACTATATGTTATTGTTGATACACCATTGCTAAGGCTTGTAACTAAACCAGTATTCACATCAACAGTAGCAACTAAAAGGTTACTGCTACTCCAGGTTCCACCTGTTGTTACATTAGCAAGCTGAGATGTTAAACCATTGCAAATTGTTGTATCACCAGTAATTGGTGCTACAGACAATACAGTATTTACAGTAACTAATGTTGAAGCAAAATTGCCACAAGCATTACCAACAGGTATTGTGTAAGTAATACCAGCAGTACCATTTGCAATAGCTGTAACCAAACCAGTTACAGGATCAACAGTTGCAATGTTTGCATCACTTGTACTCCATACGCCACCAGTTGTGGTAGTTGATAATATTGATGTTGACGCAGGACACAAAGCATTTACACCAGTAATAGGTGCAACTGCAGGTGTAGTAACTGTAAGTGTTTTAGATGCAACATTTGTGCAACCAGTTACAGCATCAGTAACAGTATAATTTATTGTTGTAGTTCCAGCAGCAACACCTGTTACAACACCAGTGCTTACAATAGTTGCAGCAGCAGCATTGCTACTACTCCACACACCATTTGGTGTTGAGTTTATTACCACAGTTGTTGAACCAGCACAAATAGAATCTATACTTAAAACTGTTGTAACTGTTGGTAATGCGTTTACAGTAATTGATTTTGTTACAGAATCTGAACAAGCATTTCCATTTGTATAAACATAAGTTATCGTAGTGCTTCCAGCAGCAACACTTGTTAACAATCCGTTGTTATCAATAGTTGCAGCAGCAGTATTGCTGCTACTCCAAACGCCACCACTTGTTGTGTTTGATAAAGCACTTGAAGAACCAACACAGATTGCAGACACACCATTAATGCTACCAATAACTGGTAAAGCATTTACTGTTACCGAAGTTGAAGCAAGATTGCTACATCCTGTAACAGGATTAGTTACTGTATAATTGATAACTGAAATTCCAGAAGCAACTCCTGTTACAACGCCAGTAGAACTATTAATTGTTGCAACAGATGTATTGCTACTACTCCAAACTCCATTTAATGTTGTGCTTGACAAAGTTGTTGTTGCTCCCACACAAACAGTATTTGTACCAGTAATTGTATTTACAACTGGTAAAGAGTTTACAGTAATAATATGGAATGCCGAGTTAACACAACCATTAATATCAGTTACTGTGTATTTAATTGTTGTTCCTCCAGCAGAAACACCAGCTACAACACCACCACTTGTAACTGTTGCAGTAAATGTAGTTAAGCTACTCCAAACACCATTTGGCGTTGAGTTTGATAAAGTTGTTGTTGAACCAACACAAACAGCATTATTTCCTGTAGTTGTCGCTACTGTTGGTAATGCATTTACAGTAACAATTTTTGTTACTGTTGTTGAACAACCATTTAAGTTAGTTACTGTATAAGAAATAGTATCTGTTCCAGCAGATATACCTGTTACAAAACCCAATGCATCAACATTTGCAGTTGCATTGCTACTACTCCAAACGCCTGCTGATGCTGTGTTTGAAAGAGGTGTTGTTGCATTAACGCAAACAGAATTATTACCATTTATTGCAGGAACAATCGGATTTGCATTTACAGTTAAGTTTAATGTAGCAGCACTATCGCAACCTACACTATTTGTTAAATGTGCTGTTTGGCTTCCTCCTGTTGTAAACGTTAAGCCATTCCAACTATATGGTAATTGGTTTGCACAAATTGTTGTACTTGTTGTTGACGTTGATGTTGGTTTGATTGTTAAGTTCAATGTAGCAGCACTATCGCAACCAACACTATTTGTTAAGTGTGCAGTTTGTGTACCTCCAGTTGTGAATGTTAAGCCATTCCAACTGTATGGTAAATCACTTGGGCAAATGCTTACATCTGTTGTTGATATTGATGTTGCTTTAATTGTTAAGTTCAAGGTAGCAGCACTATCACATCCTACACTATTTGTTAAATGTGCTGTTTGTGTTCCTCCTGTTGTAAACGTTAAGCCATTCCAGGTATAAGGTAATGCTGTTGGACAAATGCTTACATCTGTTGTCGATGTTGATGTTGCTTTAATTGTTAAATTCAAGGTAGCAGCACTATCACATCCCACACTGTTTGTTAGGTGTGCAGTTTGTGTGCCACCAGTTGTGAACGTTAATCCATTCCAACTATATGGTAATGCACTTGGACAAATGCTTATATCTGTTGTTGATGTGCTTGTTGCTTTAATTGTTAAGTTCAATGTTGCAGCACTATCACATCCTACGCTATTGGTTAAATGTGCCGTTTGTGTTCCACCAGTTGTAAACGTTAAACCATTCCAACTGTATGGTAAATCACTTGGGCAAATACTTGTGTTGGTTGTTGATGTAGTATTTGCTTTTACTGTTAAATTTAGTGTAGCAGCACTATCGCATCCTACACTATTTGTTGTGTGATATGTTTGTGAACCTGCACTAGTAAAGGTTAAACCATTCCAACTATATGGCAAATCACTTGGGCAAATACTTGTATTAGTAGTTG
Organism: Chitinophagaceae bacterium; assembly: GCA_025363075.1. GTDB lineage: Bacteria > Bacteroidota > Bacteroidia > Chitinophagales > Chitinophagaceae > CAIVPM01. Next base: position 460 of record JANYEP010000108.1, on the reverse strand, counting down.
ATGTAGTATTTGCTTTTATGGTTAAATGTAATGTCGCAGCACTATCACATCCTACGCTATTTGTTAAATGTGCAGTTTGTGTTCCACCTATTGTAAACGTTAAACCATTCCAACTGTATGGTAAATCACTTGGGCAAATACTTGTGTTGGTTGTTGATGTTGATGTTGCTTTGATTGTTAAGTTCAATGTAGCAGCACTATCACAACCTACGCTATTTGTTAAATGTGCAGTTTGACTTCCTCCTGTTGTAAATGTTAAGCCATTCCAAGTATATGGTAATGAAGTTGGGCAAATGCTTACATCTGTTGTTGATGTTGATATTGCCTTAATTGTTAAGTTCAATGTTGCAGCACTATCACAACCTACGCTATTTGTTAAATGTGCAGTTTGTGTTCCTGCTCCTGTGAATGTTAAGCCATTCCAACTGTATGGTAATGCACTTGGACAAATACTATAGTT
>JANYEP010000087.1 GCA_025363075.1 Chitinophagaceae bacterium | reverse complement strand
GGCAGCAAATTATTACAGACATAATTTAAAGTGATGGTTTTGTCTGCTATACTTTCCGTTGCTACTTTTATTTCGTACCCATTATTGTTGTTGGGTTTACTCAACGCAGCTATTAGTTTGCTTTTGTTTGAACCAACAAATTGCTCGCTACCATTAACCACTAACTGTGGGGTATATATTGACTCCAAATTAAATTGATTGGCATATTGCTTTTGCCTGTTGGTAAAAATTTTTTTACTGAATTCATCTTTCCAGCCCAAATAATTCCAATAGTCAACGTGGTAGCAAAGAATAATGGCATCGCTGGCAAACTGTTTACTGGCTGCTGCAACAATCTTTTCTGCAGGGGGGCAACTACTGCAACCTTCTGATGTAAAAAGCTCTACCAGTTTTTTTGTTTCTATGGTATTTTCCTCAATGCCACTACCTGTTTTTTTTTTGAAAGCATTGCTGTTATTAGCTTTTATGGTTGTACAACGAATGCTTGCAACAACCGTGAATGCAATTGCCAGTATGGTTAAAAATATGATGCTACGTTTCATACATTGTGTTTGTAAAACTATAAACGTTACAAAATGACATTGCTTACAAGATTCAAATAAATTCCAATTGTACTATCATAAAGATTATCTCAGCAATTATTTTATGATTGTGTTTATAAACGGATAGTTTAAGATATTAAATTCAAAATTACCATATGCTTGATTATAGTAAAACCACCAGGTTATTTAATCATCCCTTTAATCTCATTTAGTTTCATTAATGCTTCTACAGGTGTAAGCCTGTTAATGTCAATACTGGCAAGCATTTTACGAATATCATCAAAGGTTTGTGAGTGTGCGTCAAAAATGGAAAGTTGAAGTTTGGGGTTGTTTAATCCTTTTACCTTTTCGTTTAAATTTTCTATGTTAGGCGTTTCTCGTTTCTTGTTTCTCGTTGTTTCGTTACTTGTTTTATCAACTTCCTTATTCCTTGTTCCTTGTTCGTCATTCGATATTCCCTCTCTTTTTTCTTCAAGTAACGATAAAATCTCATTCGCTCTATCTATTAATTCTACTGGCATTCCAGCCATTTTTGCAACGTGAATACCAAAGCTATGTGTGCTGCCACCTGCTGCAAGCTTTCTTAAAAAAATAATTTTATTACCAACTTCCTTATTGGTTACGTGGTAGTTTTTTACGCCTTGCAAATTTTCCTCAAGTTCATTTAACTCGTGATAATGCGTAGCAAAAAGTGTTTTGGGTTTGTTGATAGATGAGTGCAGATATTCAACAATACTCCACGCAATGCTAATGCCATCATAAGTAGAAGTACCACGTCCAATTTCATCAAGCAATATCAAACTGCGTTCACTGATGTTGTTAATGATAGATGCAGTTTCATTCATCTCAACCATAAACGTGCTTTCGCCACCACTTAAATTATCGCTTGCACCCACACGTGTAAAAATTTTATCTGTTAATGGGATATGTGCTGCACTTGCAGAAACAAAACTTCCAATATGTGCCATTAAAGTAATGAGTGCAGTCTGGCGAAGTATGGCACTCTTGCCACTCATATTAGGTCCAGTGAGAATTATAATTTGTTGAGATGAAGGGTCGAGGGAAATATCATTGTCGATATAGGTTTCTCCAGCAGGTAAATTCCTTTCAATAACTGGGTGGCGACTGGCTGTTAATTCCAACTCCAAACCTTTGTGCAGTTGAGGTTTTTTGTAATTATACTTCAAGGCATTTTCTGCAAAGCAAAGCAAACAATCAAGCGTTGCAATAATGTTTCCATTTACCTGCAATGGTGCTATATAATCTTGCAAAGCCAATAGTAGCTTGTCATATAAGCCAAGCTCTATTGCTTGTATTTTATCTTCTGCTCCAAGAATTTTATCTTCATATTCCTTTAATTCTTGTGTAATATATCGTTCAGCATTGGCAAGTGTTTGCTTGCGAATCCAGGTTTCGGGAACTTTATTTTTATGTAGGTTAGTTACTTCTAAATAATAACCAAACACATTATTAAAACTAATTTTTAAAGATGAAATGCCTGTAGCTTCTGTTTCTCTTTGCTGAATGTTCAATAAATATTCCTTACCGTTTGTGGCAATATTTCTAAGGTCATCCAATGCAGCATCAACACCTGTTTTTATTGCCCCACCTTTATTTACTGCAATTGGTGGGTTTTCATTTATTTCATTTTGTATTTTTTGTAAAATAAAATGGCAGGTATTCAATCCATCTGAAAGCCTTTGCAAATAGGGGTTTGAAACTGTTGAGCAAATTGATTTAATCACCTCAACTTGTTGCAATCCCTTTGCCAACTGCATCACTTCTCGTGGGTTAATTCTTTTTGCAGGAAGTTTGCTTACCAACCTTTCCACATCGCCAACAGCTTTTATTGCACCAATCAGTTTATGCCTTTCGTCAATATTCTTTATAAAATATTCAACTGCATCAAGTCTTTCATTTATCTTGTCAATATCCTTTAAAGGCATTACCAGCCAGCGTTTCAGCAACCTTGCACCCATTGGGCAATTGGTATTGTCTAAAATACTCAAAAGGGTTTTTCCTTCATTACCACCGCCAATTCCTAATTCTAAATTCCTAATCGTAAACCTATCCATCCACAAAAAATCATCTCTTTCTATTCTTTGAATAGTAGTGATATGTTGCAGGTTGGGATGTTCTGTTTCCTTTAAATAATATAAAATAGCACCAGCAGCAACAATGGACAAATTCATATTCTCTATACCAAACCCTTTAAGGCTGTGGGTTTGAAAATGTTTCAATAAACTTTCTGTTGCAAATGCTTCCTCAAAAATCCAGCTATCTAAAGTGTAGGTATAAAACTTAACGCCAAATATTTCCTTGAAGTGTTTTAAATAGTTACGTTGAAAAATAACCTCTGCTGGCTTCAAGCTTTGCAATAGCTTATCAATATATTCTTCATTGCCTTGTGCTGCAAAAAACTCACCAGTACTGATGTCGAAAAACGCAATGCCCAAACCATTTTCAGTAAAATGAATGGCTGCTAAAAAATTGTTGCTGCTATGTTCAAGCAGTTTATCATTAGTTGCAACACCAGGTGTAACCAACTCTGTAACCCCACGTTTTACAATACCTTTAGCTTCCTTAGGATTTTCCAGTTGGTCGCAAATAGCCACACGATAACCAGCTTTTACAAGCTTGTGCAAATAAGTATCTAATGCGTGATGTGGAAAGCCTGCAAGCTCGTTGCTGTTGTCAATACCATTATTTCTTTTGGTTAAAGTAATGCCCAAAGCAGCACTTGCATTAATGGCATCTTGCCCAAAGGTTTCATAAAAATCGCCTACTCGAAACAATAAAATAGCGTCAGGATATTTTTGTTTAATAGCCTTGTGTTGCTGCATTAACGGTGTTTCTGATTGGGCTTTTGCCATAGTGGGCAAATATAAAAGAGTTTGTTGTTTGTGGTTTAAAAGCTTGAAAGCAGGATTTATTGTTTCATCGTTTATATTCGCTTCAATGTGCTTTCAATCTTCATATTATTTAAAACAATTTGCCATAGGCGAAAAAGAAAATCAATCACTTTTTCCATCAACAGCAACACTGTATGCACAGGTGATTATTCCATTAAACTTACCCATTAATTATACCTGGAGTATCCCGAAACACTGGGCTTCTACAGCACAAGCAGGGCAACGTGTTGAGGTGCAATTGCGTAATAAAAAATATGCAGGCATTATTAAAAGCTTATCTACTGTTAAACCTGAAAAATATGAGCCAAAAGAGATTTTAAATTTACTGGATGATGAACCTTTGGTACATCAAAAGCAATTGCAATTGTGGGAATGGGTTGCCAGCTATTATATGTGCAGCGAAGGTGATGTAATGCAGGCTGCTGTGCCAGCAAACCTTAAACTTAACAGTGAAACAATTGTTATTTGGAACGATGAAACTGAGGTTGATTTAAACGATGGAAGTTTATTTACAGATAACGAATATATTGTTGCACAAGCCTTGGAAATTAAAAAGGAATTAAAGATGAGTGAGGTGCAGCAACTACTTGATTCATCGAATGTATATCCTGTTATAAAAAAATTGATTGACAAAAAAGTTTGCTACGTGTGGGAAGAATTAAGGGAAAAATATAAAGTAAAAACTGAGACCTATATTATATTAAATCCAACTTATAATAATGATACTGCCCTAAGTGATTTGCTAAACAATTTTGGCAAAGCACCCAAACAAATGGAATTACTTTTGTCTTATTTACACTTGATAAAAACCGAGGGAGAAGTAAGCCAGCCACAGCTTTTAAAGAAATCAAACGCAACAGCAGCACAGTTAAAGGGCCTGATAGATAAAGGAATTTTGCTTGCAGAAAAACGAAGCGTTGATAGGATTAAACAATTGCCAAACGACGTTTCAATAGATTTTGAATTATCAACTGCACAGCAAATTGCATACAATCAAATCATACATTCTTTTACCGAAAAAAATACTTGCTTGTTACACGGTGTTACTGCAAGTGGTAAAACTTTAATTTATATTAAACTGCTTGAAACTCTTATACAGCAGGGGAATCAAGCATTGTACCTATTGCCAGAAATTGCTTTAACCACACAAATTATTCGTAGAATACAAAAACATTTTGGTGGCAATATTACTATTTATCATAGCAAGTTTAACCCTAATGAAAGAGTAGAAATTTGGAACAAAGTAAAAACTGGTGAAGTGAAAATAGTGCTGGGTGCAAGGAGTGCTTTATTTCTTCCATTTAAAAATTTGCAGTTAATTATTGTTGATGAAGAACACGATTCAAGCTACAAGCAACAAGACCCTGCACCACGCTACAATGCAAGAGACACAGCCATTTTTTATGCATCATTGTTTAATGCAAAAGTGTTATTGGGCAGTGCTACACCAAGCATTGAAACCTATTTTAACTGCATTCAAAATAAATATGGATTAGTTAGTTTAACAGAAAGATTTGGCAATGTTTCGTTACCAACAATTGAACTAATCGATTTAAAAAAAGTAGTTACAAAAGAGAAAGGAAAAATTCCATTATCACCAAAATTATTGGAGGCTTTACAGCAAACTATTGTCGATAAAAAGCAAGCCATTATTTTTCAAAACAGGCGTGGTTATTCGCCTTATATACTTTGCAAAACCTGTGGCTGGATTCCTCAATGCAATCATTGCGATGTAACACTTACGTTTCATAAAGCTAAAAATAAATTGAGTTGCCATTACTGTGGCACAAGCTATCCTGTTATTCAAACCTGTGCTGCTTGTGGCTCTCACGATTTTGTGTTTAAAAATTTCGGTACAGAAAAGTTAGAAGAGTTGGTTGCTGAAGCATTGCCAAATGCCAGAATTGCAAGAATGGATTGGGATACTGTAAAAGGAAAAAACGACCACGATACATTAATAAAACTATTTGAACAACATCGTTTGGATGTTTTGGTTGGTACACAAATGGTGGTTAAAGGATTGGATTTTGAAAATGTAAATCTTGTTGGCATTGTTGATGCTGATGGGATTTTAAACTTCACAGATTTCAGGGTAAATGAACGTGCTTTTCAATTGATGGAACAAGTGAGTGGGCGTGCTGGCAGAAAAGATGGCGTTGGAAAAGTGTTGATTCAAGTGAGTAATATGCACCATCCTGTATTACATTTTGTGCAACAACACGATTATCAAAAACTATTTAATTATGAACTTGAAAGTCGCAAGGCATATCATTATCCACCCTTTTATCGTATCATTAATTTAACGTTTAAACACAAGGAAAAACATATTGCAGAAGAAGCAGCTAATATTATGGTAAAAGGCTTGCAGGTAAATTTTAAAGATTGTATTAATGGACCTGCACAACCACCTGTTGATAGGGTTAGAAATCAATATCTGTGGGAGTTACAGCTCAAATTACCCAAGAATAATAAACTAATAGAAAACTGCAAAATGCAAATCAAACAGCAATCAGCTATTATACAAAACCACGCTGATTACAAGAGTGTGAGCATTGTGGTAGATGTAGATCCAATGTAGCTGCACAATAATTTATCTCTAACCATAAAACATTTTTTAGTTAAGAGATAACAATAAAATCATCCTTCAAAAACTCTTTTAACCTTTTGCTCCAGCATCATTAAGTCTGCCAAAACTATTGCTGTTGCTGCTTCTATAACTACTGGCACTCGCAAAGCAATACACAAATCGTGTCTTCCTTTTACAGCAAAGTCTTCTATTTTTTTTGTTGCAGTATTATAAGATTCTTGTTGCTTAGGTGTGGATGAAGTAGGCTTAACTGCTACCCTGAAAATTAATTCATTAGCATTGGTTAAACCACCAACACCACCACCTGCATTGTTGGTTTTTGTTACTCCATTTTCATTAATTATAGCATCGTTATTTTGAGAGCCAAATAGTTTTGTGGCAGCAAATCCGTTTCCAAATTCTATTCCTTTTATTGCAGGAATTGCAAACACAATGTGGCTGATTAAACTTTCAACACTATTAAAAAAAGGTTCGCCTAATCCAATGGGCAAACCATTTGTTTTACATTCAATAATTCCACCAACAGAGTCTTTAGCATCTATGGCTTTTTGAATTCCTTTTTCAATATCATTTTCCCCACCAACCTCAACTATGCTTGCTTCAATTTTAATATGCTCCAATATTTTTTTTGCAATAACACCAGCTGCTACCAAACACAACGTTAATCGTCCACTGAAATGCCCACCACCTCTGTAATCTTCAAAGCCACCAAACTTTTTATGGGCTACAAAATCTGCGTGTCCTGGTCGTGGAATATCTCTTTGCTTTTCGTAGTCAGTGCTGCGTGTATTATTATTTTCAAATAAAATTGTCAGAGGTGAGCCAGTGGTTTTATCATTAAAAATACCTGATTTAAAAATGGGCAAATCCTCCTCAATCCTTGGTGTTGTTGCTTTTTGCAAGCCTCCTTTTCTTCTTTCAATATCAAATAAAAAATCTTCTGCAGTTAATGACAGTCCTGCTGGCACACCATCAATCACAACACCAACACATTCATTATGTGATTCGCCGAAAATGGAAAGTTTAAATATTGTTCCAAAAGAGTTCATTATTAATTAACATTTTTTTTAGCCCATCTATCCCATAATTGTTTGGCATCTGGCGTTAAATTAAACATAAAAATTCCTGCAATCATTACTACTGAAAATATGGAAGTGCGTGCAATAATTCCAGCAAATCCAACTATATTCTTAGACCCATAAAAAGCAATTAAATAACTTGCAACTGCTAATACAATTGCTACTAAATTTTTGTAAGTAAATGGCTGCATTTTAAATTTTCTACGCAGGTATTCGTACCTGATGTAGTTGTAAACAATTATTGATAAAATATCAGAATAAGCACTTCCTATTAGTCCAAATTTACTAATAAAATAAAATGCTGTTGGCAATCGTAATGCCAATAAAATAATACCTGTAACAAACTCAAACCTCCAGAAAGTAGAAGTGCCAATGATAATGTTGTTAATGCCAGTAGATGCTTCTATGCAACGAGCTACACAAAGCAAAAACATTGTTGTCATACCCATTTTCCATTTAGGATCAATGCCCAAAGTATCAATAACAGGAATTGCATTGAGCCAGATATTTCCAAAAAGGAACAACGCCATTAAAGAAAGGTTGATGCAAGATCTTGAATAAAGTCGTTTGATTTCGCCATAATTTTTGTCTTTCCATGCTTGCGTTAAAATGCCAATAGAGCCGCCAATAATGGCTTTCGTGGGAATGCTCACCAAGTTTGCCCCATATTGTGCCAATGCAAAATCACCCACAACTTCACCTTTTTGTTTTGCACTTAAAATAAAGGCATCCATAGTTTGTGCAAGGCTCATTATTACAAAGCCTGAAAAAACAAGGGACTGCATTGACAACATTTTTTTCCAGAATTTTTTTGTAACCCTTGTTATTTTAAAATGGTAATGAACTACATCCAATTTTTTTAAATAGAATAATAAAATCAAAAACAAAAAAATCATTTGAAAGCTAAACAGCTTAAGGTATTGCTCTGAGTTGATAACCTTTGTTAGCACCAAAACAAGCAATGCAACTGTTATAAACCTAAGCATCGTTTCCTTCAAAAAATTTGCAACGTATGAACGATGTACTAATGCAGATAAAATTTCAAAAAAATTAAACATCAGCATACCAAAACCAAATACAAACAGGTAGGGATAATAATAGACAACCTTGGGAGAATTTGTTTGATATTTCTTAATTACAACAGGCTCAATAAAATATCCAACAACGCAAAAAATGATGAAGCCAATAAGGCAAACAATTGTAATGATGGTGAGCAATTCATTATTTCTTTTGGGGAGATTGTCGTTATAGTAAGGATAAAATTTATACAACACAGGTATCACTCCTAAAGAAGCAAATGATGTTGTAATAATTGCAAAATCTGCCATCACCTTCATCAGCCCAACCTCATCTTTTTGCAATGCCCCAAACTTTGTGTAAAGCAGTATAGACAATGCACCAAAGGCAAAACCCATTATCATAAATATGGTTGATAATAATGTTTGTTTTCTAAGTGAGTGCATTTAAAATATTTAGAGCAAAGAAACAATTTTGCAAGTGAAAATAATAATTATTTCATACTGTTTTCGGGCTTTGGCACTTCATTTACTTTCAACAAATACAAGCGTTCAACATTTTTAGTTGTAAACCAATCTTTATTTTTCTTTCTTAATCTTTTGTGTTGCCATTGTATTGTTGGTACAAGTTTTTTGTTTGTAGCAGGAATAGTTATTGGCATATTAAATCCATCAATGCAGTTGGTGTAATGATAAAATAATTTCTTGCCTTTAAAGTAATACTCAAGCTGAGGAATTTTTGTTGTGGTTAAATATTGGTCGAATGTTTTTTGCAAATCGAGACCAGTTTGCTCTATTAAATATTGTTCAATCTCGCTGCCATCAACAGTTTTATGATAAAATTTTTCGTTCATTCCCCTTAAAATATTCCTGAATTTTTTATCATCATTCAAAGCATTGCGAATGCTGTGTATCATATTGGCAGCTTTGTAATACATATCGCCACTACCCTCTTTATTCACTCCATAAGGACCAATAATTGGAATATCGTTTGCAATATTTTTTCTTAATCCATAGCAATAATCATTGCCAGCTTCTTTGCCATAATAATATTCGGTAAACAGCACTTCGCTATAATTTGTGAAGCCTTCGTGTACCCACATATCGGCAATGTCTTTTGTAGTTATAGAATTTGCAAACCACTCGTGACCACTTTCGTGAACAATAATAAAATCCCATTTCAAGCCCCAGCCACTGCCACTTAAATCTCTGCCTCTATAACCATTTTGAAAACCATTTCCATAGGCAATGGCACTCTGGTGTTCCATACCCAAATAAGGTGCTTCCACCAATTTATATCCATCTTCATAAAAAGGATAAGCACCAAACCAATACTCAAATGCACGTAGCATTGGCTTTACTTGCTTAAACTGTTCTTGTGCTTTTTCTTTATTGTAATCAAGCACCCAAAAACTTAAATCGAGTGTGCCTTTTTCGCCAGCGAATGTGTCGGTAAAGTTTACATAATTACCAATGTAGGGAACAATGCAGTAAGTGTTGATGGGGTTTTGAACTTGCCACACGTTTCTCGTTTCTGGTTGCTCGTTGTTGGTTACTCGTTGTTTTAAATTTTGTCTTCCGCTAACGAGAAACGAGGAACGAGAAACGCCATTAGAGACAGCCACCAAACTATCAGGCACAACAATAGTTAGATATGCAGCATCTGGTTTATCGCTTTGAATATCTTTACATGGAAACCAACAACTTGCACCCAAACCCTGACACGCAACACTCACAAAAGGTCTTCCAAATTTATCTTTACTCCAAACCCAACCACCATCCCAAGGTGCTTTTTTAGCTTCTTGTGGTTTGCCGTGGTAGTAAATTGTAACAGTATAAATACTATCTTTTTTTAAAATAATTGGCGTATGCAAAAGTTCATAGTTATTATTATCCTCTATTTCTTTTGACCAAAGTGAAATTTTAGTTTCACCTATAAAAGCAGCATCAATTCGCATTGGTTTTTGCAAATCAATTTGCATTATCCTGTTTTTCTCTTGACAAGAAATGCAGCCGCACACTTGCTCAAGAACTTTTGAATCATAGTGTATATAACTGTTTTTTCTTTTTTCAATGACTTTATAACTAATTCTACAAACCCCCTCAATCTCCTTCTTTTCAAAATCAGGTTTTATAGTAATATCATATCTCAACACATCCCACCAATCTCTGTTTTCATTATTGCTGCCACGTAAAGTATCTGCTTTAGTAAAGATTTGCTTTGGTGTGTTAAGTTGGGCGTTTATGCAATTAGCAAGTAGCAAATAGCAAGTAGCAAGTAGTATTTTTTTCATAAATATTATTGAGTCATTTTGCAAATAATTTCAGCAGCAGTTTTGCTGGCATTTCCCCCTGCTGCAAGTTTGTTCCAAAGCAAAGCGTAATCATCTTGCAATTGTTTTTTTCTTGCTTCATTGTTTAATAAATCGCTCAGTTCTTCAACAAGGTTTTTAGTAGTTAATTCATCTTGTATTAACTCTTTAACAATTAGCTTATCCATTATCAAATTCACCAAACTTATAAACTTAATTTTTACCAATTTTTTACCAATGGCATAGCTAATGTTACTAGTTTTGTAACACACTACTTCTGGCACTTTAAACAAAGCAGTTTCAAGCGTTGCTGTTCCACTTGTAACTATTGCTGCTGCTGCATTTGATAGCAATTGATAGGTTTGGTTACTAACAGTAGAAACATTGGGATAAGGTTGCAAAAAAGGTTCATAAAAACTATCTTCCTGCCCAGGTGCTTTTGCCACTACAAATTGATAATCGGGAAACGATTTTGCAACTTCCAGCATTATGGGTAACTTCTTTGTAATTTCTTGTTTGCGACTACCAGGAAGAATGGCAATACTGTTTTTTAAATACGAATTATGAGGTACGAGGTTTTGCAGAAAGGTTTCTTCATTCGTAGTTCGTACTTCGTACTTCGTACTTCTAAACTCTTCAACAACTTCTACAAGTGGATGCCCAACATATTCAACATCCCAATTCCATTGAGTTTTATAATATTCTTTTTCAAATGGAATAATGCAAAGCATTTTATCTATACACAATTTCATTTGCTTTACACGACTGGCTTTCCAAGCCCACACTTGTGGCGAAATATAGTAGGCAACTTTAATGTTATGTTGCTTCGCCCATTTTGCAATGCGAAGATTAAAACCTGGATAATCTATCAACACCAAAACATCTGGTTTAAACTGCAAAATATCTTGTTTGCAGAAAGATAAATTCTTAAAAATAGTTGGTAAATTTTTTACAACTTCTGCAAATCCCATAAAAGCCAATTCTCTGTAATGCTTTACCAGTGTGGCTCCTGTTGCTTGCATTAAATCTCCACCCCAACATTGAATGTTAGCAGCAGCATCTTTCAGTATAATTTGTTTAATCAAATTGCTGCCGTGCAAATCGCCACTTGCTTCCCCTGCAATAATGTAATATTTCATTGTGGCAAATGTAAAGAATGGAACACTGATTTAACAGATGTTACAGATTTGAGCAAATTTTTTGTTAAAATTAATCTGTACTTATTCAGTATAGTGAGTGTATCAACATTCAACTAATATTGCGATATGAAAAAAATATTTTTATTCTTTTTAGCTTTTAATTTCTCCTCTTTTAGTTTTTCGCAAGACTCAAGTTTTGCAAGAAAGATTGTTGATACACTTACCTCAAAAGCCTTTTGGGGACGAGGTTACACCAAAGATGGTATGCACAAGGCAGCAATATTTTTGGAAGAAAAATTTAAGCAATTTGGTTTAGAACCAATGAAAGGAAAATCATTTTTTCAGCATTACAGTTTTAATGTAAATACTTTTCCAGAGAGAATGAGTTTAAGTATTAATGGAAAGGAATTAACGCCAGGAAAAGATTTCATTGTAGCTGCCGAAAGCAAAGGATTTGTTGGCGAAGGAAATGTTGAGCAAATAGATAGCGTGCAGTTTATAGATAGAAAAAACAAAGTGATTATTAAGTTGGAAACTAAGCTAACAATGGATGTTGAACAAAAGGTTGCTGAATACACATTGGTACAAATTGATAAAAATGCAGTTGGTAATATTCCTTTAGGTTATACAATTGCATTAGACAATAAATTTATCAATAACTTTAAAGCAGCCAATATTTGTGGTGTTGTAAAAGGCACTGTTTATCCCGATTCTTTTATAATGATTACTGCACATTACGACCATTTGGGAGGTCTTGGAAAAGACACTTATTTCCCTGGTGCAAATGACAATGCAAGTGGTGTTTCCTTGTTGTTAAATTTGGCAAAATATTACGCAAAACATCCACAACCTTACAGCATTGGTTTTATACTTTTCTCTGGCGAAGAAGCAGGATTAATGGGGTCAAAATATTTTACAGAAAACCCATTAATTAATTTAAAAAAAATAAAGTTCTTAACTAATACAGACCTTGCTGGCACTGGCGTTGATGGCATTACAGTTGTTAATGCAACATTGTTTCCTCAGCAGTTTAAAATGATGCAGGATATTAATGCTGAATATAAATTAGTAACTGCTGTAAACCCTCGTGGCAAAGCTGCAAATAGCGACCATTATTTTTTTACCGAAAAAGGAGTTCCATCGTTTTTCTTTTACACTTTGGGGGGCATAAAAGCCTATCACGATGTATTTGATGTTTCAGCAACATTACCTTTAAACAAGCACGAAGCTTTGTTTAAATTGATGATTAAGTTTAACGAAAAATTAATGGGGTTGTAAAAAAGTAATTAAAAAAATGGAATTACAAACTAAACTGATAATGCTTGAAAATCGTTTGCAAAAAGTGTTTAAACACCGCAGCAAGCAAGCCAAAAGAATGGGTATTTCCTGCTACAGGCTTTATGATAAAGATTTGCCCGAATTCCCTATCTGCATTGAGTTGTACGATAATAAGGTTTATATTTCCGAATATCTGAGCAAGCATAATTTAACTGAAGAAGAATATAGTTTATGGCTTGAAGAAACAATTGTTGTAATTAGAAAAGTGCTGCAGGTTGACGATGAAAATGTTTTCATCAAACAAAGAAAAAGGATGAACCATCGCACTCAGCAATACGAAAAAACCGATGCTCAACAAGATTTTTTTACTGTTGAAGAAAGTGGTTTAAAATTCTTGATTAACCTGTCAGATTATTTAGATACTGGTTTGTTTTTAGACCATAGAACCACAAGGCAAATGGTGCAAGCTGAGTGTGCCGATAAAAGGGTTTTAAACTTATTTTGCTACACAGGTTCTTTTTCTGTTTATGCTGCTTCTGGCAATGCAGGTTTGGTAACATCTGTTGATTTATCCAAGACCTATTTAAAATGGGCTGAAGATAATTTTGTAATCAATCGCTTTAAAAATGTCGAAAAATATCAGTTCGTTCACGCCGATGTATTGCAGTATTTAAAGGGCATTCAGCCCAATAGTTATGATATTGTTGTAATGGATCCTCCAACATTTAGCAATAGTAAAAGAATGGATGATTTTTTAGATATTCAACGAGACCACGTTACACTAATAAATGATGTGCTAAATATTTTATCGCCCAATGGCAAATTATATTTCAGTACCAATTTCACGAAATTTATTTTAAACACAGACGAAATTCATTCTACCAAAATAAAGGATATAACTAAAGCTACTACCCCATTTGATTTTGAGGGTAAATTGAGAAGGTGGTGTTATTTGATAGAGAAATAAAAGAGTGTGTTTTATAGTTTTCCGCCATTCAAAAATTTTAACACTTTATTTTTTTTCTTTTAAAAAAATAAGTTCTATTTTAGCAAAATCATTTTAAAAAAAATAAAATTTCTACATTATGAAAAAATTGTTACTTCCAATGTTGGCAATAGCTACAGGTTCAGTGGCTTCATTTGCACAATCAAAAACTTTTGCAATCACTTCTGAAAAGAAAGGAGAGTTTCAATGGACAGCTATCCGTGAGATTGACTTTTCTACTGGAGAATTTACAAAAACACTTTACACAAGAACTCCTCAACAAAATCTACAATTAAGAGGTACTAATGGAAGCATTATTGACAACAATACTGTAATGAGTGGTCGTGGTGTTGCAGCAGCAGCTTACGATAAAATCACAAATCGTCTATACTTTTCTGAAATGTATGGCAATGATTTAAAATTTGTTGACTTAGCAAGTTCAAGCACAGGTACACTTTCAGTTGGCATTAATAGTGATGCTCGTTTTTCAACTGGTATAAAAAATTCTGATGAAAGTAACGTTATTACTCGTATGGCTTTTGGCAATGATGGCGTTGGTTATGCTTTAACAAATGATGGAAATAATTTAATCAGTTTTACAACTGGTGCAAATCCTGTTATCACTAAATTAGGTGGTTTAATGGACAGTAGAAGAAACAAAGACGTAAGTATTCACAGCCAATGCACAAGTTGGGGTGGCGATATGATTGGTGATGTTTACGGTAATCTTTACTTAATTACAATGCGTAACAACGTATTTAAAATAAATATTGCAAAAATGGAGGCAGAGTTTATTGGTGCAATTAAAAATCTTCCTGCAACATTTACTACTAATGGTGCTGCTGCTGATGATGATGGAAATATCATCTTAGGTAGTGCAAGCAATGCAGATAGCTATTTTATAGTAAACCCTTCAACACTTGAAGCTACTGTAGTTAAGGGTGGAAAAGATATGTACAACGTTTCTGATTTGGCAAATGGTAATTTGGTTTATCAAAGCAAAAAAGTTAATACAAATGAAGTTGCAATTTCTAAAGGTCAAGTTTCCATCTTCCCTAATCCTGCAGTTAACAATAGTTTCACAGTTAATTTTAGCAAATTAAATGCTGGTAACTATTCATTAATTTTAACTGATATTAATGGCAAAACTGTTTTAAACAAAACAGTAAATGTAAACAGTGTTTCAACAGAAAAAGTTTCAATGCCATCATCTACTGGTAAAGGAATTTATATGTTGAGAGTTGTTGATGCAAATGGTAATACTGTTCACACAGACAGAGTTGTTATGGAATAACAACTATTAAAATATTTTTTTTATAATCCTCTCGAGAAATTGAGAGGATTTTTTTTGCATAATTATCACCATTTTTGCACAATGCACACACTCGAGCCTTTTTATAACTGGCGACATATCTATGTTTCAGAAGAAGATAAACTATCACCTTTTTTTGGTGCAAAGCATAGCGAATTTGAATATAGCCAAACTGTTTACAATTATTACATACACCCTCAATGGGATCAATTTGGCAGCAATACCCTTTACATCAAATTAATTTATGTTGACTATGAATTGAATTTTTGCATAATGGAATTAATTGGCGAATGGAATGATGCTATTGAAAATGATATAATGACTTTGAAGAGAGAAGTTGTCGACAGATTATTGTATAATGGTATTTCTAAGTTTATAATAATTGCCGAGAATGTTTTAAATTTTCATAGTGGCGATAAAGATTATTACGAAGAATGGAATGAAGAAGTAAATGATGAAAATGGATGGATTGTGTCATTGAATATGCCTGAAACTACCCAATACGATTTCAAGAAAAAAAAACTGCACCAAATGGTTGAATTAATGGATATTCCTGATTGGCGAACCTACAAACCTTATCATTTATTTAAAAAAATAGATGAAATTATTGGTAAGCGATTGGGGTTTTAATGATTTATTAAAACAAATTTTTGCCAATTAATTTCATCCCCTTACTTTTGCCATCCCAAAAAATAAAAGTTCTTTTTAAAGATGGAACTTGGGAGCAATTCCAATTTTAGATTTAAAGGATATACAATTTACGATTTTAAACTCATCAGTTGAATAAATCGTAAATTAAAAATCATTAAATTGTAAATATGTTTTGCGTTATCACCAATTAAATCACAACACAATGGCAAAAGAAATTTCGGGCTATGTGAAGTTGCAGGCAAAAGGCGGACAAGCCAATCCTGCACCACCAATAGGTCCAGCACTCGGTTCAAAGGGTGTAAACATTATGGAGTTTTGCAAACAATTCAATGCAAGAACTCAAGATAAAATGGGAAAAGTAGTTCCTGTTTTAATTACAGTTTATACTGACAAGTCTTTTGACTTTGTTATTAAAACTGCACCAGCTCCAATACAGTTAATGGAAGCAGCAAAAATTCAAAAAGGTAGTAAAGAAAGCAACCGTGCAAAAATTGGCAAGGTAAATTGGGCTCAAATTGAGGCTATTGCACTTGACAAAATGCCTGATATGAACTGCTTTACAACACACTCAGCAATGAAAATGGTTGCAGGAACTGCACGTTCTATGGGTTTAACTATTGATGGAAAAGCCCCTTGGGAAAACTAATTATTCACCTTAAAATAAATAACAATGTCTTTAACTAAAAAAAGAAAAGTTGCAAATGCTAAGGTGGATTCTAATAAAGCCTATAGTTTAAAAGAAGCTTCAGCATTAGTAAAAACAATCAACTGTACTAAATTTGATAGTTCTGTTGATTTACACATTCGCTTGGGTGTTGACCCTAAAAAAGCTGACCAACAAGTTCGTGGTACAGTAAGTTTACCTCACGGAACTGGTAAAACAAAAAGAGTTTTGGTATTATGTACTCCAGATAAAGAAGCTGATGCAAAAGCTGCAGGTGCTGATTTTGTTGGATTGGATGAATTCATTACAAAAATAGAAGGTGGCTGGACAGATGTTGATGTAATTGTTGCAACGCCATCTGTAATGCCTAAAATTGGTAAATTAGGTAAAGTATTAGGGCCTCGTAACTTAATGCCAAACCCAAAAACAGGAACAGTAACCAATGATGTTGCTGCTGCTGTTAATGAAGTAAAAGGTGGTAAAATTGCTTTTAAAGTTGATAAAACTGGTATTGTTCACGCATCTATTGGAAGAGTTTCTTTCTCTCAGGAAAAAATTGCTGAAAACTGTACAGAGCTAATCAATGCAATTGCAAAATTGAAACCATCTGCTGCTAAAGGAACTTATTTAAAAGGTTTATCTATGGCAAGCAGTATGAGTCCAGGTATTATAATTGACACAAAAGGATTAATGAACTAAAAGCCAAGTGATTCATTAACTTGAATATGACCTTGGTTTTACAAAATAAATTTTAGTAATGACTAAAGAACAAAAAAACGAAGTGATTGTTGCTCTTAAAGAGAAATTTTCACAATACAATAACTTCTATGTTACAGATACTGAATCTTTAACAGTAGCACAGATTGGCAAATTGCGTAAGTCTTGTTTTGATAAACAAGTTGAAGTTAAAGTTGCAAAAAATACGCTAATTAGAAAAGCATTAGAGCAATTAGATGCTGAAAAATATGCAGG
>JANYEP010000079.1 GCA_025363075.1 Chitinophagaceae bacterium | reverse complement strand
TCTGCATCTTCAAGTGCATTTTTAACGGCAGCCATCATTTTATCGTGCAATTTATACTTGCTTTCTATGATGCCTGGGGTGTCGCTAAAAACAATTTGATATTCGTCTTTTTTGCTCAAAAAACCCTTTATACGATGCCTTGTTGTTTGCACTTTTGGCGACACAATTGCGAGCTTTTCTCCCAGCAAAGCGTTTAACAACGTGCTTTTACCAGCATTGGGTTTACCAAATATATTTACAAATCCTGATTTCATTTTGGCTGCAAATGTAGCTGAATGAAGTTTAAGGGGTTTAAAAGGTTTAAAAGGAGTGTTGTGCTAATTATTTTCTAACAAATAAGCCTCTCGAATTTTCGAGAGGCTTATTATCTACTTTTAGTATGATTATTATTAGCTATTAACAGCAGCAATGCCTGGCAATTGTTTGCCTTCAAAGTATTCAAGCAAAGCACCACCACCAGTGCTAACGTAACTCACTTTATCGTTATATCCAAATTGATTTACTGCTGCAACACTATCTCCACCACCTACAAGACTAAAAGCTCCATTTGTAGTAGCTTCTGCAACAGCAGTTGCAATAGCTTTTGTGCCATGTTGAAAATGACTCATTTCAAACACACCCATTGGACCATTCCATAAAATGGTTTTACTTCTGTGTAACACATTTGTAAATTGCTGGCAAGCCATAGCACCAATATCCAAACCCATCCATCCATCAGGAATATTGTTAGATGGTGCAGTTGAGGTGTTAGCATCGTTGCTAAAATTGTCGGCAATAACACTATCGCTTGGTAAATGAATGTTTACACCTTTTGCTTCTGCTTTTGCAAGCACGCTAAGAGCCATATCAAGCCTATCTTCTTCGCACAAACTTTTACCAATATGCCCACCTTGAGCTTTCATAAAAGTATATGCCATTCCTCCACCAATAATAATATCTGTAGCTCTTTCAAGCAAGTTTTCAATAATCAGTATTTTGTCCGAAACCTTTGCACCACCTATAATCGCAGTAAATGGCTTTTCCGATTTGTGCAACACTTTTTCAGCAGCAGCAACTTCTGCATCCATCAATAAACCAAAAAATCTTTTTTCTGGAGCAAAAAATTGAGCAATAACAGCAGTAGATGCGTGAGCTCTATGTGCTGTACCAAATGCATCATTAATCCATACATCGCCAAGTGCAGCAAGCTTTTTAGCAAAGTCTGCATCGCCTTTTTCTTCTTCTTTATAAAATCTCAAATTTTCTAAGAGCAATACTTCACCAACTTGCAGGTGTGCAGCTTTTTCAATAGCTTCTTCGCCAATGCAATCATTGGCAAATTTTACAGTTGCACCATCTAATAATTTGATTAAATGATTCACAATATGCCTTAAAGAATACTTATCCTCAGGACCATCTTTTGGTCTTCCAAGATGACTCATTAAAATAACGCTACCACCATCGTTTAATATTTTTTTTATAGTAGGCACAGCAGCTGTCATTCTTGTATCATCAGTAATGGCAAGGGTTTGCTTATCTAATGGAACATTAAAATCAACTCTTATTAAAGCTTTTTGATTAGCAAAATTGTGTTGGGCAAAAGAAGTCATTGTGTATTTTAATTTAATTGCAAATATAGAATAGTTATAAATGAAATGATTTGTTGGAATGATTGTTGTGAAATCGTGACATCTCATAAATTTGCAACGATTAATTATAAAAAAAATGAAAGCAATAGTATCAATTTGCAGATGGCTTGTAGGATTATTATTTATTTTTTCTGGTTTAATAAAAGCCAATGACCCACAAGGTTTAAGCTATAAAATGCGAGAATTTTTTGAGGCTTGGCACACTGAGTTTCTTAGTGGGCTTTCATTGTCAAGTTCAATAGGAATGAATATTTTGGAGGTTGTTGCAGGTGTTGCAATCATCATTGGTTGGAGAAGCAAATTTTTTAGTTGGGTACTTTTAATACTCATCACTTTCTTCACATTCCTCACCAGTTATGTGTTGTTTAGTGGCAAAATAGCAGCCTGTGGTTGCTTTGGAGATTGTGTGCCATTAACACCAAATCAAACCTTTACTAAAGACGTTGTGTTGTTGGTATTAATTTTAATAATTTTCTTTAATTACAATAAAATATCGTCGCTATTTTCTGCTAAGATTTCTGCTACAATTGTTGCTATTAGTTTTGTGTTCGTTGGTGGAATGCAGTGGTATGCTTTAAATCATTTGCCCTATAAAGATTGCTTGCCATTTAAAAAAGGTAATAATATTTTGGAACAAATGAAACCGCCTGTAGGCTCAGTTTCTGATAGTTTTGCTATCTTTTATACATACAAAAAAAATGGGCAAACAATTAAGATAAATGCAGAAAAATTTCCAGACGATTTTGATTCTACTTATGTGCAAGTAGGAGAGGAAGAAAAAACTTTAATTAGGAAAGGAAATAGTACACCAAAGATTTTAGATTTTACCTTAAAAACTATTGATAGCTCTGTAAATGTTACAGACCAAATATTAAATCAGCAAGGAAAGTATATGTTGATTTTTGTGAAAGAGTTTCCAGAAAATCCAGTAGCGGTTGAGTCGTTTATTAATATGCCTGTACTTAAAAAAATGAGTAATGAAAAAATGCCTTACTACATTGTTACAAGTGATGTTGAAGGTGTAAAGGGATACGCTTTAGATAACAGCCACATTCTAAAACTTGATGGCACAGTTTTAAAAACTGCTGCACGTGCCAATCCTACTTACTTTATGATGCAAGGTGCAACAATACTTGACAAAGCAGCTGCCATTGATGCTGAAAGGTTGTTGAAGTAAGGTTTTTAGCTTTTTTAAAATAAGGCTTTTTAAATGTTTCATAAATAAATATCAAATATTTGCTTTAGTATTTTAGATTTGCGGCAACAAACTAAACAAGCTATGAAGGATGTTAAACTATCGGCTGTAGAAATTTTAATGATAGTAGCAATGTCAATTTTTGTTATTGCAATAATCACAAAAGTCATTTTATGGTTTCGGG
>JANYEP010000075.1 GCA_025363075.1 Chitinophagaceae bacterium | reverse complement strand
GGAAAACGCAGGTCGTAACACACTTGTAAGTTTATTTTCCAGCCATTTACTTGTGTTATCATTTTTTTATTACCTGCTGTGTAATGCTTATCCTCATTGGCATACGCAAAACAATGGCGTTTATCATAATGCCCAATTTGTCCATTTGGCAACATCCAAATGAAACGATTATAATAATTACCATCTTCTTCAATCATTAAACTTCCTGCAAGAATAATTCGTTTTTCTGATGCTATTTTTTGCATCCATTTTATGGTTTCGCCTTGCATTGTTTCTGCAAATAAATTTGGCTGCATACTAAAACCTGTGCTAAACATTTCTGGCAAAACAACTACTTGTGTTTTTTCTTTTATGCTCAAAATTTTTTGTTCGAGCATTGCAAGATTGGCTGTTTTATTTTCCCAAAAAAGATTGGTTTGTATAAGTGTAAATGTTAAAGACATAAGGCGAAAATAAAGTGTATTAACAATTATTATTACCAAAACTTAATGCTTAATAGTAGCACAAATGTTGAATGGTGCTATCGCCACAATTGCTAAATAGTAGCAGTGCAGCTTGGACAACAAAAATAAATTTGGAAATTAGATGTATATACATCAATATTTGCATTGTGAAATTAGAAGACGCCATAAAAAGTAATAAATTTAAAAGCGAAACACAGAAAGCTGGGCTAAATGTTTTGTACACAGCTTGGTGGTTAAAAACATTGAGTGTAAAGGAACTAAAAACTTTTGGAATTACACACGAGCAATATAATGTGTTGCGAATTTTAAAGGGTAAACATCCTGAGCTGATGTGTGTAAAAGACATTGCAAGCAGGATGATTGAAAAAAGCTCTAATGTACCCAGAATTGTTGATAGGCTTGAGATTAAGAAATTTATAAAAAGAACACAAGGCGAAATTGATGGACGACAAACTGTTGTTACTTTAACAGAAAAAGGGATTGATGTTTTGGCAAAAGCAACCATTAAACTTGATGCAATTAGTGAAAAATCTGTTGCAATAACCAATGAAGATGCAATGTTGTTAAATACTTTATTGGAAAAATTTAGAACCAAAGAATAAATTTTTTTACATAAATAGATGTATATACATATAAAATAAAAATAATGAAAACTACACTACACAAATCAGACACAAGAGGACACGCAAACCACGGTTGGTTGGATGCCCATCACAGTTTTAGTTTTGGACAATGGTATAATCCCGAGCGAGTTCATTTTGGAAAATTAAGGGTGTTGAATGATGATATTGTTAAAGCTGGTTTTGGTTTTGGAAAACATCCACACGACAATATGGAAATTATTACCATTCCTTTAAGTGGTGCTTTGGAACATAAGGATAGCACAGGTGGACACGGTGTGATTGCAAAAAATGATGTGCAGGTAATGAGTGCAGGAAGTGGTATTGAACACAGCGAATTTAACCATAGCAAAACAGAAGATGTAAATCTTTTTCAACTATGGATTTTCACAAATAAAGAAAACGTTTCACCACGTTACGATCAAAAAACATTTTCGGCTGATGAAAGACAAAATAAATTTCAAACTGTGGTATCGCCTTTTGGAAATGATGGACTTTGGATTTATCAGGATGCGTGGATTAGCTTAGGAAATTTTGATGCAGAAAATCTGTCTTCCTATAAAGTAAAAAAAGAAGGCAATGGCATTTATCTTTTAGTGATTGAAGGTGAGGTTGAGATTGATGGTAACATTCTCTCAAAACGAGATGCAATAGGCATTTGGGATACAGATGCAATTAATATTTTATCAAACACAAATACAGAAATATTGTTGGTAGAAGTGCCAATGAATTAATGCCCCTGACCCCTAAAAGGGAATAAAAATAAATTTTAAACAAATAAAAACAAAACAAAATGGCAACTTACAAAATTGATGCTGCACACAGCGAAATTACTTTTAAAGTAAAACACTTAATGATTACAAACGTAACAGGAAATTTTACAAAATTTGATGCAACGCTTGAAGCAAATGCCGATGATTTTAGTGATGCAAAAATTACATTTGAAGCAGATGTAAACAGTATCACTACAAACAACGAACAGCGTGATGGACATTTAAAAAGTGCTGACTTTTTTGATGCAGAAACCTTTCCTACATTGACTTTCACATCAACTTCTTTCACTAAAAAAAGCGATGATGAATATGCTTTAGTTGGAGATTTAACATTAAAAGGTCATACAAAATCTGTAACCTTAAATGCAGAATATGGTGGCACAGCAACTGACCCTTATGGACAAGTAAAAGCTGGCTTTGAAATTACTGGAAAAATCAATAGACAAGATTTTGGATTAACTTGGAGTGCTGTTACAGAAGCTGGTGGCATTATGGTAAGCGATGAAGTGAAACTTGCATTCAATGTACAAATGATTAAACAAGCATAATTTTAACTTATAGAAAATATACAAAATGAAACAACAATTAAAACATATTCCAGCCTATTTATTAGCCTTAGTATATTTAGTATTTGGCTCAAATTTCTTTTTACACTTTATTCCAATGCCACCAATGGCAGGCAATGCAGGTGCTTTTGCAGGGTTGCTTTATTCTACAGGTTTTCTTGCATTCGTAAAAGTTTTAGAAATTTCTTTTGGTCTTTTGCTGCTTATTCCAAAAACAAGAGCTTTAGCTTATTTATTAATTGCTCCAATTTCAGTAAACATATTGTTGTTTGAAATTTTTATGGCACAACAGCCAGGAATTGGAGTGTTATTAGTAGTGTTAAATGCTATTGGAATTTTTGTAAATAAAGAAAAATATATTTCGATAATAAAATAAAAACTTGCTTTTCTAAAGCCTCTCCTTTGGAGAGGTTTGGAGAAGCTTTATATAGTATGAACATAGAAATTATAAGCAGCAGCCCACGAAGTATAAGCCTCACGAATAGAGTAGCATTGCATTTGCACAAATATCTTACAACAAAAACCCAACATAATATTGGTTTAATAGATGTGAGAGATTGGAAATTGGGATTGTTGGAAAATGTATTTTCTTCTGTAGAAAATACACCTGAACAATACAAGCCTTTGGCAGCAAGAATGTTTGCTGCTGATGCTTTTATTTTAGTAACGCCAGAGTATAATGGAAGTTATTCGCCAGCATTGCAAAATTTAATGGATCATTTCCCAAAACAAGCAAGAAAAACATTTGGCTTAGCAACTGCAAGTGTTGGTGCAATGGGAGGAATGAGAGCCTCACAACAATTGCTGTTATTGGTTCCTGGATTATTTGGCGTTGCATCATCTCAACTTTTAGTTACTCCTTTTGTTGACAAAAAGTTTGATGCCGAAGGCAATTTGCTTGATGAAAGTTTTGCGAAAAGTGTAGATGTTTTTGTGAATGAATTTTTATGGTTGGCAGAGAAGGTTAATGTGTAGTTTTTCGCTTATTTTATCCCAACATGGTAAATACCGTTGATTATCATTTCTGAATATTTTTTGCTCATATGTTCTGCGTTTTGTAATTCAAAAAATTTATTCGTTTTAAGATAAATTTTAGTCGTACCATTTTCTTGACTTTGGTATTCGTAGAAATCAGCAAAATCGTTGTATGAATACATTCCCAACTCTTCGTTCAATATTTTTTTGCCATCAACATAAACTTCAAAACCAGTGTTATTAATGCAATGATTCATTTGAATTTGTGTTGGCTGGTTTTTGGATATGGGATTTGGTTTTTTAAATGTAATAAATGAATTACTCTTTTGGGTAGCAGACATTTTTTCATAGATTGAAAACAACTTATTTCTTTCACTAATTGTAATACCATTTATTGTTTCGCAATTGGGTCTTGGATTATTATAAATATCATATCTGCCAGCAATTGCCTTAAACTCTTTCAAGTCTTTCTCACTAGCTTTGTCCTCAATTTTTATTTCAATTAATTCTGCATTCAAATTATATACTTGACGGGTATCTTTTTCAATAATTTTTTGTTTGGGCAGTTCAACTTTTTGCTCTTTCAATGCCAAATAATTTTCAATTCCTTTCAAAATATCAATTGCAATCAATTCCTGTTTATCTGTTTTTTGAAGCATTGCTGCATCATTTTTATTTGATAAAAACCCTGCTTCTACAAGTATTGTAGGGCAATTGGTAGCTTGTAAAATCCAAATCCCAACTTTACGTGTTTTGATGCCTCTATTAATAAAATCTTTTTTTAATACTTCATTCACATTTTGTGCTAATAGCTTGCTTTCATTCATAAAGCCATTATTTTTTTCTGGGCTTACCACATAAATTTCAGTACCTCTAGTATTGTTAGATTCTCCATTATCGCTCTTTGCATCACTGCAATGAATACTTACACATAAATCTGCATTTTGACTGTTCACAAAATCGGCTTTTGCCTTAACTTGATCAAAATGATCATCATCTCTTGTTAATACAATTTCAATGTTTTTGTTAAGGTGTTTAATAGCTTTTGCAATGGCAAGGTCTATATCTTTTTCATAAACACTACCATCTATTGATTTGCAACCAAAATCTGTTCCTCCGTGTCCAGCATCAATAACTATTTTATACTTTTTTTCTGTTTTAAAGTTCGTTACAACTTCCTTTTTTCTAAAGGCAAAAAGTAATACAACAATAGCAAGTAATGGCAATGCAATTACTCTTCTTAAATAAGATAATCTTGGGTTTTTGTTTTGAGTTAGCATAATTAATCTGCGTTTTATTGGTGAAAAGAAAAATGGATTTGTGAGTTTATATTGATGTGCTGGAAATGCTGCTACCAAAAGCATTGAAGCAAAATCATTAGCATCAGCATTTTCTATAGCTTTATTGTCTGCAATGAATTCGTGTATCATTTCAAGTTCTTTTTTTATTAGCCAAAGGCAAGGGTTGAACCAACCAAATACAAGGTTTATTTGTATAAAAATTTTATCCCAACTGTGTTTTTCTTTAACGTGTGTTAGCTCGTGTTGCAAAATTTGTTTGCCAGCAATCGAGTTTGCATCTATTTCATCATTCCAAAAAATGAATTTGAAAAATGAAAAAGGAGTTCCGTCTTCTGTGGTATTTAGTAGCACAATATTTTCTGTTTTTTGCTTTGGATATTTTGTATAAATGCGATAAATTCTGAATAGAGATATAAGAAGTGCTATTAAAATAATAACTGCAATTGCAAAATAAAAAATGGGTAGTAATTGCATCCAGTTAAATGATGTTGCTACTTGTTGTGTTGACTCAAACTCCAATGCAGCATTGCTTTCAGCAATATAAGTAAATACTTGATAAATGGGTTGCTGCACTTTTTGCTCAACACCAATTTGAAATTTTAATAATGGAATCAGCCAAGAAGCTGCAACAGAAAACAATAAATAAAATCTATTGTATTGATGAAATTTTTTGTTGCGAAGTGCTATTAAATAATAGCCAAAGAATGCAGCAGTGCAAAGCATTACTTTAAAAAAATAAGTTAGTGGTAGCATATTATTTTTTAGTTTTAAGTTGATTTAATAAAAGCTCAATGTCTTTAAGTTTTAATTTCTTTTTATCAACCATAAATGAAACAGCATCTTTAAAAGAACCATCAAAATAGTTTTCTACAATGTTGTTTATACTGCCACTTGTATAATCTTGCTTTGAAACAATTGGATAGTAATTATGATTTCTTCCGTGTACTTCGTTGTCAACAAATTCCTTTTCTATCAAAATCTTTAAAAGCGTTGCAACTGTATTGTTGTGGGGTTTGGGTTCAGGCAGGGCTTCAATAATATCTTTGAGATAAGCAGTCTCCAATTTCCAGAGAGCCTGCATTATTTGCTCTTCAGCTTTTGTAAGCGTTTTATTTATCATAACTAAATGTTTAGTTATGCAAATATATAGACTAATATTTTAGTTATACAACTATTTTTTTAGTTATATTTTTTTATTGCGTAATTTTTCCAACAATTTTCTTAGATAAAGGCGATACTGATGGAGCAAAATAGTTTTGCAAAATTCCATTTTCATCAATCAAGTACTTACTAAAATTCCACTGTGGTTGTTGGTTGCACCAGCCATTGCTATCTTTATTGGTAAGCCATTTAAAAACACCATTTTGGTTTGTACCAATTACATTCATTTTTTGCATTAACATAAAACTCACACCATAATTCAATTTGCAAAACGTGGCAATGTCTTCATCACTTCCTTTCTCTTGTTCTTTAAAATTGTTTGCAGGGAAAGCAATAATTTTTAATTTGTCTTTATGTTGTTGATACAATTTTTCAAGCTCTTCATATTGAGTAGTTAGCCCACAATTGCTTGCAGTGTTTACAATTAAAACTTTATAGCCTCGTAGCGAATCGAAGGAAAACGACTCTCCATTATTGAGTGTTGAAGATAAAGAATAAAAGGAAGATATTGGTTGTATGTTTTCTTTGTTTTGACTAACCCCATTTTTAAAAAATCCAGAAAATAAAGTGATAAAAGGGTACAAAAATTTAAGAATAGATTGTCGTGGTGTCATAGTAATTTGTTGGTTTTATAAACTAAATTTCCAAATATTTTTTGCTCCATATTTACCCCAGTCTTTCGTTGCTTTGTGCATATCCATATTTAATTTTTTCCAATCAACCTTTTTACCTTTTTGTAGTGGTGAAATTTGTTTTGCTGTCGGTGTAACTGTTTCTACTTTTGTAGCAAACCAAGTGGTAGCAAGCCTTGGTACTGCTAAGCCCAAAATTAATCCTGGCAATCCACCAAAACTTTCTGGACCACTACTTACCATAATTTGGTCAGTATAAAATGCAACTACGTACACACTATCACAAATTTTTGTTACTGCTTTTTTACATTCAAACCCTGCAATTTCCCTCACTTCGCCAGTAATCTTCCATTCAAATTTTCTGATGCTATCATTCACTAAATATGTTTGCTCAAATACATCTCGTTGAATACTTAATTTGTTACTTGCAAAATCCTGAACTGTAATATCTGTCTCAGATGGTTTTGACCCCCACATATATTTATTTTCTGTATTCTCTGCTTTCATTTTATACGCAGATTTTGTAGCAGTAAAATGAAGTTCATAAATATCGGTAACAAATCGAGGCATTGTTTTTTTTATCTCCTCTATCCAACTTTTATCTTCATCATCTTCATCCTCAATCATTTTATATTGATTCACTTTTTTTTCATATTCAACCCTTCCTTGGGCAAGAAAAATTGTTTGGGAATTTGCATTTGAAAAAATAAAAGCCAGTAAAATGAATAAAAAAAATTTCATATAACAAGGTTTAAAATAGATAAATTGAGTTTTAAAATTATTGTTAATTACTTGCTCCATTTTTATTGAAGTTATAGATTATTGAAAACATAACATAGCGTTGCACCACTTGTTTTGTTGATTGAGAAATATAATTGCTCATAGTGTTTCTATCAATATTGTTGTTGGTATTGAAAATATCATTAACAAAGATTTTCGCCTGCCAATTTTCTTTTTTATCTATGGATTTTTTTATGCCAGCCGATACTACATAAGTGTTTGGTGTGTTTGCGAAAGTTTCATTTTTCTGATAAAAATTTGCATTGGCATCAACATTAACATATAATTTTTTCTTCTTGAATTTCATATCAACACCTCCATCAATACTATACTTCCAATATTTAGTGTTATTTGGGTTTATAGTTGATTTAGAAACGGTATATGTTGGAGAAAAATCTAAATTGTAGTTTATCCACTTTTCACCCCAATAACTTGTACCAATTGAGAATCTGTAGTTATTATTATCACTTACATTTTTAACATCATTTACAAAGTTAGAATATCGTGAAGCCGAAGGATTAAAACCGACATACAAATTAAATGAAGGCAATAATTCAAACCTGTATGAACTATACATTGAGAAATTATAATTGCCATCAACATTTACATATTGCCTAATGTTTTTGCCTGTTTTAGCATCGTAGCTATTTGCAGATGTAATAGCATTTTCAGATAAACTAAGGTTTGCATACAACCAAATACTTTTACTTTTTATTACTTTATAATCACTAAATCTCCAATTAAAATTGTGAACATATTCTTGCTTTAAAAAAGGATTGCCTTTAGTTGTATTTAAAGGGTCGTTGTTATTAATTAGAGGTTGAATTTGATTTAGTGTAGGGTTATTCGTTTTACCACTGTATGTAAATTCCAAGGCAGTTTGTTTTTTTGGTGTAAGTTCCAATCTAAGATATGGTAGGTAACTATTAAAATTAACAGAACGTTCTATATTAACTTCAACATCTTTCAATTTATAGTTTATAGTACCTACACCACTGCCTACGGTAAAATTAATTTTCTTATTTTTATATTTAATTTCAAACCCGCCAGAGTGTGCAGTATTATTGAATTTGAAGTGATTGCTTAAACTATCAACAATGATATTGTAGTCGGTTGTAAAAGGTGTTTTGTCGTATGTAATTCTTTCTGCATCATTCTTATTATTTTGAAATTTATAGTTCAATTGCAAGAATGTATTTTTCCATAAAGGCTCTGTATAAACAGCTTTGCTGGTGACTGCAAATTTATTTTCTGTATTAGTTTTATATTGATCAATAAACTCTACTACACCAAGACTTGAACTATAAAAAGTGTTTTTTGAATTGTAGTAACCAGTGCTATTATCATTGTTAAAATCTAAGTCAGTATTTAGCGAAATTGTTCTACCTTTTTTCTTGAATTTTTTTCGCCAAAAAATTGTACTCAAAAGTGTTGCTGCTCTTTCATTAGTGGCAGTGGTTCTATTTGTTTCATTAATTAACTCGTTTTTTGCATTGCTCGTGTTTCCACTGAAACTGTTGTTATTATTGCCTTTCACTATACTTTCTGTAATAGATGTTTTTAAGGAACTAGTCGAATCTATTGTCCATTCATAAGTTGTTTTTAATCTATTTCTATCTTTTTGGTTATCGAATATTTGTGTTGTGTTGCCAGTGGTATAGGTAGAGTCTAAAAGAGTTTTTGTTATAGTATTAATGTTGCCAACTACGCCCAAATTATTATATTGATACGTGTTAATAATATTGTTTTTATCCTTGTTCCATTTTTGAGAATAATGCAACCCTGCTGTAGTATTTGTTGGCAATCCTTCGCCCCAACTAAATGCATCACCATTGCTCCACATCATCATTCCACCATCATCATTTATCTCTACATTGCTGTTAAGGTCTTCTCCATAACTCCTTTTTTCTTCCCAATTTAACGATTCAAATTTTGTATTGTCGTGGGTAATGTATGCAGCTACTTTACTTTTTGCTTTAAAGGCATTTACCAAAACTTTACCACTACTATACTTGTCAAAGTCGCTGCCAGCTTCAATTTTACCAAAATAGCCTTTCTTTTTATCATCCTTTAATTGCAGGTTAATTGTCTTGTTTTTTTCGCCATCATCAATGCCTGTAAAATTTGCTTGATCACTTTTTTTATCAAATACTTGCACTTTATCAATAGC
Source organism: Chitinophagaceae bacterium (assembly GCA_025363075.1). Taxonomy (GTDB): domain Bacteria; phylum Bacteroidota; class Bacteroidia; order Chitinophagales; family Chitinophagaceae; genus CAIVPM01. The sequence goes on along the minus strand of JANYEP010000075.1, from coordinate 26,980 downwards.
ATCTGCACGAAGATTTTGTGTAACAACAGCAGGGTCATCACTAAAAAATTCTTCGCCATCAACCAATACTTTTTTTACTGTTTGTCCTTGTGCAGTTATTTCTCCTTTGCTATTAACAGTAATGCCTGGCAGCTTTTTTAGCAATTCTTGCACGTTAGAATTAGCACCCACTCTAAAGCTGTCTGCTCTGTATTCTGTAGTGTCACCTTTCATTCTAATAGCAGCCATTTTTTGTTTCACAACAACTTCTTCAAGCAATTTTGTTTTTGTCAGCAAGGTTATATTTCCAAGGCTGATATTATTTTTATCAACTACAATGGCATCTAAATAATCTGCATAATTAGGATTAGAAATTTGGATAAAATACTTGCCCTCGCTTATGTTGTTTATTGTAAAAAAACCATCTGCATTACTTCGTGTGAAAGCCAATAAAATAGAGTCTTTAGCACGAATAATACTAATGCTTGCATTAGATAAATTTAGCTTGTTTAAAGTGTCGCTTATCTTGCCACTGATACTTGTTGTTTGCGAGAATGTTTGTAGCGTTGTAAGAAGAATAACACAAAGTAGCATTGTTTGTTTTTTCATAAAACAGTAGATATTTGTTTTGTGCTGCTAAGATTTTGTTTTCTAACGAGATAACAATGCCTTTTAATTTTTTTAACAAAAAATTATGAAATAGAAAGCGATGAAAAAGTTTCTTTTTTTTAAAATGTTGTAACCTTTTTATTACAACACACATCGCAAATCGTACATCACATTTCTTACATTTGCTCATTATGCCTTTCCAACTTCAAGCACCATATCAGCCAGCAGGAGACCAGCCAAGTGCCATTGCCCAATTGGTGCAAGGAATTAATGATGGTGAACGTTTCCAAACATTATTAGGCGTAACTGGTAGTGGCAAAACGTTTACGATGGCAAACGTTATTCAACAAGTGCAAAGACCCACGCTGATACTCACTCACAACAAAACTTTGGTAGCTCAGTTGTACGGCGAATTCAAACAATTTTTCCCAGATAATGCTGTTGGATATTTTGTAAGCTATTACGATTATTACCAACCCGAAGCATACCTTGCCGTTAGTGATACTTACATTGAAAAAGATTTGAATGTTAATGAAGAATTGGACAAACTTCGGCTTCAAGCAACATCAGAATTATTGAGTGGAAGACGTGACATTATTGTAGTAGCCTCTGTGAGTTGTATTTATGGAATGGGCAATCCTGTTGAGTTTGAGAATGGTATTATTAGAATTGAGAAAGGACAAACTTTTCCTCGTCAAGCATTTTTACACGCTCTTGTAAATGGACTTTACACAAGAAGTCAAGGCGACTGGACAAGAGGAACTTTTAGGGTAAAAGGCGATACTGTTGATATTAATTTACCTTACTTAGATTGGGCTTATCGCATTACTTTTTTTGGTGATGAAATTGAAGAAATTGAAACACTTGAAAAAGAAAGCAGCAAACGAATAAGTGTGTTGGATACAGCAGCTATTTTTCCTGCAACTTTATACGTTGCACCTAAAGATATGTTGCAACAAGTGATACACGATATTCAGGATGAAATGATGTTGCAATATGAGTATTTCAACAAGACAGGAAAACGTGTGGAAGCCCAGCGTGTAAAGGAACGTGTGGAATATGACCTTGAAATGATTCGTGAATTGGGCTACTGTTCGGGAATAGAAAATTATTCTCGTTTTTTTGATAGAAGAAAGCCGGGAACAAGACCCTTTTGCTTGCTGGATTATTTCCCAAAAGATTTTATTTTAATGATTGATGAAAGCCATCAAACTGTGTCCCAAATTGGTGGAATGTATGGTGGTGATAGAACAAGAAAAATGGTATTGGTTGATTATGGTTTTCGGTTACCAAGTGCATTGGATAATCGTCCTTTAAACTTTCACGAATTTGAAAATATTATTGGTCAAACAGTGTTTGTTAGTGCAACTCCTGGTAACTATGAATTAGAACAAACAGGAGGTGTTGTAGTGGAGCAAGTTGTTCGCCCTACAGGTTTATTAGAGCCTCCAATTGAAGTGAGACCAAGTGTTAACCAAATAGATGATTTGCTTGAAGAAATTGATAAAAGAGTTACAAAAGGTGATAGAACTTTGGTAACTACTTTGACCAAAAGAATGGCAGAGGAAATGGATAAATATTTGCAACGGATCAACATTAAATCAAAGTATATTCATAGCGAAGTGGATGCATTGGAAAGAGTTGAAATCCTTCGTGAGCTTAGGTTAGGAACGATTGATGTATTGGTTGGCGTAAATCTTTTAAGAGAAGGTTTAGACTTGCCGGAAGTTTCGCTTGTTGCCATTTTAGATGCAGATAAAGAAGGCTTTTTGCGTAATGAAAGAAGCCTTACACAAACGGCTGGACGTGCTGCAAGAAACGCAGAAGGATTGGTGATTTTTTATGCTGATAAAATGACGCAAAGTATGCAACGCACCATTGATGAAACAAATAGAAGACGTGAAAAGCAGGTTGCATATAATCTTGAATATAATATTACGCCAACTACAGTAAAAAAATCTATTGAGCAAATAATGAAACAAGGTAGCGTGCTTGATATTAAAGGCTTTGATGAGAAAAAACCTTATGCCATTATTGATTCATCGCCAAGCATTGCAGCAGAAGAACAAAGTGTTTATAGAACTATTCCACAAGTTGAAAAAGCCATTGCACAAACTAAAAAAATAATGGAAAAAGCTGCTAAAGATTTAGACTTTATTGAAGCTGCAAAACAAAGAGATGAAATGTTTAGGTTACAGAAAGAGTTGGAAGAAATGAGGTAGCATAAGCTACTTTCTAACTAAACAAATACTCCACATCTTCTTTTGTCAAAGTCTTCACAAAACCTTCATCATCTGTAATTAAATCACTGGCAAGTTTGCGTTTTTTTTCTTGTAGTTTCAAAATTTTATCTTCTACAGTATCTGTGCAAATCATTCTGTATGCAAAAATATTTTTTGTTTGCCCAATGCGATGCGTTCTGTCAATAGCTTGTTGCTCTACAGCAGGGTTCCACCAAGGATCAACAATGTAAACATAGTCGGCAGCAGTTAAGTTTAAACCCACACCACCTGCTTTTAACGAAATTAAAAATACCCTACACTCTTCATCGTTTTGAAAACGAGTAACAGCACGCTCTCTTTCAGCAGCACTGCTGCTTCCATCAAAATATTCGTAATTAACATTAAGGTCTTTAAGGCGTTGTTTTATCAATGCCAACATTCCTAAAAATTGTGAGAAAACAAGTGCTTTATGGTTGCTAATATTCTCGCTAATTTCTCTTCCAATTTCTTCAAGTTTCACAGAAACATTAGGATATTTTTCTCCATCGGTTTCCTTTACAATTGCTGGACTGTCGCAAATTTGTCGCAACTTCATTAAGCCCTGTAAAATGGTTAACTGACTTTTTTGTATGCCAACATCTTGCACCACACCCATAATTTTATCTCTAAAATCGTTGCGATAAGCGTCATAAATTTTACGTTGTTCATCACCCATTTCACAAAATAAAACCATCTCTTGTTTCTCTGGTAAATCTTTTGCAACCTGTTCTTTCGTTCTTCTTAGAATAAATGGATACAATAGTTTTCGCAAATGTTCTTTTTGATCTTTCTCCCCAAATCTATCAATTGGCACTGCAAATTCACTCTTAAAAAATTCTTGACTTCCCAACATTCCAGGATTCAAGAAATTCATTTGAGCAAAAATATCAAACGTATTATTTTGAAGTGGCGTTCCACTCAAACACAAGCGGTTCTTAGCTTTCAACAAACAAGCAGCTTTAGTAACTTTACTTGCAGGATTCTTTATTGCTTGACTTTCATCCAACACAACATAGTCCAATTGCAACTCCATAAACTCTTTCACATCACTTCTCAATGTTCCATAAGTTGTGATGATGATGTCTGCCTTTTTTTCTTTTAAATCATCACGCAATCTTCCACCACCATGATGCACATAACAATTAAGATCTGGAGTAAACTTCTTTATCTCATTTTGCCAGTTAAACATTAGCGTTGTAGGGCAAACAACCAATGCTCTTAATTTTCCATTTTTCACTTTTAGATGATGCATAAAACTCAATGCCTGCACTGTTTTCCCCAAACCCATATCATCTGCTAAAATGCCTCCCCATTGCACTTCAGTTAAATAATTCAACCATTGAAACCCACTTTCCTGGTAAGGTCTTAAAACGCTTGAAAGATGCTCTGGCGTTGGTATTTTTTTAATTTCATAATTGTATCTCAGTTTATCATATTTCTCCTCAAGCTGCACAAATAATTCTTCTTCATCACGTTGGTTATACAAATCTTCGATAACGCTAAACTGAAATTTGCTCAGCTTCATATTATCTTGTTTGCCATCACCCACTTTAAAAAGCAAACTATATTTTCTTATCCAATCTTCTGGCAAAATACCAAGTGTTCCATCTGCTAATGGCACAAATTGTTGCTTGTTGGCAAGTGCTTTTTTAACATCAGCAACGGTAATTTTTTGCCCACCAAAATCTATTTCAACTTTAGCATCAAACCAATCAGTATTACTGCTAATAAATATTTTTGTAGAAGGCCTTGAAGTATTGAAACGATAATTTTTTAAATTATCAAAACCGAACACAGGAATGTTCATTTCTTTTGTTGCATCAACAAATAAAAAGAACCAATTGTTTTTTAAAACTTCTGCACCTCGCAACGCCAAAATATGATTGTTGTTGGGTTTCACAAATTGTGAATGCAATGCTTGTATCTTTTCTACCAACTCGTTCTCTGCTTCAACATTTCTTTGAATGATGAGTAGTTTATCTTGAAATGGAAGTATTATTTTTTCTTTATCCGTGGTTTTAATGTCATATTCGTTATAAGAAAATACAGGCTCAAAAATTAAATATTCTCCTTTTTCTTTTAAGAGAATTTTCATTTCTGGTTTAATGTTTTTCAACTCTTCTTTTTGCAAATTACCAAACTGAACTTCGTAGTTTTTTGAAAGAGGCAGAATGTATTCTTCTAAATGCCTGTTCCAGTTTTCAGCTTCAATATTCATTTTGCCAGAAGGCAAATATTTTTCAATGATGTTTATGTCTTCGCTATTTTGCCATAGAAAAATAGTATCGTTTGATTGAAAGATTACAGGCGAAATATTTTCAGATTCGTTTACATTCAAATCAAGCAAAGGCAACTTCACCCTGCATTCTACGGTAAAACCATCTGCATTTTTATTAACAATAAAATAAGGCGTTGCTGTCTCTATTGCTAGTGAAATGTTTTGAATGGCTGCTGTGGTAAAACTTTTGCTTTCGGGTAATTGAAAAATAAAAGCACTATGGTTTTGTTCTTCAAATATTCGTTTTAATTTCGGATGAAGATATTCTGCAATCAGTTGTCTTGTTTCTTCTGGCAACTCTTCATCTTGGTGTTGAATAATGTGTTCCCAAATGCCACCAAATGGTGAGTTTCGATTAATATACTTACTAATTTCCGAAGGTAATAATTTCCTAAGTTGTTGCAGCAGTTGTTTATCTTCTTCATCAAAAACATCAGTATTAATGAACTTGTTTAAATCAAGTTTTTCAATTTTGGTTACAAATGCAGTGTTTGTTTCATTTGGTATACCTTGAATGCATTCCAACTGCAAAAAAGGATATTGATTGGATGGGGTTGTAAAAACAATTCCAAGTTTCAGCTCTGCAATCTTTGGTTTTTCATCAACAAAATTATCTAAAATAACTGGTGCTGTGGTTACCAATTCCTGCTCAAACAATCTTGGCTTAGGTGCAATATCTACAGGCACTACAACTCTTTTTATTGCGTTATCAAGCACACGCAAAAAAGGTCTTCCATCTTGATAGGTAAACTCAAATTTATTTTTTAAATCATCACTTAGTGAATAACCATAAATCGCCAATAATTTATTTTTTACAGTATCCCAATTTCTAATACTATCAAAATAATTTGCACCGTGATTGGTTAACAAATGCAGGAATAAAATGTTTTTATGTATGCAAAGAGGATGCTTTGTTTCTGTGTGGCAAGTGCAACTTGTATCAAAATTTCTTTCATCATTTTTTTTAATGAGAAGTTTATATTCTGTAGCATTTTCAACTATTGTAGCCCAAACAGTTTCATCTTTAGCATCAATAATATTTGGTTTATTGCTTCTCAAAAATTCTTCAGCAGCAGTAAAGGTTTCATAGCTACTAAACATCTTCAGCATCTTCAAATCAATTTGCTTCATTTTTACAACCGTATGTTTTGGGTTGTATTCAATTTCATTGCTGCCTAGCATATTTCTATCGAGCAATTCTTGCAAATGAAACAATGATGCAGCTTTATGCCTGCAAATTTCAGTTAGATTATAAGGGCAAGAGCAGCGTAGTGATAAAGTCTTCTCGCTTCTAAATTGATTGATGTGAACCTTGTAATAGCTGTTGTAATTGTCGTCTTTGACCCTAAAAACAATATTGCCCATCAACTCATCATACTCTATTAATTCAATAGCGTTGCCTGTGTTGTGAATTTTTTTTCCACGTCTAACAACTTCTTCTGAACTGCTGTTGTAAATACGTTTAATGAGATAGGGTAAAGCCATTGTATAATTAAGAGTTATAGATTGTGAATTATGAATGAAAAGAATTACTGATTAATTCGCAACCAATAGTTCATATTCATAATTTCTAAAACTGCAATTCGCAAAAATATAGAAATGACGATGGGATTAAAAAATAGTTCTTATTATTTGTGAATGAAATGTTTGTATCTTATTTATGGTTTTGAGATTGCTCCTGTTTTTCTTTTGTATAAAAATAAATAAGTATCAGCACAAGTATGTAAGCAACCCAATTGAAAACTGTATGATGAGAAGTGAATACTTGTATGTTTTTTGCTTTGTTAATTAACATAAGCAAAGCTGCAATTCTTAGAATATTTATAAAACAAATTATTAGTAACCCACCAAAAAGCCAAATTATTTTTTTCTTCAGTTTTGCCGGATAAGCAATTGCAAAAGCTGCCCAACTACTTAATATTCCAAAACCGATGCAACTGTAAACCATATTTACCCTGTACCCTCCAACAATTTTTAAAGATTTAGTGTTTTCAATGATTGTATTATGCCCAAATAAATTACAGATAATACTAGCACCCTTTAAAATAAAAAGCCTTAGCCATTCTACATAGTTTAAATACTCGTCGCAAAAAGCTGAATATAAATTTCCTTTAGCTGTAATGCCAATCCAAAATTCTGTTCCAAAATAAAAGATTGAAAACAATGTAAGCAACTTGGCAACAAATATTGCTTCGGGATATTTTTTATTAATTTGAGAAAACACTGTTCTAAACTTTTATATAGATTTTCTTTTTATCGAGCACGTAACAAATTGCCCAATAAAAGAAAATTAAAATGATAGCATATAGCAATGAGCCAATGCGTAAATCTGTTGCAACGTGTTTGCAAATATGTTCATAAAACCAGCTAAAAGGATTGAGGATAGTGGGTTCGCCTTTTTCATTTATATCATTAATTCGTATTAATTTAAATACTCTTGGTAAAAAGCCACTTAGCACAAAAATGAACAATGAATTTTTTCCAAACACATCAAAGAACCTTGCCCAAACACCTTTTACATTTTTAAATTCTATTAAATACATCAACACACAAATGCACATTATTGCGAGACCAGTTGTATAAACTGTATAGCTACTACTCCACATTTTTTTACTTATAGGAAATAGCATATCCCACCAATATCCTACAACAAGTAAAATAGCTGCTGCTACAAAAAGATTGGAAAGCATTTCATATGTCTTGCCTTTTTTTTGAATGTAATATCCAACAAAATAACCAAACAAAACTTGCACTATTGCTGCTGTTGAACTTACCAAACCCTCATAATCGAAATGAAAAATTTTGCCATTAACTTTATCTGCGTGTAGCAAATGATGTTTGCTAATAATTGCTGCGTCTATATTGGTCCCAAAAAAAGTTTCAAGTGTGTATGGGTTTGTTCCACTGCCCAAACTCCAACACAAAAACCAATATAAAATTAAAATTGATATGCTAATGGCGAGTGCTATTTTAGGTTTAAAATAGTAGGCAGTAATTGAGGCAAAAAAATAACAAATAGCAATGCGTTGTAGTACACCTAAAATTCTTATACCATCTTCAAACGCAACACCACCAGCGTCTTTATTCATAAATGCCCATTGCTTAAATACCAGTTGATTATTTTGCCAAATAAAAAAAGGACACCAATTAAGAAACAATCCAATAATAAAAATGAACAGTGTTCTTTTAATAATTTTTTTGTAAAAAACGGCATCGCCACATTGTTGCAGTTTGGGCATTACAAAAGCCATCGCATTGCCAACAGCAAAAAGAAAAAAAGGGAAAACCAAATCTGTAGGCGTGCAACCTTGCCATTCTGCATGGTCGAGCGGAATGAAAATGTGTTCCCAACTTCCAGGATTATTTACCAAAATCATTAAGGCTACTGTAGCACCTCTAAAAACATCCAATGAAAAAAATCTTTTATCCATAAGCAACCAAAAAAATCAAACTTACGTTGTATTTTTTATTTAAGTGCTTGTCAAAATGAAATAAATGATTGATCTCATTTTAATGCTTTTTTTTATCCAATTATGTTTACCTTTGCGACGCTTTTATAAAGCCTTTACTTTAATTAAAATTATTTTCTAATTAAATCGTAAGGAAACGTTGAGAATAACGTAAATCTTGTATGCAACACTCAACACAAAGTGCTATTGCGTTCAATTTGCCGTTAATCAAAAGCGTACATTCATTAAATCTAACGGTTAGCCATAAAATATAATGGGACTTATGTGGCGGAGCTGTGTTTGTTCTTTAAAATACATATAAAATGATACAACTAAAAAAACTATTTTTGGGTGTTGGTGTTTCACTTTTTACAATAACACTTACTTCTTGCGATCCTCAAAAAAGAATAGCAAAAGACTATAATTATTTTCAAAGAGGAGTTGATAGTGTTCCCAAGATAGAATTTATTGAATACAAGTTTGTTGAAAATGATCTTATAACAATTCAAGTGATTGCAGGGTCATTAAGACAAGAAGATGCTTTGTTGTTTAATCAGGCAAATCAAAGTACTGCAATTTCATCAACTGCTGGAACTTCAACAGGTATTGCTCTGCCAAGCTCTGCACAAACTTCTTCTCCAACTTATCAAATAGATATGCAAGGATATATTGAAATGGTTAAAATTGGAAAAATTAAAGCTGCTGGACTGACAAAGCAAGAACTCGCAGATTTGATTAAAATAAAACTCGCAGATGAAATTGTAAAACCCTTAATTATAGTAAAGCTTGCTCAATTTAAGGTGAACGTTTTGGGCGAAGTTAAAAGACCTGGTGTCGTTAGTTTTAGGACTGATAAAGCTTCTATATTAGATGCAATAGCTGAAGCAGGAGACCTAACAGATTATGGAAAACGTGAAGATATTTTGTTGATGAGACAAATTGCAGGTAAATATGAAACATTTAAGATAGACTTGAGAAACACAACCTTCATTAATTCTCCAGCATTTCAAGTGCAACAAAATGATATTATATATGTTGGAGCCAATATTAACAAGCTGAAGACTCTTAATGTAAACCCAAATTTTCAAAGAGATTATAGTTTGGCTCTTACTACTATTTCGACACTCTTTTTAGTATTTAACATATTAGTTTTGACAAAAGGAAAATTTTAATTGATAAAATAATAAAATGGCAAAAAACGACAACGTCCTTGTAAACGAATCTGAAAAAAAAGCTACCCCAACCGAGGTGCTTTTTATGTATCTATCATATTTACCACTATTTATCGTAAGCCTTGCACTATGCATAACAGCATCTTATATTTATGTAAGGTACCTTGTGCCGAAATACAAAAACACAGCACAAATTTTAGTTAAAAATGACGATAAGTCTGGAGGAAGCACACGTGGTGGAGGCTCAAATGATTTGATTGATGCTGCAATGTATGGAGGGAAAAAAGTAAATCTTGATAATGAGGTTGAACTCATTAAATCAAAGGCTTTAATGGCTAAGGTGGTTGAAAAAAACAACTTTAATGTGCAATACTATGTTGAAGGAAGTATTAAAAAAACAGAAACTTACTCTAAATCAATTCCTTTTGAAACGACTTTTATAAGTATTCCTGATTCCACAAAGCCATCAACATTTATACTTAAAAAATTAAATGCTGATGGTGGTGTATGGTTTAGAAAGCGAGATAAGAAAAATGATATTGAAACTAAATTCTCTTGGGGTGTTGTTTTTGAATATTTAGGATATAAACTAATATTAAATAAACGAAATAATGTTACCACATTTCCCATAGTAAATTACTATGTAACCTGGAAACCAACTAGAACAGCAACAGCTGAAATTTCTAACAACTTAAACGTTAACCCACTTGGTACGAAAACAACAATTATTAATTTAACACTATCCTCCGAAAACCCACAAAGAGGCTCTGATATTTTAAACTCGTTAATAACTGAATACAGAAACCAAAATATTGAAGAAAAAAATATTGTAGCAACCAACACAGTAAATTTCATTACAAATAGACTTGCGATTGTTAAAAGTGAGTTAGATGGAGTTGAAGAAAAAGCAACCGAATTCAAAAAAGAGAATCCATACTTTTATCAAAAAGAATTATTACTAGGAAAAACGCAGGAATTTGACAATAATACTAAAATATTTATTGAAGTTAATGGTAAATTGGATGCAGTTACACAACTTCAGAAGAGAATTATTGAAACAGATAAAGCAGACTTAGTACCATCTTACTTGGGAATTGATGATCCAACAATAGCTGCTTTGGTAGGTTTTTTTAATACTGAAAAAGCAGTTTTAATTAATGAAGAAAAAGCATTGGGTAGAAATAGTGAGCTAATAGCTAGAGCCAAACTTAACTTAGATGAGGCTCGTAACAGCTTAATGAAGCGTCTTAGTGATTACAAAGTTGATCTTGAGAGAAAAATAAAAAAATTAGAAGAAAATAACGCAAGCCTAAAATCGCTTTTTGGAGGTGGTGCAGAGTTTGAAAAAACCTATGTAAGTGTAGGTAGAGAACAGAAAATTAAAGAAGCAATTTACATTTATTTGATGCAACGTAGAGAAGAGACATTAGTAACTTCTGCTGCAACGACATCCAACTACCAACAGTTTGATGAAGTAACAATACCTGGAGGACCCTTTGAACCAGATCAAGCTAAATGGCGTTTATATGGAATTATTATTGGGCTTCTATTTCCAATAGGTTTAATATATGTTAAAGCAGTTCTAAATGATAAAGTTACAAGTAGAGACGATATCACTAAAAAGACTTCATCTCCATTTATTGGAGAGGTTGGACACTATAGCAATACAAAAGCGTTTGTAGTTGCACATAAAAGCAGAAGTATTATTTCTGAACAATTTAGAATCATACGAACGAATCTGCAATTTCTGTTAACAGAGGGCAAAAAAACGGTTTTAGTAACTTCTTCAATTAGTGGTGAGGGTAAATCTTTTATTACTTTGAACTTAGGGGCTGTTTTAGCAATATCTGGTAAAAAAGTTGCAGTACTTGAGTTTGACTTGCGTAAACCAAGAATCATTAAAAGTATTGGAGTTGAGAAAAAAGAATTTGGTATTAGTAATTTCCTAATTGGTCAAAGCAAAACTTTAGACAACCTTTATTATACTTTTGAGCAATACCCAACCTTACACGTCTATGGTTGTGGACCACTTCCTCCTAACCCCTCAGAGCTTATGTTAGGTGTGCATATGAAAGAGCTATTTAATTTGTTAAAAGCCGAATATGATTACATAATTATTGACTCTGCACCAGTAGGATTGGTAAGTGATACTTTCACAATTGCCGAATATGCAGATGCTTCTTTATATGTTATACGTCAGCGTTACACACTAAAAAAACAAGTTGACTTTATTGATGATATTTATCAAGGCGATAAGTTACCAGGAATGGGTTTAATTATCAATGATGTTAAGGTAGGAGCTCGATATGGTTATTATGGCTATGGCTATGGCTATGGCTATGGTTATGGTTATGGTTATGGTTATGGTTATGGCAGAAAAGGCTATGGTTATGGTTATGTAAGCAAAACTTCTGGACATTATTTTGATGATATGGGAGAAGCAGGTGTATTTACCAAAGTTGCAAAATGGGTTAAAAATTTGTTTGGTGGCTCAAAAACAGATACAAGTAAAAAAGCTTATTAATGTGTAGAATAGCAGCTATCATTAGCAAAAATATTTCTTCATTGGAAGGCAATATTACTGCTATGACAGAAGCTATGTACCGTGGTGGACCAGATGACAAAGGACACATTGTTAATGAAGATTTAGGATACGCCTTAGGGCACAGAAGACTTGCGATTATTGATTTATCGCCAGCTGGTCATCAACCAATGATTGATGATTTTATTGAAATTGTTTTCAATGGCGAGATTTACAATTACTTGGAACTAAAAGAAGAGCTCGAAGAAAAAGGATATATTTTCAATTCTAAATCTGATACCGAAGTTTTAATAAAAGGTTACAGAGAGTGGGGTGCAGAAATACTTTCAAAGTTGAAAGGGATGTTTGCATTTGTTTTAATTGACAAAAAAAATAAAATACTTTTTGCTGCAAGAGACCACGCTGGAATAAAGCCTTTATATATTGGTAAGAAAGATGGAAATACTTATTTCTCATCTGAAATTAGAGGCTTGAAGGCTACAGTTGAAAATTGGGATGAAAATCCTAATTGGAAAATCTGGTTTTTAACTTTTGGTTTCTTGCCAGAACCAGTTACTACTTTAAACAATGTGAAGCCTTTACCAAGAGGGCATTACATTACAATAAACCTTGAAACAAAAGAAGAAAAAATTGCTTCTTATTTTGAATATCAATACCGCAATGAAGTTACTACTTACAAGGCTGCAGTACAGAAAACACGAGAGCTGGTTGATTTAGCAGTAAAAAGACATTTAATCGCCGACGTTCCTGTCGGTGTTTTTTTAAGTGGAGGAATTGATAGCAGTATTTTGGCAATAGTTGCACAGCAACAGCAAACATCTCCAGTTGAAACTATTAGTATTTATTTTGATGATGAAAAATATTCAGAAAAAGAGTATCAAGAAATCATTATCAAACAAACTGGTGTAAAACATCATTTATATAAAATTTCAAAAGAGGAGTTTCTCGAATCTTGGAACGAAATTTATGAAAGTTTAGATCAACCTTCAACAGATGCAATCAACACACATTTCATTTGTAAATATGCTAAGCAAAATGGCTTAAAAGTTGTTTTGAGCGGCTTAGGTGCCGATGAAATTTTTGGTGGTTATTCATCTGTTAATCGTGTAAATAAGTTTTCACAATATTCTAGAATGGCTATGCTAAGCCAGTTTCTGCCAGCATTTTTAATAGACTCCTACCCAAGAAAAAAAATATCATTTTTACATAAACAAATACAAGCTTCAGAATATTTATTATATCGTGGGCTATTTGTGCCAAAAGATGTTGCAAAAATTTTAGATATTACTGAAAATGATGTGTGGAAAGAATTAGCAACCTTAACTTTTCAAGAAAATATAGAACAATTATCAGCACAAAATAGAGCTACCTATTACGAAACATCCATCTATATGCAATGTCAGTTGTTGAAAGATAGTGATGTACAAAGTATGTGGCATAGTTTGGAGTTGCGTGTTCCTTTTTTAGATAAAGATTTAATGGAATATGTAAACAATTTGCCTGCTTCAATTAAATTTTCAGAAGCCAAAAAGAAGCAGTTATTGGTAGATGCATATATAAATGAATTGCCAGAAAAAATTTGGAATCGCCCAAAACAAGGGTTTACTTTTCCATTTGAAAACTGGTTTAAAACAATGGCCGTGTTTACTAATACACAATACACTCCTTTATGGATTTATAAAAATTTTATTGCAAAAAAATTAAACTTCTCGAGGCTTTGGTCTGTATTTTTAACAAATAGGATTAGTAGTAAAAACAAATTTGATAATTTGAATTAGTGAGAAATTAATGATGGAAATAGTACATTTTCAAAGAAAAAGAAGGGAAACAGGAAATCATAGCATAGAAAGTTATTTTAAAACAATAAGAGACCTTCAAGCCACTGATATAAATGTTTCTGTTAAAATACCAAGGTATGTAAGTAATGGTTTTTTTAAACGATTATACATTGCGATTGAATCTTTTTTTTATCAAAAGGATGTTAATCACACTACTGGCGATATTCATTTTATAAATATTTTTCTATCAAAAAAAAAGAATATTTTGACGGTTCACGATTGTGGTTTTTTAAAAAGAATTACGGGTATCAATTTTGAAATCGTAAAATTTTTTTGGTACACACTTCCTGCAAAAAAAACAAACTATATAACAGTAAATTCCAATGCCACCAAACAGGATTTGCTTACCTATATTCGTTTTCCCGAGGAAAAAATAAAGGTTATTTACATTTTTGTTCCAGAGGTTCATAAACCTAATATCAAGCTTTTTAATAAAGAGAAACCTGTTATATTTCAATTGGGTACAGCACCTAATAAGAATATTCCTCGCATTGCAGCTGCTTTAAACGGTATTGCTTGTAAGTATATAATACTTGGTTCTTTAGATAACGATACCATCAATATTTTAAAAAAAAACAATATTGATTTTGAAAATATCAATTACTCCATTACAGATGAAGAAGTTGCAAATCTTTACAAACAGTGTGACATAGTTTCATTTGCATCAACACTTGAAGGTTTTGGAATGCCAATAGCTGAAGCAAATGCAACAGGGCGTGTTGTTGTAACAAGCAATACTACCTCAATGCCAGAAATTGCAGGCAATGCAGCACAATTGGTAGATCCGTTTGACATTAATTCTATACGAAACGGATTTTTAAAAGTAATAAATGACGACTCTTACAGAGAGCAATTGATACAGAATGGCTTTGAAAATGTGAAGCGTTTTGACAAGCACGAAATTGCAAACCAATACTATAATCTCTACAGGAAAATAGTTGCAGAAAACACCAAGGCACAATAAGCAAATGCAACCCCAAATAATTCAACTTCCTAAAATACTCGACAATAGAGGCAATTTGTCTTTTATTGAGGAAAATAATCACATACCTTTTACAATAAATAGAACTTACTGGGTATATGATGTGCCAGGTGGCGAAGAACGTGGTAGTCACGCTTACAAAACCAATGAGGAGTTTGTGGTGGCACTAAGTGGCAGTTTTGATGTAGTAGTAAACGATGGGCAAAAAGAAACATTGTATCATTTAAACAGGTCATATTATGGCTTGCATTTGCCACAAATGCTGTGGCGAAAGTTTCAAAATTTTTCTACCAATTCATTGGTGTTGGTAATGTCCAATAATTTTTATGATGCCAACGATTATATTAGAAATTTTGATGACTATTTAAAACTAAAAAATGGGTAGTAGTATATCTGTTTTTGACTGCAAAATAATTCAGCTTCCCAAAATTCAAAGTAATTTGGGCAGCATTACACCCATCGAAAATAACAAGGATATTCCTTTTGCTGTAAATAGAATTTATTATTTATATGATGTGCCAGGTGGAGAATCTCGTGCTGCTCACGGGCATAAAGATTTGGAACAATTGATAGTTGCAGCAAGTGGCAGCTTTGACATTACCCTTGATGATGGTACAAACAAACAAACCTTTCAACTAAGTCGTCCATATATTGGCTTGCACATAAAGCCAGGTATTTGGCGAGATATTGATAATTTTTCTTCTGGGGCAATCTGTTTGGTTTTGGCTTCTCATTTATATACCGAAGCAGATTATTTTAGAAATTATAACGACTTTAAAACCTTTAAAAACCTATAAGCAATGACTAAAGAAAAAAAACTAATCGTGTATGGCATTGGCGAAACTGCAGAAATGATTGCCGATTATTTTATTCAGGATTCTATTTATGAAGTAGTTGCTTTTACTGTTGATAAAGAATATATGACAGCAAATAGTTTGCTTGGCTTGCCAATAGTTCCTTTTGATGAAGTGGTGGCAAAATATCCACCAGGTGAATATGAAATGTTTGCTGCTGCATCGTTTGGAAAAATAAACAGGATACGCACTTCAATGTACCAAAAAGGCAAGGCTGCTGGCTACAAGTTTGCAAGCTATGTAAACAGCCACGCTTTTGTTTGGCATAATGTAGAAATTGGCGAAAACACTTTCATTTTCGAGGAAAATGTTATTCAATATAAGGTGAAGATTGGCAACAATGTTATCCTTTGGAGTGGCAACCACATTGGTCACCAAACCATTATTGAAGACAATTGCTTTATATCATCTCACGTTGTAATTTCTGGTTTTTGTGTAATAGGAAGCAGTTCTTTTTTGGGTGTAAATTCATCGTTTAATGATGGAGTAAAGTTTGGAAAAGATAGTATCATAGGTAATGGAACTATTATTGTTCGTGATACAGAAGCTGGAAGTATTTATGTTGGAAGTCCTGCAAAAAGAATAAAATCAAGCTACGAGGCATTTGGTGTAGAACCTGATGCATAGTAAATGAGAATTGGTAATTTAGGTATTAGTTATAAAACAATTTGCGTCTTAGTGCCTTTGTGGCAATACAAAAAATGAACTGGGAAAAACTTGGATTAATCTGGGCTCCAAAAGCCGATAAATGGTGGAATTATAAATATGGGCAATTACCTGTTCCTTTATTTATAGAAGAGCAGAACATTGTTCGTGTATTTTTTGGAAGTGCCGATAAAGAAATATTTTGCAGAATTTGCTATGTTGATTTAAACGCTGATGATTTAACCCAAATTGTTGGCGAAAGCACAGAACCCATTTTAGATATTGGTGCTTTAGGAACTTTTGATGATAGTGGTGTGGTGCCAAGTTGCCTCATTAAAAAAGATGACAAATTGTATGTTTACACTGTGGGCTATCAACGTTGTGGACGAGTGCCATATATGTTGTTTGCAGGCTTGATAGAAAGTGAAGACGATGGAGTAAGCTTCAAAAGAACAAGTGTTGCACCCATACTTCCACGCAATAATTTTAGACCAACATCACAGGGAGCTCCAACAGTTTTATTTCACGATGGCGTTTATAAAATGTGGCATTGGTTTAGCACAAAATGGATAACAGTTGAAGGCAAACCTTTTTTAGATTATCAAATTGGATATGCCGAAAGTACAGATGCCATTAACTGGACAATGCACAATATTACCTGCCTTGCACCTGATGAAAGCAAAGGAGAGTTTTCTGTAGCTCGTCCTTCTGTAATTTTTGAAGATGGTATTTTTAAAATGTGGTACAGTATAAGAATTATAGAAAAAATGTACCGCATTGGATATGCAGAAAGCAATGATGGCTTTATATGGACAAGAAAAGATGAAGAAGTTGGCATTGATGTATCAAATGAAGGATGGGATAGTGAAATGATTTGTTATCCATCTATCATTGATATTAAAGGCGAACGATATATGTTTTACAATGGCAACAGCAATGGTGCCACAGGTTTTGGCATAGCGAGATTGAAGAAATAATGATTTCAGTAAGAAGATACATAGACACAGACAAAGAGCTTTGGAATAATTTTTTAGAGCAAAGCAGAACCAATCAATTCCTGCTTTCTCGCAACTTTATGGAATATCATAAAGACCGTTTTGAAGATTATTCATTATTAGTTTTTGATGAAAAAAACATAGTTGCAATTTTTCCTGCAAACATTAAAAACAATATTGTTGTTAGCCATAGTGGTTTAACTTTTGGTGGTTTTGTTGTTGCAAAAGATGAAGCCACAAAAAATTCCATTCAATATTTTGCACAGCTTTTAAAGTTTGTAAGTGGGAATAATATTGAGAAAATTATCTTCAAGCAAAGTCCATCCTTTTATAGTTCTGTAAGCCAGGATGAAATTGATTATGCAATGTTTTTGGTAGATGCAAAATTGTATAGGGTTGATATTGCTTATGCCATTAATCAACAATTAGAAAACAAAATTCAATACCAAGAACGCAGGAGAAGAGCTATAAAAAAAGCAGAAAAAATTGGTGTTGAAATAAAAGAAACAACAGATTTCTCAACGTTTTGGAACGAAATTTTAATACCCAATTTGCAAAGCAGGTTTGGTGTAAATCCAGTTCATTCTTTAGCAGAAATGGAATCTCTTTCCACAAACAATCCAAATAAAATTCGCCAGTTTGAAGCCTGGCAAAATGGAGTGCTGATGGCTGGAACAACAGTGTTTGAAACGCCTGCTGTTGCCCACGCTCAATACATTTCTGCAAGCGAAGAAGGAAGGAAAAATGGGGCAATAGATTTATTATTCCACCACCTTATTTCACAAACATTTGCCCATAAACAAACCTTCGATTTTGGTATAGTGAATGAAGAAGAAGGAAGAAAAATAAATATGGGTTTGCTTGATTGGAAAGAAGGTTTTGGAGCAAGGGCGTATGCACACAGATTTTACGAAATTGAAACAAAAAATTACGTTGCAATAGAAGCAATGTTTAATTAACCACAGAGGCATAGAGAATAATCACAAATTCCAAAAAAATCATTTAATCATATTCTAATGAACATCCCTTTTTTATCCTTTCAACCAATGCACTCATCCATTAAAACAGAAATGATGGCTGCATTTGAAAAAGTATATGACAGTTATTGGTATGTAAATGGCGAAAGCGTTACAAACTTTGAAAAAGAATATGCAGCATACAACCAAGTTGAAAATGCAATTGGTGTTAGCAATGGTTTAGATGCTTTGTTTTTGGCATTAAAAGTTGTTGGCGTAAAGGCAGGTGATGAAGTAATTGTTCCATCAAACACATATATAGCAACAGCTTTGGCAGTTACCTACATTGGGGCTACGCCCATTTTTGTAGAGCCAGATATTGATACATATAATATTAGCCCAAAAAATATTGAGGCAGCCATTACCCCCAAAACAAAAGCCATAATGCCTGTGCATTTATATGGCCAGTGTTGCGAAATGGAAGAGATAATGGCAATTGCTAAAAAGCATAATTTATTCGTGATAGAAGATAATGCACAAAGCCAAGGTTCATCTTTCAACAATAAACTTACAGGAACCTGGGGACACGTAAATGGGACAAGTTTTTATCCTGGTAAAAATTTAGGGGCAATTGGAGATGCTGGAGCCGTTACAACAAACGATGCAAATTTTGCAACTCAAATAAAATCGCTTCGCAATTATGGTTCATCAAAAAAATATTACAACGAGGTTATTGGGCATAATATGAGGCTGGATGAACTACAAGCTGCACTGCTTTCTGTTAAGCTGCAACACTTACCCAACTGG
Source organism: Chitinophagaceae bacterium (assembly GCA_025363075.1). Classification (GTDB taxonomy): domain Bacteria; phylum Bacteroidota; class Bacteroidia; order Chitinophagales; family Chitinophagaceae; genus CAIVPM01. The sequence goes on along the minus strand of JANYEP010000075.1, from coordinate 7,613 downwards.
ACTTTACAAAGACAACAAATTGCAAATTGGTATAACGAAGCATTGAAGGATGTTTCAGAAATCATTTTACCAAAAGTTCACAAAGATGCTACACACGTTTATCATCTTTATATTATCAGAACAACAAAAAGAGATGAATTGCAACAATATTTAACTCAACAAGGCGTTGGCACGATGATTCACTATCCTATGCCTCCACATTTGCAGGAAGCATATAGTTTTCTTGGGCATAAAAAAGGCGATTTTCCTATTGCAGAGGAATTGGCAAATACAATGTTGAGCTTACCACTTTATCCAGGAATGACACAAGAACAGGTGCAACAGGTTGCAAATGCAATTAAACAATATTTTAATCAAATCGTATAATTAATGAAATTTATTAAAGATAGTAAAATTGGCATTATTGAGTTGTTATTTTGGACAATTATGGCAACGGTGATACCATTTGTTTATCACACTATAAACTTTCTACAGTTCATTCAAATAAATATTTTCTTCTGCTCATCTTTTTTTGTGGGCGAGTTATTTTTTTGTCCTTCTGTAATATTTAAGAAAATTCCTTTTCTGGTGAGGGCTGGTATAAATATTTTGATAGGAGGAATAATTATTTCAACTTTAGCCTATCTAATAGATACAACTTACTTGATATATGCTCTCTTCATTACATTTATTTTTACCTCTGTTTATTTTAAACGAATTACGATTTATGTTGATTATCGGGACTTTCTCTCATTAATTCCATTAATGTTCTTATATATTAATCCTGTTGAGTTTTTTGTTGCTACTAAACAGGGAACAAATATTATTCCTGGAGATTATTTTTACTATACAGCAATTACGGAATCATTATCACGAAACTTTAATTTCAGTAGTGCATTTTATCATATTAAACTACCCATCAACTATTCGGTACTTCCTTTTCAAACTCCAGCTTTAATATCGAAATTTGCATCAACTCGATCATGGTTAGCTTTATTTGGCATTTATTCGAGACTGTTGCCAATGATTTCTTTTGCAACAATCTCATACTTTATTGTGTCATATGCATATAAAATAGCCGAATACACTCCAACAGATAGAAATAAAGTACATTATCATAAATTTTTTGCAAATTTTTCTTTGCTATTTCTTGGTCCAATAAACATAATGGCTCTTATAAAATTAGACTTTAAAAATGTATTGTTTTTGGGAATGGGATACGCCTTACCATTAGGTAGTTTAGGTTTTGCCTTGGCAATGTTTTTTACTGGGCTTATACTAATTTATCTTTTCTTGCCAGATAAAGAGCCTCTAAAATTTGTTTATCCAATTGTTTTTCTTTTCGCTATTATTTTTTCAAAAATTGCATTATTCATTCCATTATTAGTTTTAATTGGCATTTATTCTTTGTATAAGAGAAAAGATAAAGACTATAAACTTTTTTTATACTTGTTATTTGGAATGCCTTTTTTATATTGGGGATATCGCTTTATAGCAGGAAATGATCCAATCACTAAAATTGAGTTAATACCAAATGGATATTTCTATCACCTCTTCTTTGAAACTGCGGAAAAGTACCATTTAGGAAAGCTAAATACTATAGTTAAAATATTTTGTATGTTAGTTTTTAGTATGATTAATTGGTTAAGTATTAAAGCTATCATCGGTTATTTCGCATTTAAAAAATCTCCATCTGAACACAGACTTGAAGTTAAAAGAGTTATTTATTGTTGTTTCGCAGCATTAATTGTTACATTGTCATTAGGTTTCTTTTTGGAGATATATGGTGTAGATGCATCAAAAAAAGTTATCTATGATGTTACAGAAGATAGCAGGCAATTTTTGCGTGCTGGAATTTTCCTTGTTTCAATTTTTTGCTTTTCCTTTCTCTTATATTTTGTATTTTTTTATGCAAAAGGAAAGTATAAAAAAATGTTACTAACACTCACTGCAATAATTGCAATATTAAACTCATATTCATTTTTTTCATCCACATATCCGAAAGCTACTACCTCAGATAACTCTTGGTATATGGATGTGAGTAAAGACTATGAAATAGCAAAACCCAAACTAATGGTTGTTAGAGGAGAGGAATTTTTTTCTGGCACTTACCTTAGCTCTTTGGGTATAGGTCCTTGGTACTGCACAGGGACACGAAACTCTAAGGAAGGGTATACAATGAATCTTAGCAGTCATAATAGAAACATATACTTTCAAAAACTATTGGATACATTAACCAAAAATGATGAAAAAGTGGAAATAATTAACCACCTAAAATCTGAAAAAGTTGATTGTATTGTCGCTACACCAAAAGATACTGCTACCTATTCTAAACTCGTTATGCAAAACCTATTGATAAAAAAAGACGGCACAAAGTGGATGTATAATTTTAAATAAATCATTAAATAAATCAAGTTTTGAAGCTACTAATAACCCAATCAAATTACATTCCTTGGAAAGGGTATTTTGATAATATAAGGTCTTGTGATGTGTTTGTTGTTTTTGATGATATGCAGTACACTAGAAGAGATTGGAGAAACAGAAATTATATTAAAACTAATCAGGGATTAAAGTGGTTAACAGTTCCTGTTGAAGTAAAAGGTAAGTATTTTCAAAAAATTAATGAAACAATTGTTTCAGAAAAAAATTGGAATACTAATCATTGGCAACAAGTTAAACATTGCTATTCAAAAGCTCCCTTTTTTAAGCAATTAGAATCTTGGGTAGAGGAATTGTATAATACAGCTACTTTTGAAACTATCACTGCAATAAATGTACATTTCTTAAAAGCCATTTGTCAATTTTTAGAAATCAAAACAGCATTTAGAGATAGTAGAGAGTTTGACCTAAAAGAAGGTAAAACAGAAAGGCTTGTTGATATTTGTAAAAAACTTGGAGCAACAGAATATTATACTGGACCTGCAGCTAAAAATTATATGGAAGAGGATTTGTTTACTGCAGAGAATATTAGCGTTAATTATTTTTCTTATGATGGATACCCAGAATATCAACAAATGCATTCACCATTTGAACACGGAGTTTGCATTTGGGACTTAATATTTAATATGGGAGAAAAAAGCAAAAATTTTTTAGTTAAAAACATTTAAATGTCAATTGAAATTTCAATAGTATCACCTGTTTATCGTGCGGAAAAAATTGTTGATAAACTTGTAGAGGATATTATTAAAAATGTTAATCAAATTACTCAAAAATTTGAAATTATTTTAATTGAAGACGGCAGCCCAGATAATTCTTGGGATAAAATTGTAGAAAACTGCGAAAAGGATAACAGAATTAAAGGGATTAAATTGAGCAGAAATTTTGGACAACATTATGCTATATCTGCTGGAATTGAAAGTTCTGAAGGCGATAATGTAATTGTGATGGACTGCGATTTACAAGACGATCCAAAATATATTCAAAAACTTCTTCAAAAAGCCAAAGAAGGATACGACATCGTTTACACGATAAAAAGTAAAAGAAAACACTCTTTTTTCAAAAATTTTTTTGCTTCTTTTTTTAATATAATTTTTAATTGGCTAATTGACAACAAAAATTGGAAAAGCTCCTCTGAAATTGGTTCTTACAGTTTGATTACAAAAAAAGTTGTTACTGCATTTAGACAGTATAAAGATTATAGAAGGCATTATTTAATGGTTTTGAGATGGCTGGGGTTTAATTACACTTTTATAGAAATTGAACACAAAATTCGTTATGAGGGTAAAAGTTCCTACAATTTTAGCAAATTGCTAACTCATGCAATAGATGGCATTACTTCACAATCTGATAAACTACTAAGATTAACAGTAATTCTTGGCTTTGCTTTATCATTTACTTCTTTGCTTGGAATTCTTTATATCATTTTTCGATATTTTTATGCTCCTATTCAAAATGGCTGGCCAAGCCTTGTTGTGTTAATTTTATTTACCTCTGGACTTATTATAACTAGTATTGGGATTAGTGCTATTTATATTGGAAAAATATTTGAACAAACAAAACAAAGACCCCTTTTTTTAATTGATAAAAAAATTAATTTATGATAGTGCTACCTCCTGGAAATATTTTGCAAAATATTTATTTAAAAGAAAGAATAAAACTTAATAAATGGAAAACATTTATAGAAGTAGGGGCAGGAAACGGGTATGTAAGTAATATTTTACTAAAAAAAGGATTCTCAGGTATAGGATGTGATTTAAACCAAAGTGCTTGTTTTAATAACGCTGAATTAAATAAGTCATTTGTTAATAAAGGCAATTATGCAGTCTTACACCAAGATATGCTAAGTATAGAAACACCACAAAAGTTTGATTTATTAATTTCCTCGATGGTAATAGAACATTTGCCACCAAAAACCTTGAATGAATTTATATTAAAATGTAAATCGCTTTTAAATAAAAACGGAGCGATGATTTTTTATGTGCCTGCTTCAATGAAATATTGGGGCATTGAAGATGAAATTGCTGGTCATATAAAAAGATATGAATTTGAAGATTTTAAGCAAATGTCAAACCAATACAACTTATCCATTCAAAATATAGCAGGACTAACTTACCCTTTAAGTAACTGGCTTTTAAGTTTGTCTAACGCTCTTATTAAAAAAAAAGAAAGCAAGGTTTTAACAATGACCCAAAAGGAAAAAACAATATACACTGGCAATAGAAATGTAACATACAAAACAACTTTCCCTAAACCATTTGGTCTTGTGTTAAATGAATCTGTAATGTATCCTCTACACTTGTTGCAAAAAATGTTTATTAAAACGCCAAATTGTTTAGTTATATATTGTGAATTTATAAAAAATGATTAAACATCTGCACTAAAATAATTTATTATGAAGAGTTATGGAATTGGGCAACAACAGGAAATTAACAACAAGGTTGATATTCACATTGAAAACATTCGCTTAAAAGGATTTTCAATAGAAGAAAATTTTTTAAAAACAAAAATTTGCGATGATTTATCAAACAGTGTTGAAATAGTGTATAGAAATCAAGAAGAGAGTTTTCAAAAAAATAATTTAGCTGAAATTAACGAACTAAATATGGCGAGAATGCCATTTTTAGAGGATACTTGCTTCTATGATTTATTTACAAACAATTTCATTGTAGAAGTGGTAGAAAAAACCATTGGAAAAGCATTTCACTTGCACCTTCAAAATGCAATTATTAACAGACCACAAATTGAGCATCATCAAACAGCTTGGCACCGAGATTTACCATATCAAAATTGGGTAATTAGTAAACCTTTGGCATTAAATGCTTTTTATTGCCTTACAGAATTTACAAATGCAAACGGAGCCACGTTTATTTTGCCTTACTCACATAGATCGGAAAGTTTTCCAAGTACCAACTTTGTAAGGCATAATGAACTTCAAGTTGAGGCACCAAAAGGTTCTATTATTTTTTTTGATAGTATGTTATACCATAGAGCTGGTATAAATTCGTCACAAAATATTAGATACGGTATAAATAATATGTTTACAGTACCAATTATTAAACAACAAATAGACATTGCCCAACATTTTGCGAACCAGCAATTAGATGAAAAAACTTCTCAAATTTTAGGTGTAGATTATTTAACTCCAACGAGCATTGCAGATTTTAGACAAAAAAGATTGAATAAAAAATTAAATCAAAAATAAGAAGACTCTTCAGCTTAGAAGTTACTGCTATGCAAAAAAATAAAATAATTAATCAGGTATTAGACTACTACAACGAGAAACTTGAAACTTTTGGAGCAACCCCAAGAGGTGTAGATTGGAATTCTGAAGAATCGCAGGAATTGCGATTCACCAAATTGTTAGAAATTGTAGAAACATTTAAATTGGATTTTTCGGTTTTAGACTATGGTTGTGGATTTGGTGCAATGTATCCGTTTATGAGAAAAATTTTTGTAAATGATTTTTCATTTACAGGGTTTGATATTTCGGAAAATATGATTCAAAAAGCAAAAGAAAATTTTGCGAATGATTTAAAAAGCCAGTGGTGTTTTAGTTTAAGTGAAAATTGTGAATCGGACTATGTTATTGCAAGTGGTATTTTTAACGTAAGATTGAAAAATAAAAAAGACGAATGGGGAAAATATATTTTAGAAACTTTAACAGAAATGAATAAATATGCTAAAAAAGGGTTTTCGTTTAATATGCTTACAAGCTATTCTGATAAAGAGTTTATGAAAGAATATTTGTACTATGCTGATCCTCTTTTTTACTTCGATTTTTGTAAAAAAAATTTTTCGAAATATGTTACCATAATGCACGATTACCCACTTTACGAATTTACAATACTTGTTAAAAAATAAATCAAATGGCTAAAATAATAATTTTTGGAACTGGCGACATTGCACAAATTGCAAATTACTACTTTGAAAAAGACACTCAACACGAGGTAGTTGGCTTTACTGTAAACAGCAGCTACATAAAAGAGAAAGAGTTTGAAGGAAAGCCTGTTATTTCTTTTGAAAATATTGAAAATGAATATTCTCCAAATGATTACAAACTATTTATTGCACTAAGTTATTCAAAAATGAATAAAATAAGGGAGCAAAAATATGATGAAGCAAAGGCAAAAGGATACGCATTGGCATCATACATTAGTAGCAAATGTTCTTATATGTCACAATTTGAATGTGGCGATAATTGTTTTATTTTCGAAGACAATACAATTCAGCCCTTTGTTAAAATTGGTAGTAACGTTACACTTTGGAGTGGAAATCATATTGGTCATCATTCTACTGTTCATAACCACAATTTTATTAGTTCTCACGTAGTAATTTCAGGACATTGCGAAATAAAATCTAATTGTTTCATTGGTGTAAATGCAACACTTCATAATAACGTGATAGTTGAAAAAGAAACCTTAATTGCTGCGGGTGCAATTATAAGCAAAAACACAGAAGAGGCAAGTGTATATCTACCAGCACAAAGCACTTTGTTCAAGAAAAAAAGTAATGAACTAAATTTTTAATATGTTCAAGTGGAAAAAAATGGGGCAAGTGTTCACTGTTCAAAACAACAATGAATATTTATGCTCACATGCATCTAATCCATTAGCAGTGCATTTATATGATAATGTTTTTAGAGTGTATTATAGTGGTAGAAATATAGATAATAAATCATCAGTTGGTTATGTTGATATTGATATAATAACCGCTCAAATCATTAACTATCCTCAAGAACCTGTTATCACCTTTGGTGAAGAGAACTCGTTTTACAGCCATGGCATAAGCATAGGAAATGTTTATGAATCCAATAATAAAAAATATATACTGTTTATGGGTTGGCAATATCCCAAAAATGCTCATTGGAGAGGAGATGTAGGAAGGTTAGAATTAATAGGCAACCAACAATTAAACCTTAATCCTTCTTCTCCATTTATGTCTATTGATGCAGAGGACCCAATCAGCTTATCATATCCTTTTGTTATTTTTGAGAAGGGGATATATAAAATGTGGTATGGCAGCACAACTACTTGGGATGCCGGAAATGGCGAAATGATTCATGTTGTAAAATATGCAACTTCTATAAATGGCATTGATTGGCAAAAGCACGATGTTGCAATACCGTATGAAGTTGGTGTAGCACAAGCATTTTCAAAACCAAGTGTTATAGTTGATGATAATGGTTATAATATGTG
>JANYEP010000181.1 GCA_025363075.1 Chitinophagaceae bacterium | reverse complement strand
GCAAGTAACTATTTAATTGATACTACTTCAAATCCAGCTGCTACAATCATTAAGAGCATTTCAAATACTACTACCTATTACCTAAGAGCAGAAGGAACATCAACTTGTAGCAATACTGGTGGTAGTTCTGTAACTGTAACTGTAAATAAAGCTTCAGTTGCTCCAACTGCTGCTCAAGCAAGTGTAACTGTTGTGTGTGGTTCAACTTCTGAAACATTCACACAAACTGGTGGTACATTAGGAACTGGTGCTACTTGGAAATGGTATTCTGATGCTTCATTCACTACATTAATAGGATCAAGTTCAGCTGCTAATGCTTCACTTACTACAACAATCACCACAGCTGGTACATTCTATGTAAGAGCAGAGGGCGGAACAGCTCCTTGTTCTATACCAGGCAATTCGACAGCTGCAAGTGTAACAGTAATTTCTGGTGGTTCTGTAACTGCTACTATCAGTGGTAACGCAAGTGTTTGTTCTCCAGGTGGTGTTAATAAAACAATTTCTATTGCGTTTGCTGGTTATGGTCCTTGGACTACAACCTACACAAACGGTACAACACCAACAACTGTAAGTAATATTACTACAAGTCCTTACACATTCACAGTTGCTCCATCAACAACAACAACATACTCTTTAGTATCAGTTTATGGTGGTGGTACAACTACTTGTGCAGGAAATGTTTCTGGAAGTGCAGTTTATACGGTTAATGCAATTCCTGTTGCTACTGCAACACCTGCAAGTCAAAATGCTTGCTCTGGAAGTGCAATATCTCAAATTACATTTGGTACAAGTAACAACGTTTCTGGTACAACATTTGGCTGGACAAGAAACAATACAAGTGCTGCTACTGGTATTGCTGCAAGTGGTTCTTCGTTTGTTGCTGGTACATTAACAAATACTTCTGGTACAACAAGTGTTACATTCACTATCACACCTACTGGACCAGCTCCATCAAGTTGTGTTGGCTCGCCAATAACAGCTACAGTTGCAGTTTACAATCCAGCTACTGTTTACAATGTAACAGGCGGTGGTGCATATTGCTCATTAGCTGGTACAGGTGTTCCAGTAGGTTTATCAGGTTCTCAAAGCGGTTATTCATATCAAATGCTATACAATAGTACATCAAGTACATTGTTAGGTAGTGGAAGTGCTTTAAACTTTGGTAATCAAACTACAGCTACAACATACACTGTTACAGCTTCTAATGCAGGTTGTTCAACTCCAATGAGCGGAAATGCTGTTGTTACAATAACAGCACCTACAACTCCATCATTAAGAATAATTGCGAGCGATACAGTTGCTTGTGGTGGTACAAACGTTGCATTCTTTGCAGTTGGTACAAATGGTGGACCAGCTCCGACTTATAATTTCTCTGTAAATGGAGTGAGCAAACAAAATGGTACAAGCAATGAATTCCTTACAAGTTCATTGACCAATAGTGCTGTTGTAACTTGTGTAATGACGAGCAATGCATCTTGTCAAACAACTGCTACTGCAAACAGCACTAACAGTGTTACAATGACAATTATAGGTGGTGCAACTTTAGCTGCTCCTAAGTCAATTACAGGTGTTACTACAAATTGTACTGTTGGTTCATCTGTTTACTTGAAAGATTCTACCCCAGGTGGATTATGGAGAAGTAGCGATACTACTGTTGCAACAGTTAATATGTATAGTGGTTTAGTTGCTACTAAGAAAAATGGTATTACAGCTATAGATTATACGATTAGTGGTTCTAATGGTTGTAAAAATACCGCTTCTTCTATATACACTGTAGCTGAGAGATCAGTACCTGCTGCGATTACTACTCTTGCTGGTTCAACAAGCATTAGTGTTTGTCAAGGTGGTACAAACAGCTTGAAAAGTGATACTACTGGAATTTGGTCAACATCTTCAAGTAGCTTACTTTCTGTAGGCTCAACTACTGGAGTTGTAAATGGTACAACATCTACAGTAGGTGCTACCAACACAGGGTATGTTTACTTCACTGCTACAAACAGCTACGGATGTAGCAAAACTGTTACTACTCCAATTACTGTTTATGGTAAACCTGGTGTTCCAACTATTCAATATGCAGCTGGTACTGTAAACCCACAAAATGGTCCAAGTGGTAGCTTCTGCTTGAATAAAGGTGGTGTGCCTAATAGCTTTACAATTGTTGGTGCAGGTTCAGGTGCAGGTACTGGTGCTTATACAAGTAGCGTTCCTGGAGTGTTTACAGTTGGTGCCACATCAGGTTTAATGACATTTGTAGCTGCTGGTATTTCAACAGTTACATATACATTCACTAATACTAATGGATGTAGCAATAGTAGATCTGTAACATTAACTGTATTTAACTGTCCAGGCTCAAGAGGTACAGAATATGTTGCTCCAAAAACTGAAATGGATTTCACATTGTATCCAAATCCTGCAAAAGGATCAGTAACAGTTACTACTGACTACGTTCAAGTAGGTGGTGGACAAATCACAGTTACTGATATGCTTGGAAAACAAGTAAGAAAACAAGCTTTAAGTTTAGGTGCAAACAAAATAGACATCACCAACCTTAGCAAAGGATTCTACTTTGTAAATGTTGTAACTAATGATGGTAATAAAACTAAGAAATTAGTAATCGAATAAGATTATTTGAAACTATTAGTTTATAAAC
>JANYEP010000180.1 GCA_025363075.1 Chitinophagaceae bacterium | reverse complement strand
CAACAACACCATCAGTTGCTCCAGCAACAGTTAAATAAAATGGCTTGTTGGGGCAAATCGTATTTACAGAACTTATTGCACTTCCACCAACAGGTGTGCCGCTGCAAGCAGTGCCAGCAACCACTTTAAAAAGATAATCTTCTGTTTCCCCATCATTAAATAATGTGCAAGCATTAGAATAATTAAATGCTAAAGTGCTGATACGAATACGCATCATTGTTAAACCAAGTGTTGCATTTGATGGTATTTCTATAGTTGTATCTGCATATGTGGAATCTGTTGGAAAACTTATCAATTTATATTCGGCAGAGTCGAACAATCCATTATGATTCCAATCTATCCAAACTGCTGCAGCAGAAGGTCTTGCACTTGTTGCAATAGATAGTTTATAAGTTTCTGCTTGTTGCATTGTTAATATTGTTGCAGCAGTAGTATCGGTAAAAGCTGCATAAGCAAAAGATGGTGCAGGATTGTAACCAATATGCACATTTTTATAGTTGGTAGATGCACCCACAACAGTAATAGAATCTATGCTGATAGTTGAATTAATATATAAGCCCACATTGGTTTTGGGGCTGCAATAACATTCATAAAACGGTCTAACATACACAAAAACTGCCGAAGAAAAACTTGATGAGCCAGAACAAGTTGTTTTTCTTCTAAAATAAGTACCAACACCAATGCCATTAGGAAGATTGCACGAGAATGAATTTGCTCCTGGTATAGAATCATAATTGATGTTATCAATAGATTTTTGCCATTGATATGTTAATCCAGAACCAATGCTAGAGCCACTTGTAAACAAATTAATTCCATCATTTGCACAAACTGTGTCTTTTGAACTCACTGTTGTACCTCCAGCAGAAGCTCCATTGCAAGCATTTGAATAAGTAAACAAAAATGTAATGTCTGGTCGTGTGGTTGTTTTTGCAAGGTTTTGAACATTTGTAGTGCTGCATAAATTTCCTAAATTGTTTGCTCTGTATGTGTGCGAAGCATTAAAACCTAAATTAGTAGTCCAAGCCGTACTAATATTATATGAATAATCTTGCATTGTATCATTACCTGGTCTTCCATTGCATATATCAACAACTATATTGTCAATACCATTCCAATGAAATGGAGTCGAAAGAATAAACTCATTTAACCCTAAAGTTGGAACATAATCAACTGGTCCAAATGTAGAAGACTGAAACATACTTTCCCAACTTGTTAATGATAATGAGGTAGTGGGTGTATTTGCAATTGAAATGCTATACTGACCAATATCACCAGAAAAATTGTTTAATGCAGTAACATTAAATTTAATAGAGCTAATTGTTCCTGCAGCCATACCCATTGACTGCATTTCTGATGCTAAGTATAAATATTGTGAGCGGTTTCCTTCGTAATAGTCAGGAATAGCACAAGGGTAATTTGTATTAATATTGCTACCCGTATTACTGCCAATAGTAAAACTTAGCTGTGCATTAACAATTGAAGTTGTTACAAAAATAAAAATTATGGACAGTAATATTTTTTTAATAAAAATTGTTCCCATTGTAGTACGTTATGTATGTAACAAATGTATTAATATACATACAAGAGATAAACAACACTTATTGAAATAGCTTAAGTATTTATTGAATCAACTATTTGGACTATTGAACCAATCAAAAATTGCTTAGTTAAAGATATGTTTACTACATTTGGGGTGTTAATGAAGTATTCAACCAAACATATTGCTACAAGGCTTTCTATCTTTTCTTTTTTATGCTGCCTCAGTGCATTCAATTATTCTAATGCCCAAAAAAGTGAATACAAAAAGGCTATTGATTCACTACAAAAAATATCTAAAGATATTCAATACAGAAACCTTGATTCTGCATTAATGGTATTTAGCAGTTTATCTAATTATTATAAACTTGATAACAATATTGACAAATACAATATCATTCAACTTAATGTAGCAAACTGCTATAATATTCAACAGAAAAATAATGAAGCATTAAAAATTTATAATGAGTGTTCTAAATATTTTATGCAAAAAAATGATAGTGTACATTTATACACTGTTTACACAGGTATAGCTGGCATTTATTATAATTTAGATGATGGAGATAAAGATGATGGATATAAAATAGTTAGCTATCAAAAAATGGCTGCCCAAATTTGCAATGTAAATAAATACCCAAACCTAAAATTTACTACCCTTATAAACCTCGGCAATAGTTTTGTAAGGTCAAAGCAATACGACTCTGCACTTCAAAGTTATAAACAAGCAGAAGGAATATTAAAATTTTTAAAAGACTCTACATTTAGCAATCATTTAAAAATTGAACTTGCGTATTTGTATTATTTAGAACACAAGTACGAATTAGCAATTAATAGTGCTTCGGCTGGACTACGTTCCAACAACGGTTTTGACGTTAGACTTACGATGAGAGGCTTCTACATTTTAGGCGTTTGTTATTTAGATATAAAAAATTTTAGTAAGAGTGAGCTATACCTCGATTCGGCGGTTATAATGAGTAAAAAAATCGATTCGCAAAGAGACACTTATGAGTTTTTGTTGGACATTGTCAATCTTGATGAAGCTGTTGGAGATTATAAAAAGGCAACAAAAGACTTGCACGAAATATTAACTTTAAAAGATAACATATTTGAATTAAGCAAATCCAAGTTTACAAAGGAATTATTGGTTAAATATGATACAGAAAAAAAGGATTATGAAAACGCTTTATTAGAAAATGAAAATGCAAAAAGAAGCAGCATTATCAAATGGCAAAGGGTATTGATTTTTGTGGTGGCATTATTGTCTTTAGCAGTAATAAGTATTTTGTTTTTCTATTTGCGTTTTAGAAACAGGCAACAAAAAAAATTGATGGAAAAAGATAAAATTGACGCAGAGTTAAAAGCCCTGAAAGCCCAGCTGAATCCACATTTCATTCAAAATATATTTCAAATAATCACCAATCAGGTAAATACAAATCCAGCCGAGGTTGCAGGCTTTTTACAAAAAACTTCAAACTATTTTAGAAGTGTTTTAAATGGCACAGATAAGAATATTCAAAGCCTTGAAGACGAAATTATTTTTACCGAAAAATATTTGCAGTTTCAACAATCATTATTTGGAAATAAGTTAACCTACAACTTTAATGTTGCAGATGATGTAGATAGCTTTGGTATAATAGTGCCTGCAATGTTGTTGCAACCATTTATTGAAAACAGTATTAAGTATGGGTTACAACTTTATCAAAAGCCGATGCACATTGAAATTGCCTGCACCAAGGATGATAAATTTTTGCATATTTCAATTATCGACAACGGAACATTTTTAGTAAACGAAACTGTTGTAAACGACAAATCTTTTGGCAATGCTTTAATTGGAAAACGACTGCATTTGTTTTATAAAGACGCAATTAATAAACCTAAATTAAAAGCAAATCCTGTAGAAAATAATACTGGATTTAAAGTAGAGATAAGTTTGCCTTTATAGTTTTTTTATTCGATATTTGCTCGGCTAAAGCAACTATGCAAAAGATACGAATTATACATATTGATGACGAGGCAACAACACTTGACTATTGCAAAAAACTATTTTTATCAAACTCATTAATTGAGTATCAAGGGGGATTTTTAAATGCCAATGATGCAATTGAATTTCTTGCAATTGAGAAAATAGATTTGATTTTTTGCGATATTGAAATGCCCGAACACAATGGACTTTGGTTGGCTAATCATTTGCCATACGCTTTGCCAATTGTTTTTATTACAGCACACACAGGTTTTGCCGTTGAAGCTTTTGAAGCTTGTGCTTTGCACTATCTTATTAAACCACTTTCTATAGAACAGTTGAATATTGCAATAGAACGTTTCAAAACTCAAGATTTAAAGAACATTTATCTAAAAGATCAAATCGCACAATTCTACAATAATTACCTTCCTCAAAATACTCAAAAGCACCCAACCAGAATTTACATTAACACCACTGGTAAAATAATTATAGTTAACCTACAAGATACAATGTATTTGGTAAGTGCTGGTAACTACACCAAGTTTACTATGCTTAATGGAGAAACACATGTTAGCAGTAAAAACTTAAAAGTGTATGACGATGCTATTGCATTTCATCCTGATTTTATAAGAATTCATCGCTCTTATCTGGTGAATAAAAAGTATGTAAAGCAAATTCTTAAAACCAACAACCAACAATGGTTTGTTGAAATGAATAATGGCGAAAAACTTGAACTTTCAAAAGGACGGATAGATGAAATTTTAGAACAGCTACAAGGTTAAGATTTGCTTATAATGTGTTCTTATTTAATTACTATTTGTTTTAAAAAAGAACGGTTGTATTTTTAGAAATCCTCTTAATAGCACTTTTAAACAACCCAAACATAATTTTCTCTGTTTGTTAAAATAGCTGCTTCAATAGTTCAAATAGTGGTTTCAATAACTAAATCTTCGTTTATATTCTACAGGTAACAAACTTTCTACTTTTATCAAATAATTCTCATTAAAAAAATTGATAAAAATGAAAACATTCTACACGAAACTCTTAATGCTTGTTGTGTTGGCGTTAACAGTTGGAACAGTCTCAGCACAGGTTGACGTTACTGCAAGTGCTGGTACAGCCAGCCAATCTTACTCTACATTAAGTGCTGCTTTTGGAGCTATTAATGCAGGAATGCATCAAGGTGTTATTACAATTGGTATTTCGGCAAGTACAACTGAACCTGCCAATACTTCTGACACTTTGTATAGCAGTGGTGCATTAAGTTGCAACTACACATCTATTGCAATTTACCCAACTACAACTGGAGTTACTATTTCTGGTAGCCCTGTTCAGGGTCGTGGAAACGTTGAATTATTTGGTGCAGATAATGTAACTATTAATGGTAACCTTAACAATGGTACTGGTACAAGTAGAGATTTAACATTTCTTTCTACAACTACTAACACTGTTGCGTTTACTGGTTTAATAAGATTGATAACTTCTCCTACTGGAACATTACTTTCTACTTGTAATAATGTTACTGTTAAAAACTGTATTCTTACTGGTAATGTAACAAGTGGTAATAATTCTACTATTACTGCAACTACATCAGCTTCGTGGTGCAATTGGGGTATTTATGTTGGTGGCGATTCAAGTTCAACATCGGTTCAAGCAACTAAAATTGCAAGAGTTGCTGCTGCTGTTGCTTCTATGTCATCTGTGGCTGGTGGTGCAGTAGTTACTTCAACTGCTGATAATTTAGTTTTTGATAATAATAAAATTAATCAAACAGGTCGTGCTATTGCTTTTAATGGTAATGGTAATAATGCACTTGCTTCTTCATCGGTTACCATTACCAATAATGTAATTGGGTCTGATATTGCTTTGTCTGACTACAATGCTGGTACTGCTACCAATGCTGTGTATCCAACAACGGTTTATGCAAAAGGAATATTTGTAACAGGTAGTTGTAATGCTTTAACTATTACAGGTAATACTGTTAAAAATATAGCTTCCTATTTAACAAGTGGTATTTCTGGTATTGAAGTGGGTTCAGGTGTAGGTGCAACTGGTAGTTTTAGTATTAGCAATAATACCGTTACTAATGTCTATAATAATAACGGTACAAGTGGTGGTGTAAATGGTATTGTAATCAATACTAGTTCAACTGGTGGAACAACACCTTTAATTAGCACAAATACTGTTACAAATATCCAATCTGCTGCACCTGCTGTAAATTCTGGTATTTCATTAACATCTGTAGTAGGAACTGTTGTAGATAAAAATGTTATTAAAACAGTTTATAACAGAAATGCAACTACAGGTTCTCAAGCAGTTGGAATTAAAATTTCATTTAATGGTAATATTATTACTAATAATAGAATAAGTGATGTATTGTTTGGCGGTGGTGCTGCTTCATTTACAGTAAGTGGTGCTGGTGCATTTGGTATTTATGCATCAACTGGAACAAATACAAAATTCTATCATAACTCTGTTTACTTATCTGGTTCTTTGTTTGCAACAAATACTTCAAGCCACATTACTGCTGCATTTGCTATTACTGCTACAAGTTGCACAGGTAATGATGTTAGAAATAATATATTCGTAAATACCATTACTGGTGGCACAACTTCATTGGCTCACGTTGCTGTTTATTTGCCAAGTGCTGCTACTGTTTCAATGGCTTTAACAATGAATAATAATGCTTACTATTGTGGTACCACATCGGCTTCTCAAGGTGTTGCACAAGTGGGTATAACTGCAGGTACTGGTTATTATGCAGCTGCCAACTTTAATGCTGGACCTGCTGCACCTGGAGCTACAAATTTTAGAGTATATACAAGTACATTATCTGCTGCTGGAACAAACGATAATGCTTCTTTTGCAAATAATTCAGGAACTTCTCCATTTACAAGTGATTTGCATACGAGCGTTTCTGGTGCAACCCAATTAGAATCTGGTGGTGCAAGTGCAACTATCACTGGCATTACTACAGATATTGATGGAGATACAAGACCAAATGGTGCTGCTCCAGATATGGGTGCTGATGAGTTTACAGGAACTGCTTTAGACGTTACACCTCCAGTTATTTCTTATACTGCTGTTAGTTTCGATTGCGATGCAACCAATTCTGCTTCTCGTGTTATTAGTGGTATTACTATTTCTGACCCAAGTGGTGTAGCAACTGGAACTTTATCTCCACGAGTTTATTATAAAAAAGGTGTGAATGGAACCTATACTTCAAGTCAAGGTAGTTTGTCTGGAGGTTTATGGAATTTCACTATTACTTATACTGGTTTAGGAATGACCAATGGCGATAGTATCTATTATTTCTTTGTTGCACAAGATGCTGTTGGAAACGTAGGAACAAGTAACAGTGGTGGTGTATTTACAGATGTGAATACATATTCATCTGCTTATCCTCCTGTACCAAGTTTTTATAGAGCTGCAAGTATGTCGGGAACTTATAATGTTGGTGCTGGTTTTACTGCTCCTGGTTTTACTACAATTGGTGCTGCTATTAAAACATATAACTCAAGTTGCTTAACAGGTGCTGTAACATTTAGTTTAATTGGTAATAGTTATTCAGAAACATCTGATACAATTCTTGCAAACTCTACTGCAAGTGCTACAAACACTTTAACAATTAAACCTACACAAGCCAACACAGTAATTCTTGGTAACTCTGGTGCAAGTAATGCTGTATTCCTTTTGAGAGGAGCGGATTATGTAACTATTAATGGTTCTATTAGTTCTACCACAAATTCTATTTGCAATGGCACAAGAGCATCAAGAGATTTAACTATTAAAAATGCTTACACAGCATTTAATAGTGGTGCTACTGGTAGTGCTGTTATTTGGTTAGGAACTGATGCTACAGGTACAGATGCTCCTACCAATAACAAGATAATTAATTGTAATGTTACTGGTGTTTTTACAAGTGGTGGCAATGGCATTATGCAACAATGTGGTATTGGAAGTGGTGGAGCTACTCCAAGCATTTCTACTAATGGTACTGCAACAAGTGCAGGTAATGGAAATAATAATAATCAATTTATTAACGATAGTATTTCTACTTGCCAAATGGGTGTTTATACCTATGGTGCAAGTGCTGGAAATAAAAATACAGGTACTGTTATTAGTATGATTATTACTGGTAAAACACCTAATAATGTTTCAAGAGGTGGTATTAGCGTAAATTTTGAAGATGGCGTACAAATTACAGGAAACAAAATCAATGCACTTGATGCTTCACTTGCTGCATATCCAAGTGCAATGTTTGGTATTGCTTTAGGATATGGTCCTGGTAGTTCAAGTTTACTTACCACTCAAACTTCGGGCAATGAAGTTACCAATGCTACTGTTTCAAAAAATGTTATAGATAGTATTTATAATGTAGTAGCTAGTGGTTCATTAGGAAGTGCTTTGGTGGGTCTTTATTTAGCTAATGGTTCATCTGGAACAACAACTATTTCTAACAATAGAATTAGCAACTTTACAGCATTTGCTTCATTTGGTAATGGTACAGATTTAACATCTGCATTACACATTTGTGGTGGTGCTGGTACAGTGAATGTTTACAACAACACCATTAGTCTTACCAATGGCACATCAATTTCAAGTGGAAATTCTGGATTTACAGGTACAGAAGCTTGTTATGGGTTCTCTATTGCTAACAATTCACCAGTTGTTAATTTTAAAAATAATATCATCAATGCCTCAGCTGCTGTTTACACAAATAGAAACAGAGCTATAGGATTAGGTTATGCACTACCAGCTAATAATTTAACATCAAATAACAACGATTTATTTGCTTCTGTGGGAACAGGTGCAAGTGCAAGCACTAATGCTGCTGCAATAGCACAAACAGGCGACCTAAGAAATTCATTAGGCACGTTGCATTCAACATTGGCAAACTGGCAAACCAACTCTGGTAAAGATGCTAATTCACTAAATGTTGCTCCTGTGTTTTTAGCTGCTAATGATTTGCATTTAGCTTCAAGTGGTAACTGTTCTTTAATAGGTGCAGGTGCTGCTGGTTTAGTAAGTGATGATATAGATTGTCAAACTCGCACAAGTAATGATATTGGTGCCGATGAAGGTAGTTCTGCTTCAATTAGCATTGCAACATCAACAACTACTATTTGTGCTGGTGCAAGCACAACATTTACTGCTACTGCAAGCAATGCAACATCTCCAACTTATCAATGGAATAAGAATGGCAACAGTATTTCTGGTGCTAATAGTGCTACTTATAGCAGCACAACTTTAGCAAATAATGATGCTATCACTTGCATATTAACAAGTTCATCTTGTAACCCTGTAAGCAATGCAATTTCTATGACAGTAAACGCTATAGTTACTCCAAATTTGTCTATATCTACAACTTCTGGCTCATCAATATGCAGTAGCAATACTCTAACAATTACTGCCAACAGCTCAACAGGTGGTTCATCACCAAGCTTTGAGTGGTTTAAAAATGGTCAAAGCCAAGGAACTGGCAATGGCACTATTACTTTTGGGGCTAATACATTAAGTGCTGGTAACAACTCTTTTAGTTGTGTAATGACTGCAAATAATCTTTGCCAAACCACAGCTACAGCTAGCAGTACTTCAATTGTTATACAAGTAAAACAAAGTCCATTAATAGGCATATCAACAGTTGGTCAATCAACATTGTGTGGTGTAAATAGTAAAACTACCGCATACAATAGCAATACCAATGGTGGTGGTGTATGGAGCAGCAACAGTACAGCGGTTTCAGTAACCACTTCAGGTGGGGCTATAGGAACTGTTACAGCAATTGTATCAAGCGGATTTGATACTTTAACTTATACAAAAACTGCTACTAATGGTTGTGTAGTTAAAGCTACAGTACCAGTAGCAGTAACTACATCAGTGCCTGGTACCATTACTGGAAATAACAGTGTTTGTAGAGGCTCAACAACAACATTGGGTGGTGTAAGTGGTGGAACTTGGAGTACTCCTTCAAGTAGTATTGCATCAGTAAATAGTGGAGGAGTAGTAACAGGCAATAGTGCAGGAAATGCCACTATAGTATATACTGTAAGTAATAGCAATGGTTGCAACGCAATATCAACACGTAATGTAACAGTAAACCCAACACCTGCAACACCAGCTGTTTCATATTTGGTAAATAAATATTATCAAGCAGGGGCTGGGGGTGCATATTGTATAGGTGATACTTTCACAGTAATTGCGAAAGTATCAGGTGCATTAGTAAGTGGTAACTGGCAGTCATCAAACACAGCGATTGCAACAATAGGTGCAACAAGTGGTTTAATGTCAATTGTAGGCACAGGTGGTGGAGCGTCAACCACTATTACATTTACATATACATCACCATCAGGTTGCATCAGTAGCAGAGCAATACCTGGTGTTAAAGCAGTAGTACTTTGCCCTGTACATAGAGGTGGTGTAAGCAATGAAGTATTGCTTACAAGCAGTAAAGACTTTATCTTGTATCCAAACCCTGCACGTTCAACAGTAAGTTTACAAGTTGAAAAATTAGTAGGCTCTGGAACTATTGTAGTTACTGATTTGTATGGCAAACAAGTAAAAGTTCAAGCATTAAGTATGGGAACAAATACCATTGATATTTCTAACTTAGCAAAAGGATTTTACTTAGTTTCAACAATTACAGAACAAGGAAAAACTACTAAGAAATTAGTAGTAGAATAGTATTTATTATGATTAACCTAAAAGAGCCATTCAACGTAATAGTTGAATGGCTCTTTTGTTTATTCAATTTATGTCTAATCTTTACGTTGTTTCTTTTCAATAAACTTCAATATTGTTCTGCATTCCCCAAGCATCAATAATCCCAAGCAAATTTTGGTATTTCTTCAACCAATATAAAACTACCAGTAGCAATTATTGCAATAATTAAAACATTACTGTTAGATGTATTGATAGTAAATGTTTCAGGCTTTAATTCTGTGTCAACTTCATTCTCAAAACCCTAATCAAGTTTAAGGGCATCAATGATATTGTTTGTTTTAAAAAACGGTTGAAATAAGAGGGTAAAGTATAAAACAAGCACCACTATGATTGCAAACAAACCTGTTAAATTAACATCGGCAGATTGACTTCTTAAATTCCCATATCTGTTGGCTAAATACAAAATAGAGTTAATGAGTTCAAACAATATCTCAATAGTGTTTTTGAGCAGCAATAGACCGAATATTTTAAGAACAATGTTGAATAGACTTCTATGTGTCATAGTACAGTTAATTTAAAAATTATCACCAAATATAATTTTCTGAAATATACCAAAGTAATTTATTGGTTGCAAAAACAAAAGGCTGCTTCATATTGAAGCAGCCTTTTTAAAATTTATTAATGATTAAATTATTTCTTTTGTGGAGCAACAGGTTGTTGTGTAGGCACAGTCATTTGCTGTGGTGCAGATTGTTGAGGTGCTGGTGCAGTTTGTGCAGCAGGAGTAATATTTTTAATAGTGCCTGATGCTTCTTTTGAAAGACCAGCTTTGCTACTTAAAAATAAAGTTGATGTAATTGCTAACACTGCAATAACAGATGCAAATATCCAAGTACCTTTTTCTAAAACATCTGTAGTTTGTTTAACACCCATTAGTTGGTTACTTATTCCACCAACATTACCAGCCAATCCACCACCTTTTGGGTTTTGGATTAATACAATAAAACCTAATGCTACAGCGGCTAATACAATTAAAATTACGAATAGAGTTGTCATTTAAATACCTTTTAGTTCTTTTATTTTGGTTGCGAAATAAGCGGATTTATCGGGAATTAAAAAACTTAATTTTATATATAGCTGAATTGCCTTTTCTGTTTTGCCTTGTTTGGCAAATATTTCAGCCATCGTTTCTGTTACAATCTCCTTACTTTGATTACTTGTAGCTGCAATATTTTGAATAGCTTTATCCAATTCTGGATCATCCACCATAATGTTGATTTCAGGCTTAGGAGATTTCATCTTCTTTAACCAATCTGTAAACTTCAGCATCTTCGCTGTTAGTTTATCTTGTGGGTCTTTGGTATAATCAAATTTAATTCCTTGTGAAGCAAAATAATCAATGGTGTAGTAAGGCTCTGTTTCAAATGGTAAAGGTTCGTGGGCAACAGTATCAACAGGTTTATTAAATGCCTCTTTTATAGAACCTAAATTAGTTTCAATTGCAGTTGATATAAGCGTAATAGGTTCTGCTACCACTTCTTCAGGTGCTACAACTTTCTCTTCAACTTTTTCTTCTTCAGTTGTTTCAACTTCTACAGGATGGTTTACATACCAGCTTGCTTTCAATGCAGCAATTTCTGCGTGAATATCATTTACAGGAACCACAGGCTCTTCTACTATTTCTGGAATATGATTTTCAAATGTAAAATGTGTAGGCTCTGGCTGATGCTCAACAACAACAGGTGTTTCAGGTGTTTCTTCAACAATAGGAGCAAGATGTTCTTCTTCAAACTCCTTACCATTCAATGTTTCAACTATTTCAGTTTCTTCTTGCCTTTTTTCATCAATGCCATTCATTATTCCTTTTACTTCTTCAATAGTTGGAATAGACATATTCGCCACAAAATCTTTTGCATTATTGGGAACAGTTTCTGCAACATCATATTGCTCAAACATTGGGTTAGATGCAGCTATCAGAGGCTCTTCAACTACCTTATGTTCTTCTATAGCAACAGCTACTGGCTCTGCAATTTTTTCTTCCACAATCACAGGCTCTTGAACTGCTACTTTATTCTCAGTAACCACAGATACAAAACCACCAACACCTACTTCCATCAATTGATATTGCAACCATTTAAAGTTGTTAAAAAAC
>JANYEP010000051.1 GCA_025363075.1 Chitinophagaceae bacterium | reverse complement strand
AACAATTAAGTTTTGATGAAGCAGCTGAGCTTGCTTATTTTGGAGCAAAAATTTTGCATCCTACTTGCATCTGGCCAGCACAGCAAAAGAAAGTACCAGTTAGATTACTAAACACTATGCAGCCTACTGCAGCAGGAACTGTAATTAAACAAGAAGCTGGAAGCGTTGGTGTAAAAGCAATTGCTGCCAAAGATGGTATTATTGCTATTAAAATAAAAAGCAGTAGAATGTTACTTGCTTATGGCTTTTTACGAAAGACCTTTGAAGTATTTGAAAAATATAAAACCTCCATTGATATGGTTACAACAAGTGAAGTTGCTGTTGGTGTAACCATTGATAGTGATGCACACTTAAACGAAATTGTGGCAGAATTGGAATTGGTTGGCAGCATTGAAATAGAAAAAAATCAAACGATAATTTCTATTGTTGGTAATGAAATTGCTAAAACAGAAAATGTGCTACAAACTTTGTTTAACTCAATAAAATCAATACCTGTAACAATGGTAAACTATGGTGGTAGTACCCATAATATTTCGTTGTTAGTACCCTCTGATTATAAAAAAGAGATCCTGCAATTGTTGAATAAAGGGTTGTTTGGTTTATAGCTTTTTACCTAAATTTTAATAAAAATGCCTTGCAAAATTGCAAGGCATTTTTATTAAACCCTAAACGATTTTCTTCGCAACATTTGGGCAAATGCTGAGGCTTTTTATGTGCTAAATATTTTATGATATTTTGGGTTTGCAGGAATATAATCCTGCAGCATTTTACCCCTCAAACGTACTATAAAAATAATTTGTATTTGATTCAAACTCAGCAGCACAGGTATCAACCATCTTATACACTCTTGTAATACCAAGAGCCTTTCTTTTTTCATACACTGCTTCATCTGTGCAGTTGCCGTGGAGTATCCTTGAAATTTGCTCATCGCCAAAACCATTGCGTTTAGCAAGTTTTAATAAATCATCTGGCAGGGATTCTATGGTGTGTTTTCCCATTTCAATTTCAATGCTGCAAAGGCTTTGTATCTGATATAAAAACCACCTGTCAATACCAGTTGCCTGTGCAATTGTTTTAACAGTTACACCTTGCATCAACGCATCTTTTATCCTGAAAATCCTATCCCATTTTGGTGTTTTGATATATTCAATAATATCCTGGCTTTTCATTAAACTTTTACCATAATATCCCAAACCCACAGCTTCGTTTTCTAAACTCTGACAGGCTTTTTGTAATGCCTCGTTAAAGCTTCTGCCAATAGCCATTACTTCACCAACGCTTTTCATTTGCAAACCCAAAGTATCATTTGCACCTTTAAATTTATCAAAATTCCAGCGTGGAATTTTTACAATAACATAGTCTAAAGCAGGCTCAAAATATGCAGAAGTTGTTTGTGTAATCTGGTTTTTAAGTTCGTCTAAACTATATCCAATTGCAAGCTTAGCAGCTATTTTAGCAATAGGGTAACCAGTAGCTTTACTTGCCAATGCAGATGAACGGCTTACACGAGGATTAATTTCAACGGCAATCAACTCTTCAGTTTGTGGGTTGAGTGCAAACTGCACATTGCAACCACCTGCAAAATTGCCGAGGCTTCGCATCATTAAAATAGCCTTGTTTCTCATATCCTGAAAAGCAGTATCACTTAATGTCATTGCGGGTGCTACAGTTATTGAATCTCCTGTATGTACACCCATTGGATCCAAGTTTTCAACTGTGCAAATGATAACAACATTATCATTTTTATCTCTCAACAATTCCAATTCATATTCTTTCCAACCTAATACAGCTTTCTCTACCAAAACCTCGTGAATAGGAGAGGCTTCCAAACCAACTTTTAACGCTTCATCCAATTCAGATTTATTATGAACAAATCCTCCACCACTGCCACCTAAAGTAAATGAAGAACGAATGACCAAAGGAAAACCAATTTCCTGTGCAAATTCTTTACCCTCTAAAATGCTGTTGGCAACCTTGCTTGGCGAAGTACCAATACCAATTTTTACCATCAATTGCCTAAACAATTCTCTGTCTTCAGCTGTATTAATTGCCTTAACATCTACACCAATCATTCTGCAATTGTATTGCTCCCAAATGCCCAGTTCATCAGCTTCTTTGCAAAGATTCAAGGCTGTTTGTCCACCCATTGTTGGTAGCACAGCATCTATTTGATTTTCCTGTAAAATTTGCTCAATACTTTCAATGGTTAATGGCAACAGGTAAACCTTATCTGCCATCATTGGGTCTGTCATTATGGTAGCAGGATTGCTGTTAATGAGGATTACTTTTATTCCTTCCTCACGCAAGCTGCGTGCAGCCTGACTTCCACTATAGTCAAACTCGCAAGCCTGACCAATAACGATTGGTCCACTACCAACTATAAGTACAGATTTTATTGAAATATCTTTTGGCATTGTTATGATTTGGTTGCGAAAATAACGTTAGTAACCATAGCACGAGTTGCTTTTAAAAGAATGTGGAAAGAAGTAGGGTTAAGGATTGATGTTCTCATTATTTTGAATGTATTTTTACATTTTGGTTTTATGAAAATATGTTTGATTATTATAATTCTTTTTGTTGGCACTTCAACTTATTGCCAAATCTCATTAAGTACAAAACTATTGCAAGCAGATACAGTTTTACTTATTAGTCATAATATGAGATCACGTTCAACGAATTCAATAGTTGATAGTTCTAACAAAAAAATAAAATTATTAGAATTAATTGTTAACGATAAACTCAATGAAAATATGGTTCAAGAAAGATTAGTTTTATCTACGAAAGAAATTTATTCGCTATCGAAAATTTTAACTTACAAGTATAAAACACAAAGAATTGGTTCTATAAGTGGATGTTTTGATCCACATCACTCAATAATTATAATGAAAAATAATAAAGCCTCTTTCATTGATTTATGTTTTCATTGTTTAAATTATGAAAAATCAAAGGATATAAAAGACGTTGAAATAAGAGATGATAAAATGTTGAAATTGTATGATTTTTTTAAAAAGCTTAACTTTAAATATGAAATGGGTCGTTAGTAATATTCATCTGTTGTAATTTATACTTTTATGTGCCTAAAATATTTTTGAAATGACTTTTTATATTAAAACTAAAAATCCTTGGATTATTATAATTTCATTAATAACAATCTTGATTATATACACTTCCATTTTTATTACATACAATACAAAAACGCCGAGTATATTAATTAATTCAATTGCTACGCAAATTGTAATTTTAGCAATAATTGGTTTTTCTCCTTTTCTAATACTATACTATTTATTTCAAGTATTATTTTCAGAAACAATAGAAATTAATATTACTGAAAACGAGATTAGTGGTAAGTTTCAGGAAGGTTTTTTTTGTATACAAGAAGAAAAAATAATTCGAAAAGAAGATATACTAAAATGGAAAGTTATCAATCAAAAAAATTGGGACACAATCAAAATAAAAACTAATTCAGGTACTTACTACATAAGAGCATTAGACTTATTATTTAAGCAGAAATCGTTTAGAGAATTCGAGAACAATTTTAGGCATTTTGTTGCGAACTAGTAATGTGCAAAATCCATTTCAAACTTACCATTGATTCTTTCAATAGGTGGGTTAAAATAGCCAAACTTTACATTGGGGAATTCCTCGTGAATCAAGTCCATCAATTGCTTTACACCAAGCATTTCCTGCGTTTCTGTAATGCCTATTTTGCCTAAATACCAATCTGGGTCAATGTTAAAATTCCTCCATTGAATCATATCTAAATTGGTATCAATAATCACTTGTCGCAATGCTTCATATTCATCAACAGTATCAGTCATTCCAGGAAAAACAAAGTAGTTGATGCTAGTCCAGCCACCAAAGCTTTTAACCACTTTAAGGCTTTCTACAATATCTTCAAATTGATAATTGTTGGGGCGATAATATTTTGTGTAGATACTTTTTTGTGCAGAGTTCGTGCTAACTCTGATACTGTTTAAACCTGCTTCACACAAGGCTTTCACAGCATCTGGCTTACTACCATTTGTGTTGATATTAATACTTCCTTTATCAGTGTGTTTTCTTATTTCAATGATAGAATCTTTAATGGTTTCCCACATTAACAAAGGTTCGCCCTCACAACCTTGCCCAAAACTAATGATAGGAAAAGGGGCGTTCATTAAATGAGGAACAGTAAACTCAACAATTTCTTCAGCAGTTGGTTTAAATGTCAGTCTATCTTGAGTTGAAACAATTTCTTCTTCGAGTGGTTGAAACGAAATGCAACCAATGCAATTTGCATTGCAAGCAGGAGAGGAGGGAACTGGACATTCCCATCTACCCATAGAAAAATTTCGTGCAGCAGGACAATTGTATGTCATACAGCAGTTTTCCATCAAATGCTTTACCAGCCTGTTGTGTGGGTAATTTGCCAATAAATTTTGTGTGCCGGTTTTTATTTTTTCATCGTCATAACCTGCACATTCCTGGCGAATATCTTGTTCAATTCTAACAGCTGGAACATAAAATTTTTCGTTGTGCCAGGCAGCAGCAGTGTAGCAAAACAATGGCAACATTGGAGCTTCTGGTTCACTTTCATAAGCTGCAATAAACAAACCTGTATGTGCTGGAGGAATGAATGCAGCAACAGCCCAACCTTTATCGCACAATCTCATTTCATTAGTTACAACATCAATACCAATGCCTCTTCTGTTATGCAATTCATAAAGGTTTCCACCATCAGGCAATTCTATCCAATCTTCAATAGGTACTTCCATTGCATCCCAACCTGCACGTCCCATTGCATAAAGACTGGTGTCTTCAAAAATATTTCCATTACCATCAGAGTACATTATGTAGGGAGAAGATGAAAGCATCAAATAGTGGTTAATTGTGAGTGGTTAGTGATAAATGTGTTAGTTTATTACAACATTCATTTGTTCCAAAATTTTGTTCAATTCCTGAAGGCTGTAATATTCTAATGTAATACTTCCCTGTCCATTTTTATTGTGCAGCATTTTCACTTTAGTGCTAAAATGGGTTGCTATATTATCTTCAATTTTTTTATAAGCAGGAGGCAAAATATTTTTATCAATAGCAGCAGTTTTGCTGCTATCATTTTTGTATAACCTTCTAACTAATTCTTCAGTTTGGCGTACGCTTAATTGCCCTGATTTTATTTGATTATAAACAAAAAGTTGTTTGTCGATATGGTCAATAGTTATCAATGCCCTTGCGTGCCCCATTGATATTGTGCCACTGCGAACAGCCAATTGAATATCTGGTGGTAATTTCAGTAAACGAATGTAATTTGTAACTGTGCTACGTTCTTTTCCCATACGTTCAGCAACTTGCTCTTGTGTGTAGTCAAGTTCTTCCATCATACGTTTGTAACTCAACCCAATTTCTATTGCGTTTAAATCTTCACGTTGCAAATTTTCGAGCAATGCCAACTCCAAAAGTTCTACATCATTTGCCTGACGTACATAAACTGGCACATCTTTTAAACCAGCAATTTTACTGGCTCTAAATCTTCTTTCACCTGCAATTAATTGATATTTTCCATTAGATAATTTTGAAACAGTTAATGGTTGAATAATATCGTGCAACTTAATAGAAGCTGCTAACTCGCTCAATGCAGTTTCGTCAAAATCTCTACGTGGTTGTTTAGGATTAATGATTATCTGCTCAAGAGGAATGCGAACGCTATGAGTAACTTCGTCAACAACATTGCTCTTTAAATTGCCGGTTGTTGTTTTTAAATCTGCATCAATATTTTGAAGTAAAGAACGAATGCCTTTACCCAGAAGATCTTTATTATTTTGTTTTGTCAAAGCCATTTTTTTAGTTTAAAATTATTCTAAGATTCTCTCTTCATTCGTCATCTTAGTCATATTATTTTTTTGCAAAATTTCTTTCGCAAGATTAAGATAGTTTACAGCACCTTTACTTTCTGAATCGTATAGTATTGCTGGTTTTCCAACACTTGGAGCTTCGCTTAAACGTGTATTTCTATGAATAAGTGTATTAAAAACCATTTCATCAAAATGCTTTCTCACTTCACTTACCACTTGATTGCACAAACGCAAACGACCATCATACATTGTCATTAAAATTCCTTCGATTTGCAAATCAGGATTTAATCTACTTTGAACTATTTTAATAGTATTTAATAATTTTCCTAAACCCTCCAATGCAAAAAATTCGCATTGCACAGGAATTAAAACGCTATCAGCCGCAACCAAAGAATTTACTGTAATTAAACCAAGAGAAGGAGAGCAGTCGATGATGATAAAATCGTAATTATCTCTCACAGCTTCCAAACAATTTTTTAGTACGTTTTCTCTGTTTGGATAATTAATCATTTCAATTTCTGCACCAACTAAATCAATGTGAGAGGGAATTAAATCTAAATTTGGTATTTCACTTTTTAAAATTACATCTGCTGCTGGAATATGATTTGCCATACAATCATAAAGACTGTTAGTTATGTTATGCAAATCGAATCCAATACCTGTAGTGCTATTTGCTTGTGGGTCTGCATCTATCAAAAGTGTTTTAAATTCAAGCACAGCAAGGCTTGCAGCTACGTTGATTGCTGAAGTTGTTTTTCCAACACCACCTTTTTGATTGGCTACGCCAATAATTCTTGCCATATTAATATTTTGAGAATTTTATTTTATAAGTCGTGCAAATGTAAATGTATAGTTGAGTTAATAAATTTTGATTTGAAGATTTTGGGAATTGTGTTAATATATTTTTTATTATCTATTTGAAAGCCTTGCTATGATTGAGTTTTAGTAAAAAATGTATAAACTATTATAATTTTATTTGGCAGATTAAACCTCAACCTATTATTTTGCAAGTGGAGAGATGGCAGAGTGGTCGATTGCGGCAGTCTTGAAAACTGTTGACTGTTACAGGTCCGGGGGTTCGAATCCCTCTCTCTCCGCCAGTAACAACACAAAATAAATTAAAACGCTGTATAATCAATGATTTGCAGCGTTTTTTTTATTGGTAACTATCAAAGAAGTTCATTAAAAACAAGAAATATATATGTGATTTGGTGAGTAAAATTTTTCCAATTATTTATTTACTACTGACATCATATAATCGAATAAGCTAAGCTCTGTGGGTATTTCAAGTTTTTTTCTCAATCTATACCTGCTAATTTCAACTCCTCTTAACGAAATATTCATAAGTTGTGCAATTTCTTTGCTGCTTAAATTCATATTCAAATAAGCAGAAAGTTTAAGTTCTGTTGGGGTAATATTTGGATGCTTTTGTTTCAAGGCTGTTAAAAAATCATTGTGTACTCGATCAAAATGTTTAGAAAAAGCTTCCCATTCTTTATCAATATTTTCATCCTCGCCCAACGACTTTAATAATTTTTTTATATCGCCTGTTGCTTGAGGATTATCATAGCTTCTCATTATTAGCGTTAACTCACTTTTTATTTTAGATAGTAGCTCGCCTTTTTTAACTAAGTGCATTGCTGATGAAGCTAATTCAGAGTTTTTAAAATCGATATCCGATTCAAGTTTTTCATTTTGCAGTGTAACCAACTCGCTCTCGGTTTTGCTTAATTCTAACTCGTGAATGTATTGCAGTTTCTTTTGTTCTTGTTCATATTTTTCTTGTTGCAGTTTGAACTTTTTTCTTTGCCATTGGTACAGTAAATAATTAAAAGTAGCGAACAATAAAAAGTAAATAATTTTTGCCCAAATGGTTAAATACCAGGGTGGTAAAATAGTAAATGTGAAAGTAGCTGTGTCTGATTCAAAATTCAGATTGCTTCTCACTTTTACTTCAAATACATATTTACCAGCAGGTATATTTGTGTATTCTTTAGTAGTTTGTTTATTCCAAATACTCCAATTATTATCAAATCCTTTTAGTCTATAGCTGTATTCTAAATTAGATTGAGAACCAAATAGTGTAGTTGCAAATTCAAAATGAATTGTTTTGTAATTGCTTTTAATTGAGGGTAAATTTTTATCATCTTGAATTTGCTTTTCGTTCACAGGTTTAAAATAACCACCAAATAATAAACTATCTGTATCACTCGTAATTTTCACAGAGCGAATCTGTACTTGCATTTTAGCAACAGATTGTTTGTACTTCTCGTAGTTTAGATGATAAAACCCTTTTTCGCCACCTAAAAAAATATTATTTTGATTAACAGGATATATAAAATCAAATCCACTAAGCAATTTATTATTCAATTCTGATATATAAATAATTATAGGTTCTTTACCACCAAAGTCAATAACACCAAGGCTTTTTTCGTGTACAAACCAAATGTTACCTTGTGCATCTTCTTTTAAATAACGAATACTTTGATCACCTAATAATTTTTTATAGTAAGCCGATGGTTCAAAAAAGTTTGAACTTGAATTGTATGCATAAATACCTTTTTCGGTAGCAACTATTACTTCATTTTTTATTTTATAAATATGGTTATTAAGATTTGATGGCAAACCATCTTTATTGGTGTAAGTATAAGTTTCTTGTTTTTTATTGGGGTGCTTTACAATTTTATGAATACCGTGATAAGGGTGAGAAACCCAAATATTATCATCGGCATCAATAGCAACAAATCTTGATGATTCGTTAAATCCTTCAATATTTTCTCCTTCAATAAAACTGCCATTTATATAATTAAAGTAGCTCAATCCTTTGTAGTTTCCTGCAATCATTTGTGCAGTAGGGTAGGTGTTTGAGAGTGGTATAAAATTCCAAAAACCAGGATTAATCGAAATTTGTTGTGCGTTCAAATCGTTCACAACAAAAGCTCCTTCATGGTGTCCCAAAAACAATTGGTTATTAATGGATGCTAAACCCCAGGTTTGTCCTTTGGTATTATTTACAGCTGTAAAGTTGCCTTTGCTAAAACTTAAATCATTGGTTTGCTGTAATGCAACAGCATATAAACCATTTGCAGTTCCAAGATATAAATTATTTTTGTGGATGATAGCAGTGTAGCCAGAACCATCTTGAAGAAAAGGATTTATTTGCTTGATGGCACTATTGTAAGCAACAAAATCAATCCCATTATCAAGTCCAAGCCATAGATTGCTTTGTACATCCATAAAAATACTAAGTACATTGTTGTTTTGTAAGCCTTCTTTTCGGGCAAAACTTTGCACAATATTTCCCTTTAAATCAATAATATAAACACCATTATTGTTTGTTGCAATTGCTATCCAATTTGAATTTATTTTGATGGCAGCATAAATTCTTTGGCTTTCAAATAAATTGCTGTTGGTGGAGGATATTTTAGTAATCGCATTTTTGGAGAATAAAAAAATACCATTTTTAAGTGTAGTAATTACTGCACTATCATTTTTTAAAGGTAAAATACTTGTAACAGGGTCGGTTAGGGGTAGATTATTTACAATTTGCAGTGGTTTCCAAACATTTTCCTCTAAGGTGCATAATCCCTTTT
The DNA here is from genome assembly GCA_025363075.1 of Chitinophagaceae bacterium. Taxonomy (GTDB): domain Bacteria; phylum Bacteroidota; class Bacteroidia; order Chitinophagales; family Chitinophagaceae; genus CAIVPM01. The sequence continues at coordinate 2,253 of JANYEP010000051.1, read as the reverse complement.
TATACTCTTGGGCATATAACTTACCGTTGTATTCGCCTAAAAAACTCCATTCGGTTGCTGTAGTAAATACTTCAAAAGTTTCGTTAATAAATTTTAAAATTTTACTATCTGACCTAAAAAAAATATTTTTTTTGTAATAAACAATATCCCAAACATCACCAAATGATTTGTGCTTTAAAGGAATAAACTGTGTGAGAGAATGATAATAAAGTTGTCCGTTGATAGCTGGAGAAAAATACCCTAATTCATCTTGCCCACCAACATAGATGTTGTTATCAAGCCCAATTTCAACAGATCGAACGATTGTTTTATTGGGCAATGGATATAGCTTCCAATTTTTGCCATCAAAGGTTAATAACCCCTCGTTATTAGCTATATAAATAATTCCATTTTTATCTTGCTTAATATCCCAATTTTGTAGTCCTGCACTATAGTTTTGTTTAGTGTAATTAATAATATCGGGTAAGCCAATTGTGTTTTGACAAAAAATCGAGGAAGGAAATAGTAATAAAAGAAATAAAATTTTCATTTTGGAAATAAAATCGGATGTAAAGGTATATAAAATAAATTGATGTAGTAATGATGTAGTGTAATAATATTGTAAATCAATTATTTATATTTTTTGATGTAGTAATGATGTGTGTAAATATTTTTAAGAAGATGTAGTGAAAGTAACTTTGCATTTGAAATTTTATTTCTCATTTCACTAAAACGATTGATGGATGCTTGCCATTAGCTGTTTAGAAATGAAATGGATTCTTATTTTTATTCATTCATTAAAACACAAAAAATGAAAACAAAACAATTGCTCTTCGCAATCGTTGCCTTGATTATGTTTAAGGCAAATGCACAACCCTTAACAGCTGCTCCAACACCAACCACACACGCAGCAGCTGATGTGATTTCCGTATTTAGTGGTGCTTACACAAATTTACCCAATACAGACTTTTTTCCAAACTGGGGACAAGGCACTATTGTGTCTGATTTCATTGTATCTGGAGATACAATGAAAAAGTATGATATGCTTGATTATGAGGGAACTCAATTTTCAAGTAATATCAATGCATCTTCAATGTCTAATTTGCACGTTGACATTTGGACAGCAAACTGTGCTGCATTTCAATTTTACTTGGTTAATACAACCACTGGAGCTGAACAACAAGTAACACTTAACCCAACATTTTCTGGTTGGAATAGTTACGATATAGACTTGACTTTATATAGTGCAGGCATAGTAAGTAACATTGGTCAATTTAAGTTCCAAGACAATCCAATGCATTATCATTCATCAACAACTGTGGTTTATTTAGATAATATTTATTTTTGGAAATCGGCTTCAACACCTACTATTTCTGGTTTTTCTATTCCTGCAAAATATGTTGGTGATCCTGCTTTTAATTTAACTGCTCCAACAAGCAATAGTAATGGGGCATTTACTTATACAAGTAGCAATGCTAATGTAGCAACTATTAGTGGAAACACAGTTACTATTGTTGGTTTAGGTTCTACAACAATTACAGCAAATCAAGCTGCTGATGGTTCTTTTGGTACAGGTAGCACTTCTGCAGTTTTAACTGTGAGCTTTCCTCCGCCATCAACTGCTGCTGCAACACCTACCTATCTTTCATCTAACGCAATTTCTGTTTACAGTGATGCATACACAAACGTAAGTGGTACGAATTTTTATCCAAATTGGGGGCAATCGACTACAATTACTAATATCACAATATCAGGAAATGCTACTATTAAGTATGACAATTTAAACTATCAAGGTGTTGAATTTGTATCTCCACTAAACGTATCATCAATGCAAGCTTTTCACTTTGATGTATGGACACCAAATTGTTCTACTTTAGACTTTTATTTTATTAATCAAAGCCCACAAGTTGAACAAAAGGTTACAGTGAATCCTACACTATCAGGTTGGAACAGTTTTGACATCCCATTAACATCATACACCAATATTGATTTAACAAAAATTGGTCAATTTAAACTGGTTGGCAACAATGGCTCTACGATTTATTTGGATAATATTTATTTCTGGAAATCTGCTTCTTCTCCAACCATTACAGGCTTTAGTATTCCTGCTAAAAATTCGGGTGATGCTGCATTTACTTTAACAGCCCCAACTAGTAATAGTTCAGGTATATTTACTTACACAAGTAGCAATACAAACGTTGCAACGATAAGTGGTAGCACAGTTACTATTGTTGGTGTTGGTTCTACAACCATAACTGCAAATCAAGCAGGCGA
>JANYEP010000041.1 GCA_025363075.1 Chitinophagaceae bacterium | reverse complement strand
CAAAACTATTGGGTTAACTATAAATATGTTAGAGTTTTGTTTGCTGAAATATGCTATTTGTTATGCTGGATATAGTATTTTTCGTTCTGGGAACTCTATTTTTCCATCTTGCCTGAATATATGTCGTACTTACAGTGCTATTATTTCATTTGACTACTTTATTTTTCCATCTGGAAGTAGTATTTTTCCATCTAACTATCTTACTTTTCGTTCTGACTGTTGTATTTATCCATCTGAAAGTAGTATTTTAGGTTCTGGATGTTCTATTATCTCATCTGACTATTCTATTTTTCCATCTGGATATTTTATTTATGGTTCTTGCTACATTATTTGCAATCCTAACAACCGAAGTTTGCTTTTATCGGTGGTAAAATATTAACCCAGACAAATAATACTACGCTTCATTTTCAAAATATAGCTTGTAATATTTTCTTCCATCTGCATCAATGCCTTGCTCAATCAATTCACGATTGCCGTGTATATAAACGTGGAAGTTTTTATCTAACTTTAACACACTTTTAAAAACCCTTGCTTGTTTTTTTACTGCTTGTGCCGATATTTCAAAACCATCGGTTAATTCAAACTCATTTTCCTTGGCATATTCCTTATTGAATTTTTGAAAAGAATTGATGAGGTTTTCGTGATGCAATACTTCTTGTTCAAACCCTGCCTTTTCAAAGGTTTCGTGGGTTTTAAAATATTCCACAGAACGATTTAGTAAATCTATCTGATCGGCTTTGGTAGTTTCAAAATCTTCTGGATATTGCTGTGTGATGAAGTTTTTGGTGAGCGAAAGATATTGATTGGTGTTGTTGATATTGTCTTTTTTGAAACCAATTTTTACAAACTCGTTTTGCCAGTAATCTGTTTCGCCACTTACATTATCTATTAGAAAAATAGTGTAGGGTTCATCTGTAAATAAAATCAGGCAAGCTTTATCCAATCGTTTGCTGCCAATGCCTTTTTTAAAGCTAAGTGCCACATCTTTTTTGCCACTGGTTTCTATAAAGGTTTCCTTGTTTTCTATTTTATAAATACCAATGCCCTTATACATATTGTTGTTTAAAATAATGTCGTCGAACTGCAACACAAACACATCGCCACTTTTAATGTTGGGATGCTTTGACACTGCTTGCAAATGCTTACAAATGTTTTTTGAATTGGCTATAAAATCTTCATCATTATAAATAGCTTTTGATAGCGTAAACAACACATTCAAATCAAGATTTATATCGTGTTTAAACTCGAGTGTTGTGGCATTGTTTACAAAAGGCTTTAGAAATATTTTATTTAAAGCTGCTTCCTGTTCTGCATCATCAAAATGAAACATAGCATTGCTTAATTGCAAGGTATCGTCTTCTGTATTTATCCTGTGGAGAATGAGTTTGCTTACTGTTGCTGCTTCTATTTGTATCATTATTGTGTTGCGTTTTATGGCTGCAAGTTAAAGTGTTTTGCAAACCAGAGTATTTGTTGAGAGACTTTGCAGGAATGAAAGTGTAAAAATAGTTAGAAACAATGCTGAACGCACTAACACTATTCTTAATAGACTTGGAATGGCTCTTCACTTCGTGGGAATGATAATGAATGCACTGGGAACGCTTCGTAATGTAGTGGGAACGATGATGAACACACTGGGAACGATGCGTAACTGTCAGGGGGTCGTGTGGAATGCACTGGGAACGGTGCGTAACTGTCAGGGGGTCACAGTGAACTGTCAGGGGGTCATGTGGAATGCACTGGGAACGCTTCGTAATGCAGTGGGAACGATGATGAATGCACTGGGAATGATGCGTAACTGTCAGGGGGTCATAGTGAACTGTCAGGGGGTCGTGTGGAATGCACTGGGAACGCTTCGTAATGCAGTGGGAACGCTTCTTCAACTTAAGGGAACGATATTTTAGCAGCCAGAAGCCACTATTTCACCAAAAAAATAGTTTAAACATAGCTGTAGATTTATGATGGTTGACTGGTAATTAACAATAGCTAAGCATTTTAAACGCAAAGTCCGCGTTGGGAGACTCTGCTAAGACCAAAAATTATTCATTCCCCTTATTTTTCCAAAATAGCATACTATGTAGTTTATCGTTTTTATACAATATACCTGCGTCTGATCCATATGAATGCATTATTATTATACCATCGTATGTAGTTTCAATTATTGCATATTCATCTTCACTTTTATTTTTATAGTACAACCGTACCTCAAAGAATCCTTTATTTGCTTTTAAATTAGCATTTTTTTCTACTCGCATTTTTTTGATTTCATCACAGTACTCCTTAATGAACATTGAATCACTTATTATTAAAGTATCCGAAAAATAACTAACTGTTTTGTCAATGATTTTAATTTGTTTGGGCAATTCCAAGCTACTATCAGTTTGTGAATTAGATGAATTACAACCAAAAAGAAAAGGAATGAAGTAGAGTAAAATTTTATTTTTCATGTTTTAAAGTTTTTTAAAAGGTTTAATTTCTCATTTTCAAATTTACAAGCAATAGTATTTTAATATTTTCTTTATCGAATAAGTTAGTACAAAATCTTTTGCAATTTCTTCAATTAACTACAGTATTATTGTTTCTTGTTCTATAGATTATTAAAATTATATAACTGTTTTAGAGGAACTAAAAAAAGTTTTCAACGTCTATTGACTATGTAGATTTCCCATAGCAAGAACCCTCGAAATGACGAACCATATTTTTCTGAAAGTTTGTTTTTTTGTCATTAATTTTAAAAAGACTGACTTTCTCTTTTAGTCTATTACCTAAAATCTTTACTCCTTTTTGAACAATTAACATCTTTTTATCTTTAGCAAAAAGTTGCAGTCAAAATTATAATTCGCCAATCGTTTGCATTGTAATTTATGCCCTGCTATTGATGCATATTATACTTTTACTTGCTAACAAAACGATAAGTTTTAAATATGAAAAAATACATAATAATTATTTTCATTGTTGCTGCATTGCATCCAGTTAAAAGCATTGCAACCACATTGCTCGATGACAATGATTCTACCCTAACTGTAGTTGCTGGAGATACTATCTTAAAAAACACACTCATTCAAAACGCCATTAACTATTGTAGCACTACTGGTGGTGGCACTGTAAGGCTAACGCTAGGTACTTATAGAACAGCACCTTTTGTTATGAAAAGCAATGTGAATTTGCATATTGATAGTGGTGCAGTTTTATTGGGTAGTCCTATAATGAGTGATTGGAGTATTAGTGGTAGTTTATTGAACTTAATTGGAGGTAAAAATCTTACAAACGTTTCCTTCACTGGTGCAGGAACCATTGATGGCAGCGGTGCTCCGTGGTGGGCTGCATATAATGCCAACAATACCATTAGCAGACCAAGACTATTATATGTAACAGGAGTAACCAATCTTACAATTGATAGTTTAACTGTTCAAAATTCTCCATCATTTCATATTGTGCCAAATCAATGCGTGAATGTTGTTATTAATAATGTAAAAGTTTATGCTCCTGCAACATCGCCTAATACTGATGCCATTGACCCATCATATTGTAGAAATGTATTAATTTCAAATACCAGTATGGATGTGGGAGATGATTGCATTGCAATAAAATCGGGCAGGGTTAATGGTGCATTAATACCAGGAATTTCGCAGGATATTACTATTGAAAATTGTACTTTTCTGCATGGTCACGGTTTATCTGTTGGCAGTGAAACTGATAATGGTTTAAGAAATTTAAGAGTTACGGGCTGCACTTTTAATGGGACTACCAATGGTATAAGATTGAAGTCTGGTGCAGGTTTGGGCGGATTAATGCAGAATTTATATTATTCAAATATCACAATGAAAAAGGTAACCAACCCTATTGTTGTTGATTTGAATTATAGTACTAGCACAGCTTATCCAACAGATATTCCAAGCATCAATGGTTTTTATATCAACAACCTTACTGTTACTCAAGCAAACAATGCTGGCACTATTGCAGGCATTACAAATGGGTTGGTTAAAAACATTAACTTTTCTAATTTCAATATTACTGCAACACACGGGATGACCATAAGCAATGCAGCAGGTGTTGTGTTTAGTAATTGGAAGATTAATGGAACTAACAATAGTTCAAACATTACAGCTACCAACAATGTAACTGGCATTAGAGGCTTTTAATAAAACATTTCGCTTAAATAAAACAAAATGAAACAAACTATATATCTAAAATTTTTATTAGTTATTGTATCAGTTTTTACAATAAACATTGTTGCAACATCGCAGCCAATTATTACATCATACACACCCGCAAGCGGAGCAGTTGGAACCTCTGTAACTATTACTGGCATCGGCTTTGATGCAACTGCTGCAAACAATATTGTTTATTTTGGTGCAACAAAAGCAACAATAACAAATGCTTCTGCAACAAACCTCACAGTCACTGTTCCAAGTGGTGCAACTTATCAACCTATAGCTATCACAAACACTACAACAGGTTTAGTTGCATCTTCTTCAAATCCTTTTGTAGTAACGTTTAATGGTGGTGTTGGACAAACCATTACTTCATCTTCTTTCGCAGCAAGGGTAAATTTCGCAACAGGGATGAATCCTGCATCTATTGTTGCTATTGCAGATATTGATGGAGATGGCAAACCAGATATGATTGTTGTGGATAGATTAACCAATACTTTTTCTATTTTGCAAAACACATCAACCGCTGGAACTATTGCTACCACTTCGTTTGCTGCTAAAGTGGATTTTGCAACAGACTCTACACCAAGCTCCATTGCTGTTGGTGATTTAGATGGAGATGGCAAATTAGACATTGTTGTCACTAATCAATTTCTTAATAAAATAAATGTTTATAAAAACACATCAACTGCTGGAAGCATTACTACTGCTTCATTTGCAAGTGCTGTAAGTTTTATTGGTGATACTTTAGCACTACCAACATCAGTTGCTATTGGAGATTTAGATGGAGATGGCAAACCCGATTTAGCAGTTACAAATAGTTATAGCAACACGATTTCTATTTTTAAAAACCAAGCAATTGTTAACACAATTACTAGTACTTCTTTTGCTGCAAGCGTTGATTTTGCAACAGGGTTAGGGCCTACAAGTGTTGCTATTGACGATTTTGATGGAGATGGGAAACCTGATATAGCTGTTGCTAATTATAATGCTAAGACTATTTCTATTCTAAGAAATAAAACAACACAGCACGATAGCATTGTTGCAAATTCTTTTGCTGCAAAAATTGATTTTACTGTGGGTTTAGGCCCTCACTCACTTACAATTGGCGATTTAAATAACGATGGAAAATTAGATGTGATAGTTGCCAATCAAGGTAGCAATTCTATTTCTGTTCTTACTAATACTGCAACTGCTGGAACTATTGCTGCTGCTTCGTTTGCAGCAAAATTTAATATTCGTACAAACGGCGAGTCGCCATATTATGTTGCAGTTGCAAATATTGATGGAGACAATAAACCTGACATTATTGTATCAAATTTTATTAGCAATAAAATGGTAGTAATAAAAAACAATTATAATGCTGGAACTATTGATAGCACTGCATTTGCAACAGGCGTAAACTTTGCAACTGGCAATTACCCTTTCTCTGCATCAATTGCCGATTTTGATGGAGATGGAAAGCCAGATATTGTTGCTCCTAATTATGGCAACAATAATGTTTCTGTTTTTCAAAATAATTTGCTGAATACCTTGCCTGTTGTATTAGCAAGTTACGAGGCACGATTTACAAACAAAAAGCAAGTTTTAAATTCGTGGACAACAACAACAGAAATTAATACATCTCATTTTAATATTCAAAGAAGTATTGATGGAACAACATTTAAAACCATTGGAACTATTGCTGCTAAAGGATTTGGTGGTTATGAGTTTACTGATAATGAACTACCGACTACTAACGATAAACTTACGATTTACTACCGATTAGAAATTGTAGATAAAGATGGTAGCAAAACTTATAGTGAAGTAAACCAATTAGTAATTAGAAATGAGAAATTAGCAATTAATGTTTACCCCAACCCTGCAAAAGGCTTTGTAACTATTGACTGCAAGGGTGCTAAAGAAATTATGATTGTAGATTATGTTGGCAGAACAATTCAACAAATAAATAACCCAACGGAACACCTAACAATTAACACAAAACAATGGAATAATGGGGCTTATTTTATTAAAGCTATTATCAAAGGAGAAGCTGTAGTAGCAAGGCTTGTAGTGAATAAATAAAAAAAATCAACGTCTATTAACTATGCAGATTTCCCTGAGCAAGAACCCTCGAAATGACAAACCTTATTTACTGAAAGTGGTTGTTTAAAAACTAAGCAGCAATAAATGAAGTGTTGATGTAAATAACAATGAGCAATGTTATAAAAGCAATATAAAAAGCTATGTTGCAGTAGTTGCTGATTTTCCAGAATGTTAGCATTTGAGGAGAAGATGCATCGTGCATATCATAGATGCTGTAGAAGCGTATAAAACTTCGTAACAACAGCTTTGATTGTCTGTGTTTGATTTGAAACCAAAAGATACATTTTACAACAATTGCTACCAGAATGGTGATAATGCAGGCAACATATACGGATTGCATTGTGAAATATTTGTTTAACAGACAATGAAAATAGTGGTAAGTTTAGAGTAACAATATTACCATTGCGTAAAGTTCCAAACGGTGTTTTAAAGCATCTATATATTCAAATGAATATCAATGTTGAAGCTGCTTGCAAGCACTGCTATTATTTTTCTATTAATTCTTCTTTTGGTTTAGATATTAACCATAAAGCAAAAAATGTAATCAATCCATTTAAAATAATCAATTCGTTTCCTATTTTGTAGCCATTGAAAATTCGTTCTGAAATAGTTGATAAACCAAGTGTGGTATGCAACCTCTTTTCGTACCAAATAGGATTGCTGAATACATCAATGCCAAGGCAAAACATTAATGAAATAAGGCAGGCAGCCCAAATGAGCTTTGCATTTAAACTTCTTTTTGTTAATATGCCAAAGGCAAATAACCCAAGCAAAGGGCCATAGGTAATGCTGGCAAATTTGAAGATTAATTCTATAATCAGCTTGTCGTTAATGGCTTTAAAAAGCAATACCATTACAAAGAAAATGGCAGCAAAACTTAAATGCACTTTCAACCTTTTTTTCTTTTTTTCTGCTTCGCTTAAACTGCTTTTATTCATTGCCAAAATATCAATGCAATAGCTTGATGTGAGCGATGTGATGGCTCCATCAACACTTGGAAACAATGCAGAAATGAGTGCTATGATGAATACAATGCCTATAGATGTACCAAAGGTTTCGTTGAGTGCTATGGTTGGGAATAAATCGTCTGGTGCAACCGTTAAACCCTTGCTGTTTGCATATAGATAAAGCACACCACCCAAAAACAAAAAGAGGAAGTTTACAAAAATTAAAATGGTGGCAAGGCTTAGTACATTTCGCTGCGAGTCTTTCAACGTTTTTACGCTGATGTTTTTCTGCATCATTTCTTGGTCTAAACCTGTCATAGCAATGGCTATAAACATTCCACCAAAAATGTGTTTTAAAAAGTAGGAAGACGATTTTACATCGGTGTTGAATATTTTGGTGTAACCTTTTACATTCATTTGTGAGAGTGCTGTTGCAAAATCAATATTCAATGCTTTTATTATAACAATGATGCAAGCAATAAGCCCCACTAACATTCCTGTTGTTTGCAAAGTATCGGTATAAATGATGGTTTTTACACCACCTTCAAAAGTGTATAATAAAATCATTAACAAGATAACCAAAGCTGTTGCAAAAAACGGAACTTGCATTTTATCTAGTATAAAAATTTGCAGGATGTTTATTACCAAATACAGTCTGGCTGTGGCTCCTACAATTCTTGATAGAATAAAAAAAGATGCTCCTGCCTTGTGTGCAGTATTGCCAAAACGTTTTTCAAGGTAAGTATAAATGCTTGTTAAATTTAATTTATAGTAGAGAGGAAGCAACACAAATGCAATAACTAAATAACCCAACAAATATCCTATCACCAATTGCAGATAATAAAAACTACCACTGCTTACACCACCAGGAACACTAACAAAAGTTACACCACTTAGCGATGTTCCAATCATACCAAAAGCAACGAGCATCCAGTTACTGTTTCTATTGCCAATGAAAAAAGAATCGTTATTGCTTTTGCGTGATGTGTACCAGGCTACGCCCAATAAAACAGCAAAATAAACAATAACAAACATTAATAAAATCGTTGGATTCATATTGTGAATTGTGGCTACAAAGAAAGGTGAAAAGCGGTTGCATAAAATGTAAACGAGTTATCAGCAATGCTACCAATTAAAAAGATAAATTATTAAACTAAGTGGAAGCACAACTACCAAAATGGCTAACAAGAAATTTAAAACTGACTTGCCTAAAGAAAAATTTTGCACTTGTGATATACCTACAATACATAACACTATTGACCAGAGTAGCAATACATACTCAACAGCATTAAAAGCATAATAGATTAACGTTGATAATGCACCTTCTTCAGTAAATTCGGTATAGTCTTTTAGTATTCCATAGTGCAATGCTATGCAACCTGGGATGAGTAAAAAAAATGAAAAAATCATTGGAATGAGCGAATAAGCTATTACCCGGATAAGAGCAGTTGTATTTGCTTCCCCTTTCATCCAGCTGCCTGTCCATCTTAGTAATATCGCAAAAAAAAAATATATTAATATACTAATAAATACTCCACATAGAATAGTTCCTATTAAAAAAAATAGAGAGTTACTGGTTATGATGGTATTTTGAAGGGCATATTGTTTTATGAGTTTTGTTACAAACTGTAAAACCAACAATAGTGTTACATATTTACTATATCCTGCTTTATCAATATATTTAAAAACAGGGCGTGGAGCAGTCCATATTTTAAAGATTATCTCCTTGTCAGTAAAATGTTCAGTTTCGGCAAACTCGTCCAATAAATCTTCCATTATGGTTGCAGTTTTGTAACAAAATAAAGAAAAATAATTTAATCCTATTATACTTATTCTAAAGAATATTGGCATAACTTATCACTATCCTTTATTTTATGATTGCAGTTTAATGTCACGTTATTAGCAAGCTGTTTGCCTATGTGTTTTTCTTTTCTCAATCAATTGTCATAGAAAGAAAAATAATTAGCCTTTTATCTTTCGAAACTAATTTAAAATCTCTACTTTCAGTTAAATTATCTTTCTTACTTTTTATATCCAACAAACTACCAAAGTTGATGTTATCAAAGCTAACAATTATTTTCTCCTTAAGTGAAATTTCAACTTCATAGTTATCGTTTATAGTCGTTTGAGGAATTGCTGAGTTATAAAAATCAATTGTTTCAGCTTCGCCAATAGTCTTTAAATTAAAAAATCTTGTCTTTGCATAAACTGAACTGTCAACTTGATTTATGATTTTAACGCAGTAAGGATATTTGTCATTTTCATCATAAACCATTCTTTCATTTGTTTGTCTTTGCTTATTAATTAAAGATGTATCTGAATAATAGTTTTTGACAAATTTCACATTGTTTAAAGTAAGCTTATGTTTTGCTGAACTTGAAACTTTTGGAAGTATTTCGTTCGTAAAAAACATATAAATTATCACAATGAAAAATAAAATCCCAAGTATCAAAAAAATTGCAAAAAGTTTGTTATTAAGTTTTGTCATTAGATGCTATTAATATAAAAGGGCTGGGCTACTAACGTTCAGAGCTTGACTATCGTATAGAGCTGCATTTTATTACGCTTGAACTGAAGCCAAATATACTGCTGTTGTTAATTTGTAGTCACAACTATATGAATTATTGTTTCGTAGAGTATTACATTTTGCCCTAATGCCTCAACACTTCCTTCTCTCCTACTATTAATGTTCCCTGAGAATATTTTTCGTTGTGTTGCGAAGCATCCAATCCATCTGCTTCTTCACTTTCTGAAACACGAATTGGCAACACATAATTGATAAATTTAAAAATAAGGTAGGACATTATGAAGCTATATGTAACAGCTATCAACATTCCTTTTACTTGTGTAAAAAAGAATGCAGCATTGCCATAAAATAAACCATCATTACCTGCATCATTCACAGCTTTTGAAGCAAAAATTCCTGTCATTAACATACCAACAATTCCACCAACACCGTGGCAAGGAAATACATCTAAAGTATCATCCAAAGTTGTTTTGGATTTAATGTAAACCGCAACATTTGAAATCAATGCTGCAAGGAACCCTATAAAAATACTGTGGGGAATTGCAACATAACCAGCAGCAGGTGTAATGGCTACCAAGCCTACCACAGCACCTATGCAAAACCCAAGCACAGAAGGCTTTTTACCTTTCATTACATCAAAAAACATCCAGCTTAAACCAGCAGCAGCAGCAGCAGTATTTGTTGTTGCAAATGCAGACACAGCAAGTGCGTTTGCAGCTAAAGCAGAACCTGCATTGAAGCCAAACCATCCAAACCAAAGTAGCCCAGTGCCTATTAAAACATAGGGAATATTTGCTGGTGGAATTTCTTTTTGTTCCAAGTGAGATTTTCTTCTTTTTAACACTAAAGCTCCTGCCAATGCAGCACAACCTGCTGAAATGTGAACAACAGTTCCACCTGCAAAATCGAGGCAACCCATTTTGGCTAAAAAGCCATCAGGATGCCAACTCCAATGTGCTAAAGGTGCATACACCAATAGCGTAAACAACACGATAAATAAAGTGTAGGAAGCAAATTTTATTCGCTCGGCAACAGCACCAACAACCAAGCCTGGTGTAATGATTGCAAACATTAATTGAAACAATGAAAACAACAAAAGAGGAATTGTTGTTGCACCAATCCAAGGCTTCGCTCCTACTACATCTTTAAAAAACAAATGCGTAAAAGGATTACCAATAATGCCTTTAATATCTTCTCCAAAACAAAGGCTGTAGCCAACAACAACCCAAATAATACTAACAACTCCTGCTGCTACTACGCTTTTTATCATTGTAGATAAAACGTTTTTTCTGTGTACCATTCCACCATAAAAAAAAGCAAGTGCTGGAGTCATTAAAAACACCAAAGCTGTGGCTACAATTATCCAAACAGTATCTGCCTGGTTGTAAACATTCGTGTCTTTTAAAGGATGATTACCTGCACCAAAAAGTGCAGCAATGGCAACAATGGCAAGAAGTATGAATGGAACAAGTTTAAATTTTAGTTGCTTCATATTGGTAGTTTTAATTTGCTTTAAACAAAAGCCACAGATTATACGAATGAACACGAATCATTTGTGTCTATTAGTGCAATCTGTGGCAATCAGCTATATCAGTTAAATCAGTGTTCTAATTTTTATTTCAAAAACAACATCTCTCTGTATTTTGGTAATGTCCAATATTCATCATCTACCAATGCTTCCAATTTATCTACACTGTAACGAATGTCATCAAAAAATGCCTCTTTAACTGTAGTGCAGTAAGCAATAGCCATTTCTCGTGTATCTGTAATAGCATTGGCAACTTTTCTTGCTTCTACCAATTCATCACATTTTGTATAAACAGTTTGTATATGTCCACTTATTTGACCTAAAATATCCAACTGGCTTTTGTATGCAGCTTCTGGTAAACCAGCAGCCCTTAAACCATTGATATTTGTAAGCAAAGTATTTTGATATTTAACAGCAGCAGGAATAATATGGTTCAATGCTAAATCGCCCATAATCCTTGCTTCAATCTGCACCTTTTTAATGTATTTCTCCAACTCAATTTCGTGTCTTGCTTCAAGCTCACTATGGGTGTAAACTTTATTGCCTTCATACAACTTGAATGCTTTTTCTGTAACCATTGCATCGAGTGCAAGTGGCGTGGTTGGTACGTTTGGTAAGCCACGTCGTGCAGCTTCATTGTGCCAGCCATCGCTGTAACCATCACCTTCAAACAAAACTTTTTTGCTTTCTACAATATATTTTTGAAGTACTTGAATCACTGCAATTTCTTTCTTCTCACCTTTTGCAATTACTGCATCAACATCTTTTTTAAATGTCTTTAAAGTTTCGGCAACTGCAACATTCAGCACTGTCATTGGGCTGGCACAGTTTGCACTTGAACCAACAGCTCTAAACTCAAATTTATTACCAGTAAATGCAAATGGAGAAGTACGGTTTCTATCAGTATTATCCAACATCAATTCAGGAATACTTCTATGAATATCCAATTTCAAAATAGCTTCATCTTGCTCATCAAACTTGCCACCAACACGGGTTTCAACATCTTCTAAAACCTTGGCTAAATACTTACCAACAAACACACTGATAATTGCTGGTGGAGCTTCATTTGCACCAAGCCTATGGTCATTGCCAGCACTTGCAATGGATGCTCTTAAAAGTTCTGCATAATCGTGAACAGCTTTAATAGTGTTCACAAAAAATGTAAGAAACATTAAGTTTGTTTTTGGCGTTTTTCCTGGGCTTAATAAATTAACACCAGTATCTGTAGCCATACTCCAGTTGTTGTGTTTACCACTACCATTAATGCCTGCAAATGGTTTTTCGTGCATCAACACTTTTAGTTTGTGCCTGCGAGCAACACGCTCCATAATGTCCATTAATAACGCATTGTGGTCAACAGCCACACTTACTTCTTCAAATATTGGAGCACACTCAAACTGTGCAGGTGCAACCTCATTATGCCTTGTTCTTAAGGGAATGC